>JAQXBT010000065.1 GCA_029252265.1 Flavobacteriaceae bacterium | reverse complement strand
AAATATATAATTTATGTCACATTTAATTAACAACTTACCTCTAGTAATACAGGATGCCGCTGCGGTTGAGAGTCTTGCTGGAGCGATCAAGGACGACATGGGAATGTTATGGATGCTGTTATCTGGTATCTTAGTGTTCTTTATGCAGGCTGGTTTTACTTTAGTAGAATCTGGAATGACACGTTCAAAAAACGCAGTGAACATCGCAATGAAAAACTTGCTTGATATCGCTGTAGGTTCTCTTACCTACTGGTTTGTAGGATACTCTCTCATGTATGGAGACACCACCAATGGTTGGTTCTTCTGGAGTGGAATTATGCAAGGTGAAGGCGCTGATTTATTCTTCCAAACAATGTTTGCTGCGACTGCTGCAACAATTGTTTCTGGCGCAATTGCTGGAAGAACTAAGTACTCAACGTACATTATCTTTTCAATCGTAATGACGGCTATTATCTACCCAATTGCAGGGGGATGGCAATGGCAAGGATCGGGTTGGTTAACTGAGCTCGGTTTTATTGACTTTGCTGGTTCTTCAATCGTTCATGCTGTCGGTGGTTTTGCTGCTTTAGTTGCTGCTTATATGGTAGGTCCTAGAATTGGAAAATACATTGACGGAAAAGTAATGCCTATTCCAGGTCACAACCAAATATTAGCAACCTTAGGGGTGTTTATCCTTTGGTTAGGATGGTTTGGTTTTAACGGTGGATCTCAACTTGCTTGGGGTGGAGACGATGCAGTTGCTGCTTCTACAGTGGTTTTAATCACGAATCTTTCTGCTGCTGCGGGTGCCTTAGGGGCGCTTATTACAACATGGATCTGGTACGGTAAGCCAAACTTAGCGCAATCATTAAATGGTGCTTTAGCTGGTTTAGTAAGTATTACTGCAGGGTGTGGAAACATGACGGCTGGTGGTGCTGTATTAGCGGGTTTAATTGGTGGTATCATCGTTGTATTCTCTATTGAAATCATCGAAAAGAAACTTAAAATTGACGATGCTATTGGTGCGGCATCTGTTCACGGTGTTGTTGGATTCTGGGGAACGATTGTTATCGGACTTTGGGGTGTAGACGGCGATGCTGGACTTGGGATTTTTAACGGAGGTGGTTCTGCTCAACTTGTAGCACAATTGACTGGAGGGTTGGCATATGCTGTATGGGCTGTCGTTCTTTCCTTTGTAGTCTTTGGAGTCCTTAAGTACACTGTTGGATTGCGAGTTACTGAAGAAGAAGAAGTTGCTGGATTAGACATCTCAGAGCACGGATCTATTGCATATCCTGGTAAAAGAGAAAGAGGTCAAGACTAACTTCAAAAAAATATGGAGTATTCATTTACTCTAAAAAAATTAAAAATTAGTTTGTGATTTTTAGTTTGTGTTAAAAACCTTAGGGGCTCGCGCTTCTAGGGTTTTTATGTTTAATGCTGTTTATCAACAAGCCCTTCAAAATAAACAGGGTATTATTGTCATATTCATAAAAATATATACTATACCCCTAAATTTTTAGGGGTATTTATATTTTTAATTATTTTTGATTTCAAACTAAACTTAAAACCAATGAAAAAAGTAGAAGCAATCATTAGAAAATCTAAATTTTCTAGTGTCAAAAAGGCCCTGCACGAAGTCGGTGTAAATTTTTTCTCGTACTGGGACGTTACAGGCCTTGGGAACGAAAAAGAAGGCCATGTATACAGAGGTGTTTCTTACAGCACGAGTGATATCCAAAGACGTTATTTATCTATTGTCGTAAATGATGATTTTGAAGATGTAACCATCAAGGCGATCCTTTCAGCAGGCTCTACGGGCGATGTTGGTGATGGAAAAATCTTTGTATCACAGGTCGATGAAGTATATAGAATTAGAACCGGCGAAAAAGGCGGAAATACATTAAAATAACAACCATGGAATTACTAACTATCAATAACGTATGGATGATGATCTGTACGGCGCTCGTTTTCTTTATGCATACTGGATTTGCATTTCTAGAAATTGGGCTCACACGTCAAAAAAATACAATTAATATTTTATTTAAAAACATCTTTATTATAACTGTTGGGCTTCTCCTTTACTACATGATAGGCTTTAACTTAATGTACCCTGGAGATTTTAATGGGTTTATAGGATCTATTGTTCCTGGGATAAGCCCACCAGAAAACGGCATGACTGCCGAGTATGCCGATGGTGGCTATACGTGGTGGACCGACTTTTTATTCCAAGGCATGTTTGCCGCAACCGCAGCAACAATTGTTTCTGGAGCCGTTGCGGAACGTATGAAAATCGGAGCCTTTATGATTTTTACGGTTGTATATCTCGGATTTGTCTATCCAATTGCTGGATCTTGGCAATGGGGCGGCGGATTTTTATCGTCGCTAACCATAGGAGATGCGGAAGGCTTTTATGATTTTGCTGGATCTACCCTTGTCCACTCTGTAGGGGGATGGGCTGCTTTAGTCGCTGTTTATCTTTTAGGAGCTCGGATTGGGAAGTTTTATAATGGAACGTCCCAGGCCATTCCAGGACACAACATCCCATTAGCAACGGCTGGAGTTCTTATCCTTTGGTTGGGCTGGTTTGGGTTTAACGGCGGTTCTGTTTTATCAGCAAATCCCGAAGCAACGTCCTTAACTTTGGTAACCACTTGTTTGGCCGCTGCCGCTGGCGGTGTCGTCGCAATGATTACTTCAACGATCTTATATAAAAACTTAGATTTAACAATGTTCCTAAATGGTATTTTAGGTGGACTTGTAGGGATTACCGCAGGTGCAGACCAAATGAGCCCAGAAGATGCTATTCTAATTGGAGTAATTGCTGGTGCACTTATAGTATTTGCAGTGAGCTTAGTTGATAAAATAAAATTAGATGACCCCGTAGGGGCCATTGCTGTACACCTTATTTGTGGTGTCTGGGGAACCTTAGCTGTTGGACTTTTTGGCGCCAAAGCAGGGGTTGATCAGTTTCTCGTTCAACTCATTGGAGTTTTATGTTACGCTGTGTTCTGTATCGCGACTTCTTTCCTTATCATCTTCGCATTAAAGAAGACCATAGGCATTAGAGTCTCGGAACGAGAAGAACTAGAAGGTCTTGATGCCCACGAACACCAAATGGATGCTTACCCAGATTTTAGGTTAAATGAGCATTAACCACCTTGTTTAATTAGTCAAAAAAAAACCTCAAAAGATATCTTTTGAGGTTTTTTAATTTAAAGTGTTTTCATTTATGCTGAGTTTCGACTGGCATTAATATTTCCAAATAGAGAGCGCATTACAATCTTTTCATAAGTTTTAATTTGATCCTCGTCTCTTGGAGATTCTTTTTCTAGCTCCTGAATCATTTTCAATGCATATTGCTGTATTGTTAATAAAGGCAATACGATAGACTCTCGCACCGAGATAGAAGCCTTTCCAGCAAGCTCTTCTTGCATCAACTCGTCATAACCTGTTAGTTTTAACAACAATCGCTTGGTGGTAACATACTCAGTGTAAATCACATTCCAAAATTCGCCATACTCTGGATCTTCAGACATATATTTGGTCAAATCAAAGAACGATTTAGATAAGGACATCATACTGTTTTCAATCAACGTTTTGAAAAAATCAGAAGTTTTAAATAAGTGTTGTGCTTTTTCAAACTCTCCAATATCTTCATAATGCTTCAAAGCAGTTCCTACTCCAAAAAATCCAGGCACATTTTGTTTCAATTGACTCCATGAGCCTACAAAAGGAATGGCGCGCAAATCTTCGAACACGAGTCCTTCCGCTTTGCCTCGCTTGGACGGACGGCTACCAATATTGGTTTTCGCATAATACTTAAGCGTGCTCATGTTTTCTAGGTAAGGAATGAACTTTGGATGCGCTTTAAAGTTCACATACGCTTCATAACTTAGTTTAGATAACTGCGCCATCACCACTCTGTTTTGAGGAGTCATTCTTAGGTCTTTATCACTTAAGCTATTGTGAATCCCTGAACTAATCAATTGTTCAAGGTTATATTGTGAGGACTCTAACGTTCCAAAATTAGAACTTATGGTCTGCCCTTGAATCGTAAGCTGCACTTCTTTATCTTCAATTGTTGGTCCTAGAGACGCATAGAAATTATGTGTTTTTCCACCACCTCTAGCTGGTGGTCCACCCCGACCATCAAAGAAAATAACCGTAACATCATACTTTCTAGACATCGCCGTTAACAACTCTTTTGCTTGATAAATCGCCCAATTGGCCATTAAATAACCGCCGTCCTTGGTGCCGTCACTAAACCCGAGCATAATGGTTTGTCTATTTCCTCGCGCTTTTAAGTGCGCTGCATATTCCGGATTAGAGTAAAGGTCTTCCATGACGGAAGGTGCATTTTGTAAATCTGTAATGGTTTCAAAAAGTGGCGCTAAATCCACGGTTAGTTCCTCTTCAAATGCAACGAGCTTAAGCATTGCATACAGCTGCATGACATGGAGCGTGCTTTGATTGTTACTAATAATGTAACGATTGGCTGCCTTTTCACCATTCGTCTGCTGAATGGTTTTGATCGCCTCCATTGTTTTTAAGGCTTTTAATGTGTTTTTATCCGTAATTAAATCAAAATCAACACGTCCTTTAATATTGGACAACACCTCAATTTGATCTGTTTCTGGCAAATCATGATAATTTTCAGGAAAACTAGAGCTTCCGCTTTCAATCATCACGTTGACCATATCGTTAAATACCGCAGCATGCGCACGACTGTCTTGACGGATATCTAAAGTAGAAAAGTGGAATCCAAATAAATGAATTTTATTTAAAAGGCTGTTCAATTCAGGGGCATAAAGTGACTGGTGCTCCTGAATAACAACGGCTTTAATTTCTTTTAACTCTGACGTTAAATACTCTAATGTTAAGGTAGATTTTTTGTTGGTTATAATCTTATAAAGCTCCGCTTCTAAGGCCACAACTCGGTCTTCAACCCCCGCAAATGATAATTTTCTTTTAAGACCTCTTAAGTCCCGGTAATAATTTTTTATAATCGTTTCACGCAGCCTTCCCGCAACTTTCAAAGTGATTTCTGGGGTTACAAATGGGTTCCCATCTCTGTCGCCTCCTGGCCAAAAACCAATATTAATAATATCGTTATCAATGTGTTTGCCGTCAAAAATGTTTTGCTGAATATAGTCATAAACACTCCCAAACGATTTATAAAACACATGTTCTAAATACCAAATAAGACTCACCGCTTCATCGTAAGGCGTTGGTTTGGCTTGTTTAAAGAAAGGTGTTTTTCCTAATTGTGCTAACAATTCGTTGATACGAAATAAGTCATTTTCACGGATGGCCTCGGTTAAATCGGTAATGATTCCTAATACAGATCCCGGGTAAAATTGCGTTGGATGCGCTGTTAAAACAATACGCACTTTGAATTCCTCTAAGTAGTTTTGAAGTACTTCTAATTTGTTCTCAGAGCTTACTTTTTCTTTTAGACTTCTCAAAGTTCCAATTCCGTCCATATTGTTAACAACAGGGAAGGCGGCATCTTCGATGGCGTCAAATAAAACCACTTGACGCTCGATATATTGTATAAAACGAAACAACAAATCGATTTGACTTTTAGGAGATCGTCTTGCTTGATATTTTCTAAAGAACGTATCTACAATCGCTGTAGGATCTTCATTATTTGCAAATCCTTTTTTACAGGTTTCAAAAAAAAGCGGCAAAAGTGCACCGGTTTTTGTAATCGAATTAAAAGGAAGGGTCATAAATATACTGTTGTATATTTGATATTTGGACAAAACGTTTTGTTTAAATCTGGTGATTTTTGGCTGAGTGGACATTACTTTAATACATTTAGTTGCTTCCAAAATTACTAAAGCAACTCCGAAATCCCTCTATGAAAGTAGGATTTTTGCGAATATTCGCATATTGGTTGTGTTATCCCAACGAAATCTTAGCAAACCAAAGAATTCATTCCATATTTTTTAGCAATTACTCCAGATAAGTCTCCTTGAAAGCGTTTAAAAAAGTTGTTTTCTATTTCGTATTGGTAAATCGGTTGACTTACTGTAAATTTAGAGCATCTAATCACTAGCTTATTTTTTATGATTGAAATTGAACGTAAATTTTTGGTAATCTCTGACAGGTATCGTGTAGAAGCTTCAAAAAAATCGACGATAGCTCAAGGGTATTTAAACAGTCATCCCGAGCGGTCTGTTCGGATTCGTCTTAACGATCAAAAAGGATATATGACGGTTAAGGGAAAAAGTAACCAAAGTGGACTAAGTCGGTTTGAATGGGAAAAGGAAATTTCTAAAACAGACGCCGAGACACTTTTAGGCTTGTGTGAAAAAACAATCATCCGTAAAATAAGGCATGAAGTTTCCGTCGGCAATCACCTGTTTGAAGTTGATGAATTTGAAGGCTTAAATGCTGGATTGGTAATTGCTGAGGTTGAATTAAGCGCTGAAAATGACGTTTTTTCTAAACCTAGCTGGCTAGGACAAGAAGTGACTGGCGATGTAAGATATTACAACTCTAATCTCAGTAAGCATCCTTTTTGCGACTGGGAATGATTATGTAATTATCATTAAAGTGGCTATAAAATTATTATATTCGCAACTCAAACCGATTTATAAAATTATAAAAAATGAACACAAACTTTAATACTTTTAAAATTCAAGATGCATTGGATGCCCTTGGAGTTAAAGATATAAACTTAGGAACTTCAACAGGTGCTAATAGCTTTGGAAATGGCCCTACCCTCGATAGCTTTTCGCCGGTTGATGGTCAAAAAATTGGAAGCGTGGTTTGCACCTCTCAAGCAGACTATGAAGCAGTGATGACGGCTGCAACGGCTGCATTCCCGGAGTGGCGAACAATGCCAGCACCTCAACGTGGCGAAATTGTCCGTCAGTTTGGAAATAAGCTAAGAGATTTAAAAGAACCACTCGGAAAATTAGTGTCTTATGAAATGGGAAAATCCTTACAAGAAGGGTATGGCGAAGTTCAGGAAATGATTGATATCTGTGATTTTGCGGTTGGATTGTCTCGACAATTAAACGGGCAAACCATTCCTTCTGAACGTCCTGGTCATGTGATGCGAGAACAATGGCATCCTATTGGAGTAGTAGGTATTATCTCTGCGTTTAATTTTCCTGTTGCTGTGTGGGCTTGGAATACTGCTTTGGCATGGATTTGTGGGGATGTATGTGTGTGGAAAGGTTCTGAAAAAGCCCCGCTTTGCTCTATTGCCTGCCAGAACATTATTGCTGAGATTTTAAAAGAAAATAAGTTGCCTGAAGGAATTTCTTCAATCATTAATGGTGATTATACCGTTGGAGAAATGATGACAGCCGATACGCGAGTGCCTTTAGTATCTGCTACGGGTTCTACAAGAATGGGACGAATTGTTGGTGCAACAGTTGCCCAACGTTTTGGAAAATCTTTACTAGAGTTGGGAGGCAATAATGCCATTATTATTACACCAACTGCCGATTTAAAAGTGGTAGTCCCCGGAGCAATTTTTGGTGCTGTAGGAACTTGCGGACAACGCTGTACGTCTACACGACGTCTCATTATTCACGAATCTGTATATGATAAAGTAAGAGATGCGATTGTTGGTGCCTATGGGCAATTAACAATTGGAAATCCTTTAGATGAAAAAAACCATATTGGACCTTTAATCGACCATGATTCTGTAAACACCTATTTAGCGGCTATTGAAAAAGCAAAAGCTGAAGGAGGCAACGTATTGGTTGATGGCGGAGTTTTAGAAGGAGAAGGCTATGAAAGCGGTTGTTATGTAAAGCCCGCGATTATTGAAGCCGAAAACCATTTTGAAATTGTGCAGCATGAAACATTTGCACCTATTTTATATTTAATGAAATACACGGGTGCGGTAGAAAATGCCATCCAAAAACAAAATGGAGTCGCCCAAGGTTTGTCGTCTGCGATAATGACCAATGAACTAAAAGAAGCGGAAAAATTCTTGTCATATTCGGGTTCTGACTGTGGTATTGCCAATGTAAATATTGGAACTTCTGGCGCCGAAATTGGAGGGGCTTTTGGAGGTGAAAAAGAAACGGGCGGTGGACGTGAGTCTGGTTCTGATGCATGGAAAGTGTATATGCGACGTCAAACAAACACCATTAATTACTCCGATGAATTACCTTTAGCGCAAGGAATTAAATTCGATTTATAAATTAATTTACATTCTTATTTTAAAAGTCACATCCACTAGATGTGCCTTTTTTTTGTTTGTGTGTCTTATGAGTACACGATAATTAGATTTGTTCTGTTTACAACGTAAAAACCAAATCACATGAGCAAGAAAACCACCTATTTGTTGGGGATAGTATTCTCCATTATTATTGGATGTATCCTTTACTGGTACTTCTGTTGTAATTACTGTCAGAATGCGACGAACAATATCAAAACAAACATTTCTAATAACGCCGATACTGTTTCTAAAAACCTGAATCCTTTTTCGATTTCTGGTGCTGACTTTGATATTGGGACCAATGAAAATTTCAATTTCAATACATCTGGCCACGCTGTTTTAACGCCTGTTCCTGAATCTTTGAATGACCCAATTGAAAAGCTAAAAAACCATCTATCTCAAAACCCATCAAAAGTTTTAAAAGTAATGGGGTATTTTAAAGGTGAGGAATCTAACACCTCTACTTTTGGAGATTTAGGGATGGCACGAGCCGAAGCAATTAAAAAACAACTGACTTCCAAAGGGATTTCAGCTGATAAAATTCTCCCTTCTGGCGTCATGAATGAAGGTCTTCAACCGGACGGTTCTGGAGTTTTACACGGTCCTTACGCGCTTTTACTCGCTGAAGATTTCTCTAAACAGAATGCTGCACTAAAAAACAACTTATTAAAATCGCCTACTTTAATGAATTTTGGGTCTGGAAAACACGCAACATCTAACTTGACTTTGAAAAATACTAATCTTGGAGCACTGGCAGATTACCTCAACTCGTATGAAGATCGTTCTTGCACCATTGTTGGGCATTGTGATAGCGACGGGTCAGACAAATTTAATATGGAACTTGGACAGCGTCGTGCCGATTTCACTAGACGACAGTTATTGAAATTGAATGTGGACGGGGACAAAGTCAAAACGACCTCAAAAGGAGAATCTGCTCCAATTGCAACCAACAGGACCGCTGCTGGAAAAGCTAAAAATAGAAGAACAGAACTAATTATTAATTAACTAAAAAATAAAACATTATGAACTGGTGTATACTAATCCCCTTAATCGTTGGACTATTATCTGCGTTATTCGGCTACCTTCTAGGTCGATTGCTTAACAAACAAAGCGAGTCTAAAAATTGTGATGACTATAAATTACAAATTAAACGCCTTGAAGCAGAACTAAAAGCTTGCAAGAATAAAAAAACAAGTACAGACGCCTCTTTCAAAAGAGTGGATTCTACTAAATCATTATTTAATGCAGCCTTGGCTAAAAGTGTGTTTGGAAGACCCATTAAAGAAAATGACCTGACGGTTATTGAGGGAATTGGGCCAAAAATCCAACAACTATTTCACAACAATGGCGTGAGAAGCTGGAAAGCTTTGGCGGATTCTAACATTGAAAGGTGTCAAGCAATCTTAGACAGTGGTGGAGACGCCTTTAAAATGCATGTCCCTGGAACATGGCCAAAACAAGCCCGCTTAGCATACGACGGTAAGTGGAAAAAATTGCTGGAATGGCAAGATGAACTGGACGGCGGGAAATAATAAACGAGAACAAAAGCTCCTATTATCCGGAG
>JAQXBT010000066.1 GCA_029252265.1 Flavobacteriaceae bacterium | reverse complement strand
AACTATGGTATGTTACCATTTTGTGTTTCAACTCCCTCTAAATGGCCTCTTTTTTTTCTTATACAGAATGGTTTTTACTTCTTTTTTTTACTTGCTTTGGCTATCGGATTAAAGGCGAGTTCATTCTTCTTGTCTATCCCCGTTTTATTACTTAAGACTGATTCTCCAAACGTTCCATTTCCCCAGTGCAACCGACCGTATTGAATACAAACAAAGACAATATAATCATAATCGTCAATATTGACCTCCGAAGAGAGATTAAACGTCATTGCGCCAGAAGAATAATTTAAACCGCTAATTGTACCAATGTTTGCGACAAGAAACATTTCAGAGGTGTCAATAGGTTCTGTATAATCGTTAGTGGTACTAAGATATACGTGAACATCGTATACATTGCTTAGTGTTAAATAATCGGTATCAAATCTGAGATCGAGAGATTTATTATCAAATAATTCTAAATACACAGTTCCTTAAAGATCATATTTGCCACGCTCAAGTGATGCAGTCCTGGTTTCTGTAACTTTCTGACCAAACGTAATTTGGGTCGTAAGGGCAAGTATCAATATCAATACGGTTCTCATTGTAATTCATTTAAGTTTATAAATAATCGTCTATTAATTCCTAGAAAATAAAAGCCATGCGATCATGAACTTTCTGTTTTAGGATTTAATAGTTGTCGTAAAAAACAACTTACTCTTGAGTTACCTTGGTTGTGAAGAATCAGATTTGGAGTCTAAAACTGATATAAATATAATAAAAAAAATTATTTCGACCCAAAGAGGCTGTTCATAATCGTACGGATGCCTTTAAAACCAAAGTAAATGGCAAGGCCACAAATTACAATTCCTGCAATCACTAAAGGAATGTATAACGGTTTATCAGGATTTGAAAACCCTGCATGTAATATAAAAGGGCCTAAAAATAACAGAAACAAGGTTATTCCCATCGTTTTGAGTCCTTCGACTAAAAGATCTTTATCAGTTTTTGGTGTTTCCATCTGCGTAATTATTAAGTGCATTTCGCACGTTTTTATGTTTCTCTAAAAGCGCTTTGGCATCGGCTTCAGAAATTTGTAGTTGGTCTCTAAGCATGTTAATCGCGCGGCCTACCAATTTATGGTTACTCAGTTGCATGTCCACCATTTTGTTGCCTTTGACCCGCCCTAATTGAATCATGGTCGTGGTGGTGATCATATTTAGAACAAGTTTTTGTGCGGTTCCGGCTTTCATCCGCGAACTCCCTGTGAGAACTTCGGGGCCGACGACGACTTCAATTGGGTATTGGGCGGCATGGGCGAGGGGACTGCCTTGATTACAGGTGATGCAAGCCGTTGTAATGTAAGCCTTTTGACAGGCTTCAAGCGCCGCAATCACATAAGGGGTTGTGCCAGAAGCGGCGATGCCAACTACTACATCAGCGTCCGAGATTTGATGTACTTGTAAATCTTTCCAACCTTGTTGTCGGTCATCTTCGGCAAATTCAACAGCATTTCTAATGGCGGTATCCCCTCCAGCAATCAATCCAATGACCATTTCCTGTGGCACGCCAAAAGTGGGTGGGCACTCGGAAGCATCTAAAATCCCTAAACGTCCACTTGTGCCAGCGCCAATATAAAACAACCGCCCTCCATTTTGAAGTTTAGTAACAATTTGGGCCACCAACGCTTCAATTTGAGGCATTGCTTTTTCAACCGCTATCGGAACCTTTTTGTCTTCTGTATTAATCGTTGTTAAAACGTCCTTAATTGAGCGTGTTTCTAAGTGGTTGTAATGCGAATCTTGTTCGGTGGTTTTTGAAAAGGTCATATACAAAAATAGAATTTTTGAAACACTTTTAAACTATTCCAAGACTAAACTCGCGTTGTAGGTTTCAGAAAGCCTAAAATAACCCATTGGATAATGGTTCGGGTTGGTCATATTTGACAGATTGCCGCGTACTGTTGAGGGCGTGGTATCAAAAGGGCTGCCGCCATCTTGGGTTTGATTGATTAGAATAGTCATAAAATTAAAATGCCGTTCGTCAATCCCCATGATTTTAATCGTAGCGACATCGCCCGCTTCTAAATCATCATAGAAATAAGAGAAAGTAAATACATTGCCTTGGTAAAATTCGTCTTTGGTCGCTAAATACAATTGCTCCCCAAAATCAAATAAATAAAAATCATCACGCTCCCCAGCGTCGGTATAAGTGATTAATACTTCTTTTTCATCCCCGCCAAACGAGGTATTGTTGCCTTGTTCTAATTTATCAATCGGCACGGCATGCATCAGTCGTTCAGTCGTAGATTCATAGGTTTCATTGTCATAAACGACACTAATTTTATAATCCGTATCAAAGCTAGGGGTGAAGAGCAATCGATAATCACCATCGAGTGCAGTGCTATGTACAAAATTATAGGTCTGGTTATTGGTAAGGTCGATTAGTTGTACTGAGGCATCGGTCACTGCAGGGTTCACTTCCTGATAAAAACCGCCTGTTAAACTCAACTTCACAATTTGTGTCATGGACTCACCTGGGATCATTTCTAAAGAAGCTTCAATCACCAATCGTGGGGTCTCGGTTGGTAAATCGAGTTGAATTACTTCTTCACAAGCCGTATTTAGGCATCCAATAACGATCAATAATAATAGTTTTTTCATGGCTCTAAAATTTAAAGTTATAAGACACAGATCCTACAGCGCCAAACAAGGATAATTTGACGGCTTCATTTTGACCAGTATCTTGATTTTCTCTGAAGTTTAACGATTGGGTGTTTTTTCGGTTATAGAGGTTGTAAATACTAAAAACCCATTCCCCTTGCCAGCGTCTATCTTTATTTGATTTGGGTGTATAAGTTCCAGAAACATCAAATCGGTGGTAAGCGTCTAAACGACTCGAGTTCCGAGCTTCGTATGTTGGAACAATGAGACCATTGTAGTTATACTGACCGTTTGGATAGGTGGTAGGTTGCCCCGTTTGAAAGATAAAATTAGCATTTAAATTCCATCGTTCCGAAAGATCGTAACTCGAAGTGATGGATATGTCATGTGTTTTATCATAAGGCGTATTGTACCAGTTTCCGTTATTAATACCCGGTTCTAGAGCGGTACGGCCTTTGGTTTGTTGTTCGGATTTTGATAAGGTATATGCAAACCAGCCTTTGAAACGTCCTTTGTTTTTTCGGAACAATAATTCCATTCCGTAGGCTCTCGATTGACCATTCAGCACAATCTGTTCAATGGCTTTATTTGCTATTAAATTAGCCCCATCGATATAGTCAATTCGGTTTTGGGTGATTTTATAAAAACTTTCCACTTCTAAGGAATAGCGTTCATAATTTTTAAAGTATCCAATGGCTACTTGATCCAAAATTTGGGGTTGGATGTAGGTGCCACTCGGTGCCCAAACATCTAAAGGAGTCGGGGAACTTGTATTCGATAACAAGTGTAAATATTGAGCCATTCGGTTGTAACTCGTTTTTATGGACGTTTCTTCATCCAACTGGTAGGAAAGTGCGACACGTGGCTCCAGATTCATAAATGATTTGATCACTTTTCCATGGCCGTCACTTTTAAATCCAATTGGATCTATTTTTTCATAAAATTGTAAGTCGTTATTAAATCGGATGGCTTGACCGTTTTCGTACACATTAAGTTCCTTTTGACCAAGGCGTAAAAACGTACTGAGTCGTGCGCCATAACTTATGGCTAAACGATCTGTGACTTGCTGATTTACATCGATATAAACCGCATTTTCAAAGGCAAATTTATTGGTAAGTTCTTCTTTATTAATTCCAGATTCTGGGCCATTTGGACTGATTATTCCAGGATTGAATCGGTAGTAGGTGCTATGCACTCCATATTCGAGTTTGTAGCGGTCACTGATGTATTGTTTAAAGTCGTATTTGATGTTCATGTTTTGAATCCCAGAATTCCACTCAAAACCTACAAAATTCAAATTCAATCCATAGTAGTAGTCAGAATAAATTAGAGATAAGTTTGAAAACAGTTGATCTGAGAATAAGTGATTCCAACGAAAATTCACAACGGTATTTCCGTAGGTGTTTTCAAAACTTTCAGAGACATTAAAAACGTCACGTCCAAAATAACCCGATAAATAGATGTTATTTTTTTGGTTGATTTTGTAGCTTAATTTTGTGTTTAAATCATAAAAATAAGCAATATTATCAATGTCAAACAAAGGCAAAAATAAATGTGCATAGGTCGCACGTCCGCCCAAAAGAAAGGAACCAGATCCTTTTTTGATGGGCCCTTCTAGTAACAAACGACTCGCTACTAGACCAATGCCTCCGTTGGCATGAAATTCATTTTTATTCCCTTCTTTTTGATAAATATCTAAGACCGAAGCCACCCGACCGCCGTATTTTGCAGGAATTCCACCTTTATATAATTTTAAATTTTTAATTGCATCGGGATTAAATACCGAGAACAGTCCAAAGAGATGAGATGAGTTAAAAATGGTTGCTTCATCTAATAAAATTAAATTCTGATCCGCAGCACCCCCACGAACATTAAAACCGGCAGCCCCTTCACCAGCACTGGAAACACCTGGTAAAAGTGTAATTGCTTTAATCACATCTGATTCTCCAAACACCACAGGAATTTGTTTGATACTCGACGCCGATAAGGAGTTGACACTCATTTGTGGGGTTTTGATGTTTAAGGTTTCAATATTAGTCTCAATCAAAACTTCGTCCAAGCTTTCACGAGCTTCATTGAGTGTGAAGTTTTGACTAATATCACGGTCCAAAGTAATGGTTTCTTGTAAGCTAGCATACCCAATTGAGCTGATGGTAATTTGGTAGGTACCTTTTTCTAGCGTGATGGAGTAGAAGCCATATTCGTTCGAAATGGTTCCAGTCTTAAGATCAAGAATTAGAACATTTGCTCCGATGAGAGTTTCTTGTCCTTCTGCTTCAAAGATCGATCCACTGAGTGTGAATTTTTCTTGCGCATATACATTTAAATTAAGTCCTACTAAAAAGAAAAAGAAGAGCCGTTTCATTGGTTAAATTTTAGATTACAAAATTAAAAGAAAAAGCACCTCAAAGAGGTGCTTTTAACAAATTATTTTGATAGAATTTTACGATCCTATGATTTTATTTAATGTGGCACTTGGTCGCATTGCTTGCTCTGTTTTATCAGAACTTGGCAGATAATACCCTCCAGTAGAGACGGGGCTTCCTTGTACTTCAATTAATTCCTTTACAATCGTTTCTTCATTCTCTAACAGTGCTGCTGCGATCATTTTAAATTCTGCTTTTAATTCAGAATCCTTTGTTTGTATCGCCAAAGCTTGAGCCCAATAGAGTGTTAAATAAAAATGACTACCTCTGTTATCGAGTTCGTTGACACGTCGTGAGGGCGATTTCATTTCATCCAAAAGCTTCTCGGTTGCATCATCTAAAGCCGCTCCAAGAACCGCTGCTTTAGGGTTCGAATTGACTTGACTAAAGTGTTCTAAAGACACCGCTAATGCCAAAAACTCGCCTAATGAATCCCAACGTAAATGGTTCTCATTGATAAATTGCTCAACGTGTTTTGGTGCAGATCCACCGGCGCCAGTTTCAAATAAGCCACCGCCGTTCATTAAGGGAACAATAGAAAGCATTTTGGCACTGGTTCCAACCTCAAGGATTGGAAATAAATCGGTGAGATAATCTCTCAGTACGTTCCCTGAAACCGAAATCGTATCCAGTCCTTGTTTTAATCGAGAAAGTGTGTAATGTGTAGCGTCTATTGGCGATAGAATCTGAAGGTCTAATCCATCCGTATCATGATTTTTTAAATAAGTATTTACTTTTTTAATAAGTTCTGCATCGTGGGCTCTTTTTGCATCTAACCAAAATATGGCAGGGACTTGTGAGGCCTGAGCACGGGTGACTGCTAACTTTACCCAGTCTTGTATTGGAGCATCTTTTACCTGACACATACGCCAGAGGTCTCCTGTTTCTACTGGGTGTGAGATTAAAACAGTTCCATTTGAATCAATCACATCTACACGGCCGTTTGATTGAATTTCAAAGGTTTTATCATGAGAGCCGTATTCTTCTGCTTTTTGCGCCATCAAACCTACATTAGGAACCGTTCCCATTGTTGTTGGATCAAATGCGCCATTTGCTTTACAAAAATCGATGGTAGCGGTGTAAATTCCAGCATAACTACTATCTGGAATGATAGCTTTGGTATCTTGTGCTTTGCCGTCTGCATTCCACATTTGTCCTGAAGTACGGATCATAGCAGGCATCGACGCATCGATAATGACGTGGCTAGGTACGTGTAAATTAGTAATCCCTTTATCAGAATTAACCATCGCTAAATCAGGGCCATTTGAAATTGCAACTGCAAAATCAGCTTCAATTTCTTGACGCTTTTCAGTGGGGAGTCCAGCGACTTTTTCTAAAACATTTCCATATCCGTTATTAGCATCGACCCCAATTTCATCGAAAATAACTTGGTGCTTTTCAAATACATCTGCAAAAAAAATACGAACCGCATGTCCAAAAATAATCGGATCACTCACCTTCATCATCGTTGCTTTCATATGAAGTGATAACAACACACCTTGAGCCTTAGCATCGTTTATTTCGGTTGCTAAAAAAGATTTCAGCGCTTGAAGACTCATGACAGTTGCATCAATAATTTCACCTTCTAAAAGCGAAATGTTTGATTTTAAAGTCGTTGTTTGATCCTTAGTATCTGTATGAACAATATGAACGTCAGTTGCATTGGCAACCGTTATAGATTTTTCGTTATGTGCAAAATCACCAGCAGTCATTGTAGCTACATGGGTTTTTGATTCAGCCGACCAAGCGCCCATACTGTGTGGGTTTTTCTTGGCATAATTTTTAACTGCTTTTGGCGCTCGACGATCGGAATTCCCTTCTCTTAGTACTGGGTTTACAGCACTTCCTTTAATTTTGTCAAAACGTGATTTTATAACTTTATCATCCTCATTTTTTGGGGTATCTGGATAGCTAGGGATTGCAAATCCATGCGATTGTAGTTCACTGATGGCCGCTTTCAGTTGAGGAATAGAAGCACTAATATTTGGAAGTTTAACAATATTTGCTTCCGGTTTGGTGACTAATTTCCCAAGTTCAGCCAACGCATCTTCTACTTGTTGCGCCTCCGATAAAAATTCTGGAAAGGTTGAGAGGATTCGGGCTGCTAAAGAAATGTCTTTTGTTTCAATTTCAACGCCTGAGCTTTCTAAAAAAGATTTAACAATAGGTAAAAACGAGCGTGTTGCTAATGCAGGGGCTTCGTCAGTGATGGTATAAATGATGTTAGCCATGATGGGCGAATAAAGTTTAGTTTATCTTCAGTAAAAATAGGTCTGACCTTACGTGAATTAAGGCGTGCAAATATATGAAATTGCAATGATTTTATAGAGTAATTTATATCGAAAAATAATCATAAAACGTACTATTGATATTTTAATAACTTAAAAGGTATTATTCTGAGAAATAAAGCAAAAAAAAAACTCTAAATAATTAGAGCTTTTTTGAGAGTTTAAATTGAAAATCGGACTAACGTCTTCTTTCTTTGATTCTGGCTTTTTTACCAGTAAGTTCTCTAAAGTAAAAGATACGAGCTCTTCTAACTTTACCACGTTTGTTGACTTCAATTTTCTGTAAGGCTGGTAAGTTTACCGGGAAAATACGTTCTACACCTACAGTACCAGACATTTTTCTGATGGTAAATGTTTCAGAACTTCCTGAGCCTCTTCTTTGAAGAACCACGCCTCGGTAGAACTGTGTACGTACTTTTTCGCCTTCTCTAATTTCGTAATAAACAGTGATGGTGTCACCAGCTGCAAATTCAGGAAAGTCTTTTTTTGCTACAAATTCGTCTTGTACAAATTTAATTAAGGATTCCATGTTTTAATTTTTATATATGAATTCGAAACAACATACACGATTCTCGCCAGAGGTTAACTCGAAATTGGGTGCAAATATAAGTAAAAACAGAAAGGTAGAAACTTTATTATGCAAAAAATTTGGTTATAGAAATATTTTTAATCTTCCAACAAATCGGGACGTCGATTTTTTGTGTGTTCAAGTGCCTGTTCCTCACGCCATTTTTCAATCTTAGGAAAGTTGCCACTCCATAAAATATCGGGAACGATCCAACCTTTATAATCTCTTGGTTTAGTGTAAATAGGGGGTGCTAATAATCCATCCTGAAATGAATCGGTTAAGGCTGATGTTTCATTGCCTAAAACCCCTGGAATGAGTCGGATAATTGCATCACATAACACAGCAGCTCCTAACTCACCCCCAGAAAGCACATAGTCTCCAATAGAGATTTCTTTGGTGATAAATTGATCACGAACGCGCTGATCTACTCCTTTATAATGACCACAAAGGATGATTAAATTTCCTTTCATCGACAGTTGATTGGCCATGCCTTGATTGAGTGTTTCGCCATCGGGTGTCATATAAATGACGTCATCATAAGGGCGCTCGGATTTTAATTGACTGATGCATTTATCAATAGGTTCTATCATCATCACCATTCCTGCACCTCCTCCAAATTGGGTGTCGTCAATGGATTTATAAGTGTCTGAAGTATAGTCCCGTAAGTTGTGAAAATGAACACTAACCAAGCCTGCTTCGATCGCGCGCTTTAGTATGGACGCTTCAAATGGGCTTTTAATCAATTCTGGTAACACGGTAATGATGTCTATACGCATCTGCTAAATTTAGATGGCAAAGATAACGAATTGAAAAAATCTAATAGTAAGTGAATCGCCTTACTTTGGCAATGTATTTTGCCAATCGAATTACTTGATGGCTGTATCCAAACTCATTATCATACCATATATACAAGATTATATTTTTCCCTTTAGGACCAATTAAAGTGGCTTTACTATCAAAAATTGCTGGAGCCGTACACCCAACAATATCACTGGAAACGAGTTCGTCATTTAGCTCATACTTGATTTGTTCGACCAATGGTCCTGAAAGTGCAGCGGTTTTAATAAGATGGTTTACAAATTTTAGAGTCGTTGATTTTTTAATTTCAAGATTTAAAATAGCTAAACTTCCATTTGGGACGGGCACTCGAATGGCGTTTGAAGTGAGTTTATTCATTAGACTAGGAATCGCTTTACTCACTGCTTTTCCAGCTCCCGTTTCGGTAATGACCATATTAAGTGCTGCCGCTCGGCCTCGTCTGTATTTAGAATGCATATTATCCACCAAATTCTGGTCATTGGTGTACGCATGAATGGTTTCCAAATGGCCATGGACAATTCCTATAGCATCTTCAATCACTTTTAAAATAGGGGTGATGGCATTTGTAGTACACGAAGCCGCTGAGAAAATATCGACCGAATCGGGCGAGTGTTCTAAATGATTGACACCATGCACAATATTTGGAATGTGTTTTCCAGGGGCAGTTAATAAGACTTTTTTTGTTCCCTTAGCATTCAGATGTCTTTGCAGTGCTTCTTGATCTCGAAAAACTCCTGTGTTGTCAATTACTAAAGCATCGTGTATACCATAGGCGGTATAATCTATTGCTTCTGGTTTAGAAGCGGAGATGATATAAACGGTCATCCCATTTACAATTAAGGCTTTCAATTTTGTATCGATCCGAACGGTTCCTTGAAAATCACCATGAATCGAATCGCTTCGCAACAAGGCGGCTCGTTTTTCTAAAACAGAAGGAGTTATGTGTCCACGAGTCACAATCGCCCGAAGTCGTAGTTGACTTCCGCTTGCTGATTTCCCCATTAATTCGCGTGCGACCAATCGCCCAATTCGTCCAAATCCATACAGAACAACGTCTTTGGGCTGCATCTTGGGTTGTTGTTTTGCCGCTTTTAGTTTTTTAGAAAGAAAAGTAGAAGTACTGTTTATCGTGACCTCTTCCTGTGGTATTCAAAGGTTAGTTTACCGATGTCTAATTTAGAGGCTGGTAGGTTCAATAATTTAATGCTTTGCGCCATCTCTACCGAATCAAAAATAGAAATAGGTTTATTGACAAATTCGCCAGCATGTTCGTGAAGCTTGAGAATTCCACTTACATTCTGATCCATTAATTGATTTCTGAATAAGACTAATTCGATTGAACTGTCATACCATAAATCGCTAACGATTTTAATGAATTCGACGGCCGCTTTTCGACGGTCAGACTGAAATGAAATTTCGGAATCGTAGGTAGGTTTTGAAGCCATTTATTTTGGGTTTAAAATGTTTTTACAAAAATAGAAGATTTCAAACGTTTTCGTAACTTTTTTGAAAAAAAAAAGTCCACCATTCAAAAATTGAATCATGGACTTTAAAACTCATAACAAGAGAGCTTTATCTAAATCGATAAACAACGTTTTCACCGTTATTTTTGACGATAGACATTCGTAATACTTTGTTAGAATATTTGTCGAGGGCTCTCTGAGCATCAGTGATTGATTTAATTTTTATATCATTGATTGCAGTGACAATACTGCCTTCTGAAATACCATCAGATTCCCAATCTTCACGATGCATATCGGACAAAGTTAATAGTTCTAATCCGTAGTCAGCATCAAGACGTTCAAGTTCTTTTTTAGTCGGTTCTCTAAGTGTTCCAATAATTGGAATATCAATAGTCGTTAGTTTTTCTAAAGTAACCATAACTATTTTTTGTTTGTCATTTCTTAGAATCATAACTTCCACTTGATCTTCAGGACTTTTGGTATTTAGAAACCCCTTTAAATCTGAAAATTTAGAAATTTTCACGCCGTCTAGTTGTTGAATGATGTCTCCTTTTTTGATGCCTGCTTTGTCGGCACCCGTTCCTTTTTGAACATCACTTACAAAAAATCCTTCGGTTTGCTCGACGCCAAGTTCTTGGGAATTTTTACTATTTAATTCGCCTCCAATCACACCCAGAATTCCATTTTGTACATTACCATACTCCATTAAATCTTCAACCACCTTGCGGGCTATGTTGCTCGGAACGGCAAAAGAGTATCCTATATAAGACCCCGTTTGCGAGGAGATAGCGGTATTAATCCCGATTAATTCTCCATTGATATTTACCAAGGCTCCGCCAGAATTTCCAGGGTTCACCGCAGCATCTGTTTGGATAAACGATTGCGTATTTTGCCCAGACAAATCTCTAGATTTTGCACTAATGATCCCCGCAGTTACTGTTGAGTTTAAGTTAAAAGGATTGCCAACAGCTAACACCCATTCTCCAATTCGTGCGGTATTGCTATCGCCAAAAGTGGTGTAATCTAAGGATTCATCGGCCTCAATTTTTAATAAAGCAATATCGGTATTGGGATCGGTACCAATCAGTTTGGCATCGTAAGTTTTATTGTCATTAGTCGTGATTTCCATAGATTCGGCCCCCTCAATCACATGGTTATTGGTAATGATATACCCATCAGGGGATATAATAACACCAGAGCCTGTTCCAATCTGTGGGCGTTGTTGAGGTCTTCCGAAAAATAAATCTTCAAAACTCGTGTACCCTTTACTAAGGGTTGTGTTTTTAACATGCACCACCGAATGGACTGTTTCTTCAGCGGCGGTTGTGAAATCAACATTGGTACCTCCTTTTAGATTGGCATTCAAGCTTACGGGAATCGCTATATTAGATTCTGGATTTTCAGATACTTTATTTGATGACGAATCTTCAAAAAATTGTTTGTAAGCTCCAAGTGTCATAGCCCCTCCCAAAGCAGAAACACAGACTAATGTGAGAAATTTTTTCATTATTTTAGGGTTTTATTTGTATAATGTAACACTAAAATTAGTTTTTTATTGATTTCAAAATTCAATTTTAACGCACTTTTAACAGCCCTATTTACAGTTTAATATACTTATATTTGTTTCATATATGACACACACATTTTATAAATACCAAGGAACAGGAAACGATTTTGTGATGATCGATAATCGTTTGGGGACTTTTGATAAAAACGACTCTCAATTGATTGCACACTTGTGTAGTCGTCGTACAGGCGTTGGTGCCGACGGTTTGATTCTCTTAGAGACAGAATCCGATTATGACTTTAAAATGGTGTATTTCAATGCCGATGGGAATGAAAGTACTATGTGTGGAAATGGCGGTCGATGTATTGTTGCTTTTGCTGATTTTTTAGGAATTATAAATAGGGATACTCGTTTTTTAGCGATTGATGGTCCTCATTTGGCCATCATTGATTCTGAACATATTGAGCTAAAAATGCAGGACGTTTCAACGATTTCATCTAATGAAAACTACCATCTTTTAGATACAGGTTCCCCACATTATGTGGCACTTAAGTCCGATTTAGAAACCATTGACATGAATATTGAAGGCGCTAAAATTCGGTATAGTGAGCCGTTTAACTCAAATGGAGTGAACGTTAATTTTGCTGAAAAAATTAATGAAGATACGTTTGCGATTCGTACTTACGAGCGTGGAGTAGAGGCCGAAACCTTGTCCTGTGGGACTGGGGCTACAGCGGTTGCGATTGCCATGTTTCATTCCAAACAAACAACTTCAAATGCTATTAACTTACAAACTCAAGGTGGGGTTTTGAAAGTTCAATTTGAGCCTCATCATTCGTCTTTTACAGAGGTTTGGTTGTGTGGGCCTGCGAAACAGGTTTTTAAAGCAGAATTAGAATGGTAAAATTGCAAGGTAATTTAGTAAATTTAAGAGCCTTAGAGCTTAAAGATTTAACGTTTTTATACACCATTGAAAATGACGAATCTCTTTGGGAATTAAGTCAAACTAAAACCCCGTTTTCTAAAGATATTCTGCAAAAGTATTTAGAGACTGCCCAAAAGAACCCACAAAAAATTAAACAATTACGTTTGGTAATTACTTCTAAAACCAATGAACCGATAGGATTTATAGATCTTTTTGAGTTGGATTCTGAAAACAAACGTGCAGGTGTTAGTATCGTGATATTAAACTTACACCGCAGAAATGGATTTGGAAAAGAAGCACTTTCCTTATTGATTCAGTATAGTTTTAACACCTTAGGGCTTCACCAAGTGTATAGCAACGTTTTAGAAGACAATAACGCAAGTATTTGCTTATTTGAATCGGTTGGGTTTGAGAAAATTGGACTCAAAAATGACTGGCGATTGTATGAGGGTCGCTATAAAAATGAATATTTATTTCAATTGATAAATCATGTACTTTAAAAAAATAGCAATTGCCATCGTCTTAATAGGCCTGATTGGTGCAGGGATTTTTTCCTACTTTATTTATTCGGTCATGCTGGTGCCTAACACGAATTTTAATTCTAAAGAAGCCTATATTTTTGTAGCGTCCAATGCTACTTTTGCTGAGGTGCGTTCTGACTTAGAGCCGCTTCTAAAGGATATCGAATCGTTTGAGACCTTAGCCAAGCAAAAAAAATACGTTACGAATGTGAGACCGGGGCGCTTCCGTATTATGAAAGGGATGACTAATAATGATATAATTAATTCCATTCGGAGTCGTAATTTACCGATTAAAGTCACTTTTAATAATCAGCATACCCTAACAGAACTAGCATCGCGAATTTCAAACCAGATTGAAGCAGATAGTACGGCTCTTATTGCTGCGTT
Organism: Flavobacteriaceae bacterium; assembly: GCA_029252265.1. Classification (GTDB taxonomy): domain Bacteria; phylum Bacteroidota; class Bacteroidia; order Flavobacteriales; family Flavobacteriaceae; genus Hel1-33-131. The sequence goes on along the minus strand of JAQXBT010000066.1, from coordinate 11,861 downwards.
TACAGATTTAAATTTTTTAAATGATCACGGATTTAAAGAATCAAATGCTTTAGGGATGTATTTGCCGAATAGCTATGAGTTTTTCTGGAACACGTCTGCCACAACTTTCAGAAATCGAATGTTGAAAGCGTACAATCGATTTTGGAATGCTGAACGACTAGAAAAAGCAACATCAATCGGACTCGACCCCAATCAAGTGATGACACTTGCAGCAATTGTTCATGAAGAATCCAAACAAGCGAGTGAGCAAGCCCGAATTGCAGGAGTCTATATAAATCGTTTAAACAAGGCATGGCCCTTGCAAGCAGATCCGACCCTTAAATACGCTGCGTATCAGTTACCAGCTTATGAAAATAAGATCATTAAACGCGTATTGAATATTCATAAAAAAATAAAATCTCCTTATAATACGTATATGTATAAAGGGCTGCCTCCGGGATTAATTGCCATGCCCGACTTAACAGCGATTGAAGCAGTCTTAAATTATGAGCGACATTCTTATTTTTATTTTGCTGCAAATGCCGAAAAAACAGGGTTCCATCGCTTTGCTAAAAACTTAAGCGGTCACAATCAAAATGCAAAGCGTTATCAAAATTATTTAAATCGCCAAGGGATTCAAAAATAACATAAAACCCTAATAATAAGAGAATTGTAGATGTATGTATATTTGCAGTATTTTAATTTCCCCAAAGGGTTACAAACAAAATAAATATGAATTATAAATATTCGGTTTATTTTACGGCATTATTAATGCTAGTTTTTTTGTTGTTTGATTTAGTTTCTTTTACGTCTCCAATAGATTATTGTGACTATAGAGTTTCTAATGAGTCACTTTATTATACGGTTCCTGAAAATGATATTGATATCTTCAAGTCTGGGATTCCATTTTTAAATAAGTCCTATGTAGGGTTTAAAGAAGCCATTGCTTTTAAAGAATCTCAAGGAAAATATGACGCCGTAAATACATTAGGTTATCTAGGTAAATATCAGTTTGGAATTACCACTTTGGATTTATTAGGGATTCAGAATCCTAAAAACTTTTTAAATAGTCCCGAACTACAAGAAAAAGTGTTTCTAGCCAATACAAAAAGAAATAAGTGGGTCTTAAGGCGATACATCGAATGTTATGAAGGCCATCGAATGGATGGAATTCTCATCACGGAATCTGGGATTTTAGCAGCGGCACATTTAGCAGGCCCCGGGAGTGTTAAACGTTATTTGAGAAGTTACGGTAGCTTTGATATTTCGGATGTATATGGTACCGATATTCCATCGTATATGGAGAAATTCTCAGGCTATGATACTTCTTTTGTTACTACATATCAAAAGCCAAGAGTCGTGGAGCCTTAATCCTTTTGAATAATAAAAATTGCGGGACGTTTATGGAAATCTAATTTTGAATGCTTCCAGTCTTTTGCTGTTTGCGTCTTGATGTACTCTGAAGGTAATGTCAAATCACATGCGACGCAAATTCGAGTCTCTGGATGTAAGTGTGTAAATAGATCTTCTAAGATACTATTGTTTCGATAAGGTGTCTCTATAAATAATTGAGATTGATATTCTTCAAACGAGCGTTTTTCGAGTTGTTTTATTTTAGATTTTCGTTCGCTTTTATCGATTGGTAAATAGCCGTTAAATGCAAAATTTTGACCATTCATTCCAGAGCTCATCATCGCTAATAGTATAGAGGAGGGGCCAACTAAAGGAATTACTCGTATATTTTGTTCATGTGCTATTTTCACGACTTCTGCTCCCGGATCTGCAACCCCAGGACAACCTGCGTCCGAAAGTAAACCAACGGAGTTGCCAGCTAAGCATTCTTCTAAGAAAGAAGGGATTTCTAAGGGATCTGTAAACTTGTTTAAACTAAACAGATTTAAACTGCCTTGCGATTTGCCAGAACTTACCGTCTTGATAAACTTGCGAGCCGCCTTTTCGTTTTCTACAATATAAGTATCGATACTTTCAATCACTTTTTTAATAGAAATTGGAAGAATTTCTAATGGGGCATTATCGCCTAAGCCGGTTGGAATTAAGTATAATTTACCAGTCATTTTATGAGGGTTTTAGTGATCTATTAGCACAAATATAGCAAACTAATACGCTGAGCAATTTATTAAATTGAATTCAAAACAAGTATTTAAACGGATAATTTTTTCGTTAAATCTTCAACGTACTTTCTAAATTGTTTATCAGTTGTGGAAAGATTGTTAACTGTTTTGCAAGCATGTAAAACGGTTGCATGATCGCGTTTTCCAATTTGAGAGCCAATACTTGCCAAAGAAGCTTTCGTGAATTTTTTCGCAAAAAACATGGCCAATTGTCTTGCTTGAACAATATGACGTTTACGTGTTTTGGATTGAAGTGTGTCCACATCCATTTGAAAATAATCAGAAACGACTTTTTGAATGTAGTCAATAGAAACTTCTCGTTTGGTGTTTTTTACAAATTTCTCAACAATTTCTTTTGCTAACGAAAGTGTGATTTCTTTTTTATTGAATGATGATTGTGCTATTAATGAAATGATAGCGCCTTCTAATTCACGCACATTTGAAGTGATGTGTTTTGCTAAATACTCTATAATTTCTTCCGGCATCTCAACACCATCTCTGTAAAGTTTGTTTTTCACGATAGAGACACGTGTTTCGAAATCAGGGTTTTGAAGTTCAGCAGATAATCCCCACTTAAATCGAGACAATAAACGTTGTTCAATGTCTTGCATGTCTACCGGTGCCTTGTCACTCGTCAAAATGACTTGTTTTCCGTTTTGATGTAAATGGTTAAAAATATGAAAAAATACATCCTGAGTTCCAGATTTCCCAGAAAGGAATTGGACATCATCAATAATTAAAACATCAATGATTTGATAAAAGTGAATGAAATCATTACGATTATTCTTTTTAACAGATTCAATATATTGCTGCGTAAACTTTTCAGCAGAGATATACAACACTGTTTTTTCAGGATACTTATCTTTGATATCTACTCCTATAGCATGTGCTAAGTGTGTTTTTCCTAAGCCAACTCCACCAAAGATGAGAAGTGGGTTGAAAGAGGTGCCTCCGGGCTTATTTGCAACCGCAATACTGGCGTTTCGTGCCAATCTATTTGAGTCGCCCTCTAGAAAGTTTTCAAATGTATATGTTGGATTAAGCTGGGATTCAATTTTAACATTCCGAATACCAGGAATTACGAAAGGATTTCTTAACTCTGGGTTTTTATTTTTTAAAGGAATATTTACTTGTTGTGAATAGACTGCCGAACGATTCGTACTTGGTATTTTTTCGGTAAATGGTTGTTTATTTCCATACGTATTCTCCATTTTGATGATGTAAACCAATTTGGCATTCACCCCGAGCTCTTTTGTAAGTGCTACTTTTAAAATCTTTACGTAATGTTCTTCTAACCACTCATAGAAAAATTTACTGGGAACTTGGATACTTAGCGCATGATCGTCAAGTTTTACAGCTGCAATTGGTTCAAACCATGTTTTGTAGGCTTGCGGCTGAATGTTGTCTTTTATAAAGTTTAGACAATTTTCCCAGACCGATTGCGCAGTGTTATTCATTTTTCTTAGTTAATTTTAGTTAGTTTACAAATCAAAAAATAAAAATCCGGGGGAGATGATTGGAATGATTTGATGTTACAAATATGTGAACAAAATTCCATAAAAAAAAATCAAATTCAATTGATTTATTAATTTTTTTGTTGCATGTTTAATTTGTTATTAAAGATACAAATTTTACTAAATGAATACACATCAAACAAAGATTAAAGTGAGGTACGGAGAAACCGATCAAATGGGGGTTGTATACCATGGGAATTATGCTCAGTATCTGGAAATCGGCCGTTTAGAATGGCTAAATACCTTAGGTGTATCTTATAAAGAAATGGAAGCAAACAACGTGATGCTTCCAGTTGTTTCTTTGAGTTTAAAATACATAAAACCAACTACTTACGATGAAATATTGACAATATCTACTTCGCTATTGAAGTTACCAACTGCTTCCATAGAGTTTTCATATGAGATTCATGATTCTAGCGGAGAATTACTGACTACGGCGCACACAAAGTTAGCGTTTGTTAACATTAAGTCTAACTTTCCAATGCGGTGTCCACAGTATATTTTAGACAAACTGCATATTTAATCGTTCAAAATTTCAACTTTTATTTTATGAAATGCCTCAAAAGTAGTTTGAAAGCTTTTTATGGTGCTTTTTTTGACTAAAATCACGACTTCACATTCCATTTCTAAGCGTTGAGATTTTAAAATAAGTTGCTGTTTTTTGATAATTCGCATTACTTTACTTAAATCTTGGTACACAAATGAAAGTTTGATAGGGATTAAAATATCTAAAGTCCGAATTTCACTTGCCTCTAAACTTAATTTGGCAGCGGTTTTATAAGCACTTATTAAACCCCCAACGCCTAATTTTGTCCCCCCAAAATAGCGAACGACAACAACCAAAACATTAGTAAGCTCAAACGCTTGGAGTTGTCCGTAAATTGGTAATCCCGCACTGTTTGAAGGTTCCCCATCGTCTGAAGCTCTGTAATAGGGCGTTTCAATGCCGTGTTGGTAGGCGTAGCAAAAATGCCCCGCATTGGAATGTTTTTGTTTAATAATTTTCATAAATTCTTTAACCTCATCATCTGTTTTTATCTGAAATGCATACCCAAAAAACTTACTTCCTTTGTCTTTGTACAAAATTTCATCGGAAGGACTGATGATGGTTCTATAGCTTAACACGGCTGAGGTGCGTTAGTGAATAAAGGATTCTCAAAAAGCCTAATTACATCCTCTTTTACAGGGTCATTATTCCAAGTATGGATCCCAAGTTTTGACGCTGCTGCTGTATTCTCTTTCGTGTCATCTACAAAAAAACAAGATTTTGCTTCGAGTTGATTCACTTCTAATACATATTCATAAATAGACGCATCGGGTTTTCGTAACTTTAGTTCATGTGATAAATAAAATCGGTCAAAACAATTTTTAAAACTCTCGTATCTATATAAAGACATGTTTTTAATCACTTGCTCAATATGAAGCGCGTTCGTATTGCTCAATAATATAAGTGTATATTTTTTTGTTGTTGAAAGTTTTTTTATAAAGTCTAGACGATGTTCTGGAAAGTCTAAAATAATTGAATTCCATGCTTCCTTGAATTGTTGGGCAGTGATATCGGGATATTTGGACGTAAATGAACTTACAAATTCCTGAGTACTAATCAATCCTTTTTCATACAGCATCGCTGTTTGAAGCATGTCTTCTGTAATTGAGGAGACTCCAAGTTTAAATAAGGAGCGTTCAATAGCTGGTTTGTCTAAGTTGATAAAGACATCTCCAAAATCAAATATAAGCGTGTTAATCATTTATAAAAGTTTTTAAGGTATCGGATTCAATCTTTTTTGTCGAGACTAAAGTTCCATTGATTTTTGGTTTATGAATGCCCGCAGTTAAATTCAATTCGCTCGAAAATATACGCGCTTCATCCCATAGGCCTTCATCAATAAATGTTTGGAGTGTTTTTTGCCCCCCTTCAATAATAATAGAACTGATATGGTATTCATATAATTTAGCACACAGTTGTTCCGCCAGCGGTTTGTTTGTGTCCACCTCATTTGAAGTGAGTCGAATGGTTTTTGATTCTGAGTTAAATATATGGGAGGAATCTGCCAGCGAATTATTTAGATCGACAACCACCCGAATAGGATTTGGACCGGCGACCACTCTAGTGGTTAATCGGGGATTGTCTTGAACAACGGTATTGGCGCCCACTAAAATGGCCTGTTCTTCTGAACGCCATTGATGCACCAGTTGCCGGGATTGAGGATTACTAATCCAAACAGGTTTAGTTTCAAACTTTGATAGAGGAGCGATGAAGCCATCGTTGCTTTCTGCCCATTTTAGTATAATATAAGGACGCTTTTTAGTGTGATAGGTAAAAAAGCGTTTGTGATGGTCATGACATTTGGATTCTAAAACTCCTACGATCACTTCACAGCCAGCAGCCTTTAGTTTTGAAATGCCTTTTCCACAAACTTTGTCGTGTTTGTCTAAGCAGCCAATCACAATTCTAGGAATTTTATGAGCGATGATCAAATCGCTACAAGGTGGTGTTTTCCCATAATGTGCGCAAGGTTCTAAAGTTACATATAAGGTGGCCTGTTTAAGAAGTTCCAGATTTTTAACAGAATTAATAGCATTAACTTCGGCATGCGCACCACCATAAGGACTTGTATAACCTTCTGCAATAATTTGATCCTTCACGACAATCACGCAGCCCACCATCGGGTTTGGGGCTGTAGAGCCTAAGCCATTTTTGGCGATTTCAATACAACGTGCTATGTAATGTTCGTGGTTGATTATAATTTAATTTTAATGGTTTCAGTTTTGCTAATGGGGTATTTGTACGTGAATCCAAAGGTTTTAAAATTGATAATACCTTCGTACTTGACGGTCAAGGATTGATTCATGACACTATTTAGGAGTCCACCTAAAAATCCATTTGGGTTTTTGTCAAAAAGTTTTTTTGGGTCAATATCGATTTGAAGCGGTACTTTAAAATTCTCATTTGCTGGGACTTTAAATTCTTCGGCACTAACAAATCCCATCAAAATATCATTTACATAGACATTGACGCCTTCGGTATTTAAGAGACCTCCAATGTCATTTGGATTGTTAAAAAGTGCATTTGCTGTTAAGGTTAGATTTCTTGAATTAGATTCTAATAGCTTAATATCATCAACTTTAATAAAGATAGGTTTCTCCTTAACAGAGCAATTAATCGTTAGCATAATTAAGAGTAGGATTGTGAGTTTTTTTATCATTTTTTTGGGTTTTATATGTATCTTCGAATAACAAAAATAAGATTTATTAATTGGTATCCATTACATGCGTATTAGAGAAATTAAATTTGAGGACAATTTACAAATCGAATCCATCATAAAATCGACATTTATTGAGCTTGGACTTCCTTTAACGGGGACGGCTTACGAAGATATAGAAACCACTCGAATGTTTGAATCCTATCAAGATAAAAACGCAGTTTATTTTGTTATTGAAGAAGGAGGTATTGTCAAAGGTGGGGCAGGAATAAAAGCCCTACTAAGTGGATCTCTAGCTATTTGTGAACTTCAAAAAATGTATTTTTCACTCGAAATACGCGGAAAAGGCTATGCTAAACAACTGCTTCAGGTTTGTTTAGAAGCCGCCAAAACGATGGGCTACGAGCAGTGCTATTTAGAAACACTTTCTAAATTAGAGACGGCTCAGAAATTATATAAACAAAACCACTTTGAACCTCTAGAAAGTCCGATGGGAAATACGGGGCACAATTCCTGTGGAATTTGGATGTTAAAAACGTTATAATGCAATTAAAAGCACTTCAAGATTTTTTTCAAAATGGACTTCTAGGGTATTACCCTAAAGAAGAAATAACGTCTTTTTTTAACCTCTTATGCGAAGACCGGTTGAACTTCAAACGAATTGATATCAGTCTAAAGGCAGAGACTCTTATTAGTCCCGATACATTTGAGTTTTTTGAGGCGGCCATTGGACGTTTACTAGAGTATGAACCCGTTCAGTATATTTTGGGAACCACCTCTTTTTATGGGTTAGACTTTAGCGTCAACTCTAAGGTGTTAATTCCACGCCCAGAAACGGAAGAGTTGGTGGCTTGGATTTTAAAAGATGCAAACCCAAATCAACCGCTTAAAATTTTAGATATTGGTTCTGGATCTGGGTGTATTGCAATTAGTTTGGCAAAACATTTGCCACAGGCATCGGTCTATGCTTTGGATGTGAGTCCTGAAGCTTTATCAGTCGCTCAGCAAAATGCCCAGCAAAACAAGGTGCAAATCACAGGTTTTGAAGCAAATGTTTTGGAGTGGACTAGTCCCGATTTGTACTTTGATATTATTGTGTCCAATCCGCCTTATGTTCGGGAACTTGAAAAAGAATTCATGGCACCCAATGTATTAGAACATGAGCCACATTTAGCGTTGTTTGTCGAAAACGATGCTCCGCTTTTGTTTTATAAGGCCATTGTTGAACTGAGTAAAATCAACCTTAAAAAAGAAGGCTTACTGTATTTTGAAATCAATGAATATTTGGGAGTAGAGACCAAAGCACTTTTTTCTTCAAATCATTTTGAAGACGTTCAATTAAAAACAGATATTTTTACCAAACCCAGAATGATTTGCGCCAAAAAACGTTGATTTTATGTTGACTAAATTGCTGATAAAATCTCTCAAATTGGGTTCTGAGTATCGCTCATTTTTATATCTTAGTCGGGCAAAATATTAAGTTAGATTTTTTTTTTTGATGGACGATAAAGAACAAATTTTTAAACTACGAGACGAATTAAGACAGCATAATTATATGTATTATGTGATGGATGAACCGTCCATTTCGGATTTTGAATTTGATAGTAAACTCAAGCAGCTTCAGGATTTAGAGGCGCAGTATCCCCAGTATTATGATGCCAGTTCACCAACCCTTAGAGTTGGGGGAGCAGTCACTAAAAATTTTGAAACGATAGTTCATGCACAGCGGATGTATTCGTTAGATAATTCCTATTCTAAAGAAGATTTAATGGAATGGGAAACTCGATTACGGAAAATGGTCGATGGTCCAATTAAGTACACTTGTGAACTCAAATACGATGGTGCTTCGATTAGTTTAACCTATGAAAAAGGGGTGTTAGTACAGGCCTTAACTCGTGGCGATGGCACCCAAGGCGACAATGTGACTGCTAACATCAAAACCATTAAATCGGTTCCTTTAAAATTACAAGGAGATTATCCGAAAAAATTTGAAATTCGAGGCGAAATTGTATTACCTTTTGAAGGGTTTAAAGCCCTTAACTCCGACCGATTAGCAGCGGGTGAAGAATTGTATAAAAACCCTAGAAATACGGCTTCGGGAAGTCTAAAATTACAAGACAGTGCTGAGGTGGCTAAACGCCCTTTGGACTGTTTGTTGTACAGTATTGTCGGCGAAAACACCGGTATTCAAACGCAATTTGAAAATCTGGAAAAAGCACGGTTGTGGGGGTTCAAAGTCCCCACTATTGCTAAGTTAACCGATTCGATTGAGGGCGTTTTAGAATTTATAAATTATTGGGATACGCATCGGCATGAATTGCCGTATGAAACCGATGGAGTGGTGGTGAAAGTGAATAGTTTATTTCAACAAGCAGAGTTGGGCTATACCGCCAAAGCACCGCGTTGGGCGATGGCGTATAAATTTAAAGCCGAACAGGTGTCTACACGGCTCGAGCATATTTCGTATCAAGTTGGACGAACAGGTGCTATCACGCCTGTGGCTAATCTTGAACCTGTAGAATTGGCAGGAACCATAGTCAAGCGGGCATCGCTCCATAATGCCGATCAAATTGAAAAATTGGACGTTCGTATTGGCGATACCGTTTATGTTGAAAAAGGAGGGGAAATTATCCCCAAAATTGTGGAAGTTGATTTTAGCAGTCGCGATTCAGATTCGACCAAAACAAACTACATTTCTGCTTGCCCAGAATGTGATACGCTTCTGGTTCGAAACGAAGGGGAAGCCCAACATTATTGTCCAAATGATATGGGATGTTCACCTCAAATTATTGGAAGGATTCAGCATTATATTTCTCGTAAAGCATTGGATATCGAAGGTTTGGGTGGAGAAACGGTAGCCTTGTTGGTCAATGCCGGCTTAATTCGCGATTATGCCGATCTGTATGATCTGACTTCAAATCAAATTATTCATTTAGATCGCATGGCCGAAAAAAGTGCGGATAATTTAGTCAACGGTGTTCAAGCCTCTAAAGACGTGCCTTTTGAGCGGGTGTTATTTGGATTGGGGATTCGATATGTCGGGGAAACGGTGGCTAAAAAATTAGCCAAACATTATAAGTCAATTCAAGCTTTATCTGAAGCCACGACTGAAGATTTAGAATCGGTGGATGAAATTGGAATTCGAATCGCCGAAAGTGTGGTCGCTTTTTTTAAAAATGAGGCCAACATCCGAATGGTGTCTCGCTTGATTTTATACGGACTCCAATTACAACTATCGGAAGAAGCACTCTCCAATCAAACCACCCAATTGCAAGGGCTTCGCTTTGTCGTGTCTGGGGTGTTTGAGACCGTTTCTAGAGATGAACTCAAAGCTCTCATTGATTCTAACGGCGGGAAGGTGGTAAGCTCTATTTCAGCCAAAACCTCCTATGTGGTGGCCGGTGCCAATATGGGGCCTAGTAAACGCACCAAAGCCGAGACTCTCAAAGTACCGATCATTTCTGAACAGGAATTTTTAGAGTTGCTCAATGAATAGTTTTTTTGTGATTTTTTTTATGTTTTACTGAGTTTAAATATCAAACTCAAAGTCAGAGACTTTGCACAGCAGGGGTTACAACGGTCTTGTGTATGAAATGTAGCGAATAAATAGACGCTAACTTTTCGTATTTAGCACGAGCCGAATTTTTTATTTTTATGTTTAAATTTCTTTTCTAAATATAGCCAAATAAAAAATTTGGCGTACTTTGTAAATAAGCAAAAAACTCTCGGAAAGCCTGTAATAGCTATGTTTTATACACGTTGTTGTACAACGTTTTTATTTTTCAATTTCGGATGAATCTTTTTTCGTTTCAGCACTTACTTTTGTCAATTGTAATTCAATTACTCTATTGGTTGCTTTGAGTATTGTATTTTCTTTATCCAACTCAGTATTTACATTTTCTAATTCCGAAATATTCTGTGTTATTACTATGCTATAAATTGCAAGAAATAATGTTGATAATCCGAGAATTGAGCTCAATATAATTCCATTTTTGCTGTATCTATTAAGTTCGTTTTGCTCAACAAGATTAACTCCTTTTGGTTTTATTTTCACGATAGCTGAAACATTTTCTCTTGCAACTTTTACTCCAGCTTCTACTATAATCCAAATTCCACGCTTACTTTGAATTTCCACATATTCTTCTGAACTCAAAAACTTTAAAAAGTCTTTCATTTTTCTTCTTTCTCTCAAATCTGGTTCTTCAGGAAAATTTTCCAGTAAGAACGATTTAATTTCAACGAATCCAAAAAAGCTACTTTTTTCTAATAAAAATTTAAGTAGTTCAATATGTAGAAGTTTGCTTTTCATTCTATTATTACATCATTTTTTAATAATTCCATTTATTAACCCATTTTGGTCTATTCTGTTTTATTTCTAAAACTTCATCTTCACTCGGGTTTTCACTCAAACCAACATCTTTTAAATCCAAATACTTTTCAGCGTATTCATTAATAGATACCGAAGTATAAGAACCAGTCATCATAAATCCATTTCCAAATTGTTTGTTAATCACTAAAATTCGTTTTTTTAATAAACCGCTAATTACAGGGTCATCTATTGGCATTTCTATAGAAGTTTGTTGATTTAGAAGAAACTCTCTTAAAACCGATTGTTCGTGTAAGTCAAGATTTTTTAATCTTTCTTTGAAACCTTTTTTTAGCTTACCAATTTTTATTTTAGTTTGAACATATTTAAAAAACCAAATTGTAAAATTCACTATGACCAGTCCAAAAGATGCAATGAAAATAAGTCCAACTATCCAACCATAGGAATCGTTTAATTTGTCAAGATGGATTTTTTGTAAAATACTCTCGTTAGCGAAAAGTATAAAGCCAGAAATTACAGCAAAAAGGAAAAAGAATTTTGCGGGTAATTTTGTTAAATCGAATAAGTTTTTTAAGTGTTCCAATGTTTCTTTCAAATGTTGTACAACTAGTTATATCCCAACAAAAGCTTGTGTTAACCGCTATATATGTCGGGATAACACAACTTTTTGTTTGTCATTATTTATGATGTCATCGAATGCATAATG
>JAQXBT010000032.1 GCA_029252265.1 Flavobacteriaceae bacterium | reverse complement strand
TTATTTGATGGTAGCACACGAGTATATGGTACTTGGACGGCAGATCATGTAGCCTCTGGGAAGTCTATTAAATTAACCTCATATCATTCTTTTGCATTTACAGATGGTAAAATATCTGGAGGTGGAGATTGGTTTGATTTTGGAGGAATGATGAATTCTTTGGCAGCCGATACTGAAGCAGCTACAGAAGAGTAATCTTAGTATTTATAAAACACAAAAGCCTTCTTCTAGAAGGCTTTTTTTTGATGAATATTTAAAAAATATAAGTCAGATTAGGCTACCTCGTTTTAGATACAACTTTCTAGATCAAATAGTTTGTTAACTCAACATCCTTTTGTGTTAAACTTTTGCTTGATACAGCTTATCAGTCTGGCCCTTTCCGAAATAAGGTGGAGGAATGAATCCAGTTCCCGATATTAAAATAAAAAAACTACGTTCAAGACTCCGTAAAGATTAAGAGAAGATCTAATAGTGATTATAAAATCAGACCAAAACAGTATTGAAACAGTTTAATGTCATTTTAGAAATAGATTATTGGAAATTAAGCAACATAGAATTATAACTATCTTGAACGGATTGTATAATTAGAGTCTTATCTGAACTCAAGCCTTCAATATCATCAATTTCATTAAATTCTCGCATATTGGAATTCCCCCACAAACTGAATTCAATAATTATTGGAGTTAAACGAATCCCTTTTTCAGTTAACAAATAAATATTTTCTTTTTTGTTATCTGGCACTTTCGTTTTGAAAATCAGTTTATACGACTCTAATAATCGTAATCGTGCAGATAAAATGCTGGGCGCAATTTTTTCATCTGAATTAGAAATTCCCTTGAACGTCTTTTTGTGCTTAACAAGCATATCTCTAATGATTAATAAAGACCATTTATCCCCTACGACATCTAATGAAGATGAAATTGGACAGCCAGAACGAAATTCTTTTTTCATTTTTTATAGAGTATCACTATTAATTCGATAGTAATTATTATTTTTGCTTTCAATTCGATAGCAAAAATACAAAAATTAATTAGAAACTATGATAGCAGGACATTTTACAACGGCATTAATAGCAAAACAAAAATTCCCAAAAGGAACACTACTTTATTTTTTAATTATATCTCAATTACAAGATTTTTTGTGGTTTACCTTTCATTATTTGGGCCTTGAACCAACCAATCCGAGTGATGCATTTGATGCCACTTTAAATAATATGGCAGTAGATATGTTATACAGCCACGATTTATTACCACAATTATTTTGCTGGAATAGTTCCCCAGATTTAGGAGCAATAGGCAACGACCAAAGTTTAAACAACAGCAGCGGTTTTAATGCTTTCCCTGAGGGTTACCGTAAAAGCAATGGTACGTTCGCCAATGAGGGTACAAGTGCAGTCTTTTGGAGTTCCACTGAGAACTATACTAATTACGCATGGTTCCGCCTCCTGTACACCAGCACCAGTAACCTCTACTGGGACTCCAATCTCAAGCAGGAAGGCTCTTCAGTGCGTTTTGTTAGGGATTAAAAATCTTGACTCTAAGGGGGGCCGCCTGTGCAGTCCCGTCTTTTAAACCATAAGCATTCTAATTCCTTTAATTCAGCTATTTCAAGCCCTCTCAAGTAGGTTAAACTTACATTAATAGATTAATGTCCCATCGCTTTCTGTAGCTTGGTTATAGAGCCTGCTTTTTTAAAGATTTCTATTGCTCCTGAGTGTCTAAAACGTATCGCTTTATATTGATTGTGATACTAAAGCAGGGGAGACGTTATTTGAAATTTTAAATCAGAAACTTTAAAAGGAAGATGACGAGAAAACAGTCGTATGAATAAGATAAAACGTTTACTTGTTGTAATAACTAACGCATCGCTATATTTCTTCTCTTTATTTGGCAACTTGCAAGCATTTTAAGTTAGAAAATCATGTTTTTAAAAAAGGATGACACTGCAGTTTTTAGCTTCGGAATTGGCGCGTTTGGATGAAATTGATTTTAACTAATTTTTAATTTCCGAACAAAATTAAGATAGGTCTCTTTTATGTTATCTTCAAAACCTTTACGATCGCTAAGGATCTTTTTTTTAATACTAACTTGAGAGGCATTCAAAACAGATTCCTTAATAGAATGAATAGAAAACAAATACAATTCCATGATAATAGGCAGCGCTGCTAAAGCTCTGTCAGTACCTATGTATTGCTTGTTTTTTTTAAACCCATTAGGATCTAAAAGTTCTAAAAAACCTTCCTCAACTAAAAATTTCAATCGATTGGCAAGGATATTGGTTGCGATTTTTTCTTTGGAGTCGACAAACTCTTTGAACCTCGTTTTTTTATGTATGAGGACATCCCTTAATATTAGAAGAGACCATTTGTCCCCTAAAAGATTAATTGAATACGCAATGGCACAAGTACGCTCTATTGTTTTCATACGAGTCAAAGGTACTATGAATAATTCTTATTTTGATACAAATAGATCGTTTATTTTATAATTTTAATATCTCTAAACAATTGTTATTCTGTGTGTTCCGTGTAGCATAAGTCGTTTTTTTTTGAGTTAGTTGATAAGCTTAAACAATTGTAATAGTTGATTCTGTTATTCTAAAAAGATCTATTTTTCAGGAATCTAATGGGGGAGCTTATTTTTTACAATTCCATATAAAAATGTACCAAAAATAGACGCAACGATTACTACTAAAATAGGTGTAAATCCAGCACCTACCAATGTAAACATCGGGCCTGGGCAGGCGCCAGCTAAGGCCCATCCCAAGCCAAAAATAATACCACCAAAAAGGTAACGACTCACGCTTTTAGCTTTTGGAGTAAACACAATAGGTTCCCCATAAAATGAGCGAACTTTAAAGCGCTTAATGCTTTGTACAATCAAAACACCTAAAACAACCGTAGACCCAATAATGCCATACATGTGAAAGGATTCAAATCGGAACATTTCATAAATTCTAAACCAAGAAGCAGCTTCTGATTTAAACATTGTTATTCCAAAAAGGATACCAATAAAAAGATATATAAGTGTTCTCATCGTTTTAAAAAATTAAAGGAAAAATTAAGTGAATCATTGTGAGGCCTCCAATAAAAAAACCGAGAACAGCAATTAAAGAAGGCCATTGAAGATTGCTCAAACCCGAAATGGCATGTCCGGAAGTACAGCCACCTGCGTAACGTGCACCAAAACCAACCAACAGTCCGCCGATCGCTAAAATAAGCAACCCTTTTAAATTTGAAAAAACACCAACATCAAAAAGTTCCGTAGGAAGGTAGCTAGTACCTGCGCTCTCAAAACCAAGAGTGTTTAGGGTTTCTATCGTATCTGGGTGAATTGCAATCGCTAAATCATTGGATAAAAAATGGGCACCAATAAACCCTCCTATAATTGCACCAAACACGACTACTAGATTCCATTTTTGGGCTTTCCAGTCAAATTTAAAAAAATCTGAAGTGTTTCCAGCACCACAAATCGTGCAAAGCGTTCTCAGGTTGGATGACATTCCAAAACTTTTACCGACCATGAGTAGCAAAAACATCACAAAGGCAATCAACGGGCCCGAAATATACCAAGGCCATGGTGCATAAATTATATTCATTTGGACTATTTATGTATTAACTCTATTAATATAGAGTCGATATCGTCAAAAATTATAAACGATTCTCTTCCCCAAAGAAAGGTAAAAATATCAATCGAACGACAAGAAAATAAATTACTTGATAACAACTTGATTTTATGTTTTTAATCTTTAAATAGTGCATATAACCTTTGTAATTATTAATACTTTTGTAACTCAATATTATACCCTATGAAACATATATTACTGAATTGTATATTTCTATTAATGCTTCAAACAGTATTTGCGCAAATTTCAGGCAATATTATGGAGGCGAATGAGAATTCTCCCTTAGAATATGCGACTGCAGCTCTTTTTTATGAAAAAGATAATTCGCTTCTAACAGGAGTAATTACCGATCAAGAGGGCTTTTTTGAAATTCAAAACATTCCAAATGGACGTTATTATTTAGAAGCGTCTTTTATCGGGTATTCAATAAAAACAATCCGAAATTTAGAAATTTCTAAGACTCAAAAAAACGTAGATTTAGGGGTTTTAAAACTTCAATTAGGAAGTCAGTTAGGCGAAATAGAGATTCGATCCGAACGCTCTACGGTCCTTCATAAAATTGACCGACAAGTTTTTGATTCTAAAAACTTTCAATCGAGCCAAGGAGGGACTGCTTCCGATGTGATCAAAAACCTTCCATCAGTGAGTGTCAATGGCTTGGGGGAAATTAGCGTGAGAGGTAGTAAAGGGTTTACGGTGTTAATTAATGGCAAACCAACTCAGGGCCAAGTCAGTGCAATTTTAGCACAACTCCCTGCAAATTCTTTACAAAAAATTGAAGTTATCACCGCACCCTCAGCCAAATATGATCCAGATGGTAAAGGCGGTATTTTAAATATTATCACCAAAAAAGGCGCGACTAACGGTGTGTTCTCTCAGGTGAATGTCCGTGGTGGGTTTCCATCAGTTGAACCCTATGGTACCCAGCAACCAGCACAACGCTATGGTATTGATGCAACGGTAAACAGCCGAACCGATACATGGAACACTTCTGCCTCTGTAAGCTACAATCGAAATGATAAAACCGGCAGAAGAGAAGGGGATTTATACATTATAAACGAAGCCGAAAACAAACAAACTTTCCTTCCATCGGATGGAGAGCGTAGTTTTGATGATGTCAATTATAATGGACGCTTAAACGTGGAATACACCCCAACCGAATCGGATGTGTTTACGTTTGGGTTCTTTGGCGGAAAACGCACTAAAACACGCTTGGCAGATATTACCTATTTCGATAATCATTCTGAATCTCTTACAAGTCTAAATACGTTGTCTCCTTCCTTTTCATACTATAACCACAACTCAAGAACTCGACGCGGAGATTTTGTTTTAGGAAGTTTTGATTATGATCACGATTTTAAAGAGGGGTCTAAACTAACAAATTCAATTTTATATGAATATACATTTTTAGGGGGTCCCACTTTTAATGATAATGTAGATAGCCCTGATTATAACAGTATCTACCAACAAGAATACAATACGAATGATAATCCATTACATGGACTTCGTTATAATTTAGACTATGCTTTCAAGCCATTTTCGTTTGGTAAAATAGAAGTGGGCTATCAATTTAGAACCGTAAATCATAAAGGGAATTTTGTATATGAAAGAGATGGAGTCATCGTGCCAGAATTTTCGAGTAACATTCAATTAGTTCGGACCCTTCACTCTGGGTATTCTCAGTTGACAGGCTCTAAAAATAAATGGGAGTATGCCGCTGGTCTCCGTTTAGAATCCATGAATCGAACGTATTCTGAATCTCTAATGAGCGAAGCAACTCCAAATAAATACACTTACGATTTCGTGAAATTATTTCCATCCGCCTCCTTACAATATGCGATTAATGATGATACAAAAATTAAAGCAGCTTACAGTAAGCGTGTTAATCGTACGACGACCTTAAAAATGAATAGTTTTGCCGAACGTGAACACTCGGAGGTATTTGAGCAAGGAGATAACCGCTTATTACCAGAGTTTATAGACTTAGTTGAGCTGGGGATTACCAAAGAATTTGATGCTAAAAATTCTGCGTATGCAACCGTTTATTATAGACATGTTGATAATGTAATTAATAGAGTGAATACATTGGCTTATCAACCTAGTGGAGCTGTTATTGACAGTATTTTAAATCGGGTCTACTCTAACGTTGGAAAAAGCAATGCCAAAGGAATTGAATTAGGAGCACAATTTAAAGTAAATTCCAACTGGAGTAATTTTATAGGAGCAAATATTTTTAATTATCAGGTCGATGGTCAGTTTGTATTCAGACATCGTGATGGGGTGGATCGGAATTATAAGGTTAGCAATCAAAATACAATCTATTCGTTCAATTTAAACTCGACTTATGCACTTAAAAAAAATGCCTCAATTCAGTTCACATTTAATTATTTGTCTGAGAGAAATACGGCTCAGGGACAAGATTCTAGATTTTACACTCCCAACCTCACCTTAAAAAAATCGTTTTTTGATAACCGATTGGTCACAACCTTACAATGGCAAAATATGGACATGGGATTATTAAAAAGTAACGAACAAAGTATAGCGACTTCTCGAGCCAATGAATTTTATACCTATACAAATTATGTATATGAGGTGGATATGATTGTTTTAAACCTGTCTTATACATTTAATAAAGTTAAAAACCGTTCAAAATTTATTGACAGTGAATTTGGGAAACGAGAGTTTTAACCAACGCCACAATTCCTTTTAGCATGGCTTAAGGGAATTAAAGCATTTCAATGAAACTTTAGTTACCTTTGCTTCGATGAGTGTACTCGTACAAATTACCATAAAACCAGCGCAGCTAAAAGACACAGATTTTATATTAAAATCGAGTCTTTTTAAGGCCAAACTTCGTGCTGCAGATATTATCGATTGGCGCATTCGGAAACGCTCTATCGATGCCCGAAAGGCATCTATTAAACTCAATTTACAAATTGAATTTTGGCTTCTTGGCGAAACTCGATTACAGCCACAATCTTTTGTACCGCAGGACGTACATTTAAAACCAGAAATTGCGATTATTGGCGCAGGTCCCGCAGGTCTTTATGCCGCACTACGCGCCATTGAAGCAGGTTTAAAGCCTATTGTGTTTGAACGCGGAAAAGATGTGCGATCGCGTCGTCGTGATTTAGCAGCTATTAACAAAGAACAAACGGTTAACCCAGAATCTAATTATTGTTTTGGTGAAGGCGGAGCAGGAACTTACTCCGACGGAAAATTATATACACGCTCCAAAAAACGCGGAAATGTCCTAAAAGCCATCGAATGGTTTGTGCATTTTGGAGCGTCGGAAGACATTTTGGTCGAAGCCCACCCCCATATAGGAACCAATAAATTACCAGCCATTATCACGGCCATGCGGGAAGCGATTATCGCCGCAGGTGGGGAGGTGCATTTTAACGCTAAACTGACCGATATTCAAATTGAAAACAACGCCATAAAAGCCCTAAAAATTAATAATGATCCATGGAAGCCTTTTGAAAATGTCGTCTTAGCAACGGGGCATTCAGCGAGAGATATCTTTTATTTACTTCATAAAAAAGGGGTTCACTTAGAAGCCAAAGCATTTGCGTTGGGCGTTCGAGTAGAACACCCCCAACATTTAATTGATAAAATCCAATACCACGGCGATGTCGAAAACCCATATTTACCACCAGCATCCTACAGTCTGGTCGATCAAATTGACGGGAAGGGCGTCTATTCGTTTTGTATGTGTCCAGGCGGAATTATAGCCCCTTGTGCCACGTCTCAAGAAGAGGTGGTGACCAATGGTTGGAGTCCGAGCAAACGAAACAACCCCTATGCAAACTCCGGAATTGTGGTGAGTGTAGAACCTAAAGATTTACCAAAATACTCTGAAAACGATCCTTTTGTTTGTCTTGATTTTCAGAAAAAAGTGGAACGTGATTGTTGGGAAGTGGCTGGCAAAACACAGCAAGTACCCGCGCAACGTATGATTGATTTTGTGGAAGGAAAGATATCTAAAGACTTTCCTAAAACATCATACCAACCGGGCATCGTTTCCGTTGATCTAAATACGGTCTTACCCCCATTGATTTCTAAGCGCTTGCGAAAAGCATTTTCTGTGTACGGAAAAAAAATGAAAGGCTATTTTACTAATGAAGCGGTATTGCATGCACCAGAAAGTAGGACCTCGTCACCTATATCCATTCCACGAAATTTAAAAACTTTAGAACATGTCAACGTTAAAGGCTTGTACCCATGTGGCGAAGGTGCAGGATATGCGGGCGGTATTATTTCTGCTGCCATTGATGGGATTAATTGTGTGGATGCTATTAGTCTAAAACTCACCAAACTCTAATTTTTTCAATTCAAATCGAAAAAAAATGAACGTCTTTAAGTCGTTGATTTTAAACTTATAGATGCGCATGTTAGTTTTTTTTCGTAAATTTAGATTCCTTTCTACGCTTAACCAATTTTAAATCAAGCTGTAATGATTACAAAATTAAATGCGCTTTTTTATAGTTTAGTGTTGTCCGAAACTGTAAAAAATAAAGTAGAACGGTTTATTCTTATCGTTGCTATTTTTAGTTTTTTAGCACACCTAATCACCATCTACATGGTCAAAAGCCAGCTAATTGTGATCCCGGAAGGACTCAATTTTTTTGACTCTCCTATTGCAGCGATTTACACTCCCTTCTCATTTATTTTGGTTTATGAGGTGTACCTGTTGATTTTCTATTTACCGCGATCCATAACCACTTATATTGGAAAACAATATGAAATTATTACGTTGATCGTTATTCGTAGAATCTTTAAAGATCTAGCCAATTTAGAACTCAATTCCGATTGGTTTGATATCAAAAATGATCTTAATTTTACCTACGATATTATAACCGCACTGCTGTTGTTTTTTATGATCTATTTGTTTTCTTTAGAACGCCAAAAACTTCATACTTCAAATAAATCTAATAACCTCGCTGCTACCCAAATCGAACAATTTATAGCCATCAAAAAATTTATGGCCACTATTTTGGTTCCTATTTTTGTTGGAATTGGGCTGCTCACTTTTGGAAGTTGGGTTTTTCAAAACTCGCCCGAAAATTTATCCATCGCTTTAAAAGATATAAATAGTATTTTCTTTGATGAATTTTTTGCAATTTTAATTATTGTCGATGTATTCCTCTTACTCTTTTCTTTTTTCTATACCGATCAATTTCATAAAGTCATAAGAAACTCTGGGTTTATCATCTCAACGATTCTGATTCGCTTGTCATTTTCAGTAGATGGCTTATTGAATAACTGCCTCATCATTAGCTCAATTGCTTTTGGTCTTTTGATTTTGTGGATTCACAACCGATTTGAAAAAAATATTCGCACTGTCTAAATAAAATGTCCAAACGTGGCTGTTTGAGCTTTTTACAAATCAATATTGCAATTAGTCTAGGAAGTTCACGACTAAGAGGTCATTAGTTTTGTGGACCTTGGCGAGTTCTTTCGAAGTCAATCCCTTAATTCCTTTGTCCCAGCCTTTATTGCTCAGTCCGGATTGTGTTTTTAAGTCCGACAATAGTATGCCTGAGTTTGATTTTAAAATCTCAAAAATAGCTTTTTCATTATCACTTAAAACAACCGCCTTTTTTTCGGGTTTCATTTGAGGAAAAAACAACACTTCTTGAATTGATGCATTGTTGGTTAAAAACATAATTAAACGATCCATTCCGATGCCCATTCCAGAAGTTGGTGGCATACCATATTCCAGAGCTCTCAGGAAATCTTCGTCAATAAATTCAGTCGCTTCATCATCTCCTTTTTTAGCCAATTTTAGTTGGTGTTCAAAGCGTTCACGTTGGTCAATAGGATCATTTAATTCCGAGTAAGCATTTGCAATTTCTTTCCCACAGACCATTAATTCAAAACGTTCCGTTAGTTCAGGATTTTCTCTATGTTCTTTACATAACGGACTCATCTCTTTAGGGTAGTCTGTGATGTAGGTGGGTTGTATGTAGTTCCCTTCACATTTTTCACCAAAAATTTCATCAATCAGCTTCCCTTTCCCCATGGTGTCATCGACTTCAACGCCCAGGTCTTTGGCGCCTGCACGAATCTCATCCTCCGTTTTCCCTGTAATATCAAAGCCTGTGAATTGTTTGATAGAATCGGCCATCGTAATTCGAGCATAGGGTGCTTTGAAATCAATTTCATGATTTCCAAAAGTCGCTTTAGTAGTGCCGTTTACGGCCAGCGCACAGTGCTCTAATAAACGCTCACAAAATTCCATCATCCAATTGTAATCTTTGTAAGCGACATAAATTTCCATCGCTGTAAACTCTGGATTGTGAGTACGGTCCATTCCTTCATTTCTAAAGTTTTTAGAAAACTCATAGACGCCATCAAATCCACCAACAATCAATCGTTTCAAATACAATTCATTAGCAATTCGCATGTACAATGGAATGTCTAAGCTGTTGTGATGCGTCAAAAACGGACGTGCCGCAGCGCCTCCTGCAATCGGTTGTAAAATGGGTGTTTCCACCTCAAAATAACCAGATTCATTAAAGAAACTACGCATCGCATTAAATAATTTTGTGCGCTTTACAAAAACGTCTTTAACATGTGGGTTGACCACCAAATCTGCATACCGCTGTCGGTAGCGCATTTCGGGATCATTAAACTCATCATAGGTATTTCCTTCAGCATCGGTTTTTGGTAGTGGTAGTGGTTTTAATGCTTTACTTAAGAGCTTAAAGTGTTTTACTAAAATTGTTTTTTCGCCGACTTGCGTTGTAAAAAGTTCACCTTCAATCCCTATGAAATCACCTAAATCCAACAATTTTTTAAAGACATCGTTGTACATGCTTTTATCATCTCCCGGACAGACTTCATCTCTATTGATGTAAATCTGAATACGTCCTTCACTATCTTGAAGTTCCGCAAACGCAGCTTTGCCTTGTATTTTTTTCCGCATCAAACGTCCGGCCAATACGACCTTATCTCCCAATTTAAATTCGGATTTCACCTTAGCACTACTATGAGTGACGGGGAATAAATCTGCAGGATAAGGATTGATTCCTAATTCGCGTAATTTTGAAAGTTTTTCTCGACGGACAATTTCTTGTTCTGAAAGCTGCGACATAATATTCGGATAAAAATTTTAGACACAAAGATACAGACTATTGCTTAAGATTTCAATTAAAGACGCATAAATCCTCCATTGCTTTTGTAACGTTTGTTGTGTATTTTTGTCTAATAAGTATAAGTTAAATTAACCTTTATTTTCTATGAGTATTTTGCGTGTAATTGTTTCTATTTTTTTCCCTCCTATAGCCGTTTTCGACAAAGGCTGTGGTTCCATTGTTATCGTGTTTTTGTTGACCCTTTGCGGTTGGGTTCCTGGCGTCATTGCGGCTCTCGTTATTTTGAATAATCCTAAGTCATAATCCTGTATATTTGTAGTCTATGAATAAAGCGGTGAACATCCAGGACCTTGGACTCAAAGATTATAAAGATACTTGGGATTATCAGGAAGAGTTATTTAAGGCTGCCATTGATATCAAGATTAAAAACCGTCGGGAATCTGCGGGACTACTCACTCCAAACTATTTATTGTTTGTCTCACATCCACATGTGTATACCTTGGGTAAAAGTGGCGATATTTCTAACCTTTTGTTGTCTGAAACACAACTGAAATCCAAAGGAGCTACCTTTTATAAAATCAATCGTGGTGGTGATATCACTTACCATGGACCGGGTCAAGTGGTTGGGTATCCAATCTTAGATTTAGAGAATTTTTTTACAGATATTCATAAGTTTCTTCGTTTGCTAGAAGATACCATCATTTTAACGTTAGAAGAATACGGTCTTAATGCGGAACGAAGCCCAGGCGAAACAGGTGTCTGGTTAGATGTTGGTACCCCCTTTGCTCGTAAAATTTGCGCCATGGGTGTGCGTGCGAGTCGTTGGGTGACCATGCATGGGTTTGCTTTAAATGTGAATGCTGATTTAGGCTATTTTGACCATATAATTCCGTGTGGTATTCGTGGTAAAGCTGTGACCTCGTTGCATGTAGAACTTGGTCAAACAGAGGTCGATGAAGAGGAGGTTAAAGAAAAACTTTTAAAACATTTTTTAATCCTCTTCGAAGCGAGTCAAGCTTAATACAACTGATATAATAGCAGGCTATTAGAGTCGCTTTTTGTTACAAATTCGAGGGCATAATCTGCATCTGCATTTGCTAAATCAATAGCACTCGATCCAAAAACCGGCATATTTTTGAATGGCTTTGCTTGACTGTCAAACAGCCATACCTTTTGAGCTTGTAAATCGGTGATTGTGATATAAATTTTGTCTCTCAAATAAAATAATTGTGGTGCCGAGTAGTTTCCGTACTCTAAGTTTAGGGTGTTCGATTTAATCGATAATTGATTATCACTTCTTGTTACTAAAGTTTTTGATGAGCTCGTTATATCATGTTTCTGATCAAGTCCCAAAGGTTGACGATTCACATTTCCTTTTGTATTGATTTGCACCAAATCCCCTTTTGTGTTGGTGGTTGTAAATAGAGACTTATAAAAATAGATGCTTTCTCCAGAAAAATTAATACGTTCTTTAACTTTTATGCGAATGTTGCCTCGACGGTCCAATAATTTGAGTTCATTTCCAGCACTAAATACGATGTAGTCTTTTCCTCGAATTCGGAAATGTTTCGGTGGAGTTCCAATAGGTTTTGAGGCTTTATACTTAAATCCTTTGACAGATTCACCTTTATAGTCATACATCGAAAGAGTGGTGTTTTTAGTAATCAAAAACCGATAGTTTCGTTGCTTGTCATAATCAAAAATAGCTAAGGGTTGCGTGATTTCATCCTTAGTTTTTAGTGGAAATCCATCTACATTTTTCCCATTACGTTCAATTACATACATGGTGTTTGGAGTTGCAAAAGCGAGTTGTAACCGTCCGTTTCTATATAAATCGACTTGTTGAACTTTGCCTAAAACAGCGCCATTCAACTTCCTTTTCCATAAGACCACCCCTTTGTTAGAAATTAAATATAAGTTATTTGCAACATCTTGAGTTAGAATTTCTTTCTCTTTGGAACGATGATTTGTTACAAATACTGGATCCATCAGAATATCATTTGGAAGCATTAAACTAAACTCTTCAGTAAT
This sequence comes from Flavobacteriaceae bacterium, assembly GCA_029252265.1. Taxonomy (GTDB): domain Bacteria; phylum Bacteroidota; class Bacteroidia; order Flavobacteriales; family Flavobacteriaceae; genus Hel1-33-131. Next base: position 4,230 of record JAQXBT010000032.1, on the reverse strand, counting down.
CTGTGTTTTAGATTGTTTAGATTTAGATTTTTGAAGGATGCCATTCACGTGAACAATGTGATCGTCTTTTACTAATTGTATTGCAGAACGTTTGTAGGAGCTCAAGGCCTCCTTTTTTAGGGTAGTATTGAACAGTTCGTTTAATGTATTTGCTAAAGATTGAGTGTCAAAATTAGTTTGAAAAGAAGCTTCGTCGCTTAATGATTTTTGAATGTTTTGGTAGGCATACAAAGACTCAAGAGTATTTTTATTTTGATGATTTGAAATCACAAGCTCCAATAATTCTTTCGAATCTGAAAACACTAGGTAATCATCCAAAGTAATGAATTTTGTTGTTTTTACATGGGGGAGTAAAGGTCCAAAAGCGGTATTAAACATCGTCGTTTCTGTGAACTCAAATATGGGAACCGATCGAAAACTACTAAGTTCATTTTGAAAACTACTTAAGGTTTCATAAGTCGCACTAATATCGATGGACTTCAGTGCAATCCCATCTCCTTTTGGGGTTTCAAAAAAACCAACTTCTTTAATCGTATTAAAAAAAGCTTTTGCTAAGGGAACTACTTTTGAAGTGTAGCCAGCAGAATCGATGTTTCGTGTGAGCTGTTCAAAATCCGTATAATTAAAGGTTTTGACGTTTGCAGACTGAGCGGGCATAATTGTTTGTAAGCTCTGAGGTTGAGGTTCTAGTTTTTCAAAGAATTGAAACCATCTGTTTTTTGATTTTTGATCCAGAACGGTGCCGTTAATAGCGATACTTTCAGGGGTGACATTAAATCCAAAATATACAGACTCAAGGTTTAATAACGGCATTGATTTTAGCATTGGGAATGCTTTTAAATACACCGAAAATGTGTTTGAGTTTTGCTGTAATTTGGAGACTATGGAGTAAGTAGAACTAGTTTGTGTTTTGAGTGATTCAAGAGTTGCCCTAGAATTTGAAGCCACGATAATGCTGTCTAAAGTTATATGCGGAATTAAAAGGCTGTCTTTAGCGTTTAAATTTTGTTGGTGGGTAATAAAAGTAATCTCGTTGAAACTCCCTTCATTGTTTATACAGACTAAAAGCGGACTTTTACTCTCAAGGCTATCGAGTGGTATTAGTGCTTTTTTTAACGCCTCAAAAGCTGCTGTTTTAACCAACAAATCATTATTGTTAATTGCACTTTTAAAGCCATCTAGAGAATTTATGGAGAGCACGATAGAGGCGTTTTTAGGAACTAAATCCTCAATCGACCGCTTTGAGTTTTGAACGTTATCACAGCTATAAACAGCGATCAAAATAGCTAAAAAATATAAAATTTTATGCATTGGTTGTCATTCTTTATCCGACTCTAAACAAAGATAAGATTTATAATTCAAAAGCAAGTTATTCTGGTAAAAGTCTAAAGGAAAGTCGGTGGTATTTTGTAACTCCATATTTTCGGATTGCAGCACGGTGTTCTTTTGTTGGATATCCTTTGTTCTGTTTCCAATTATACATTGGAAATTCTTCGTGAATTTGTTCCATATAGGCGTCTCGATAAGTTTTTGCCAATACAGAAGCCGCTGCAATGTTCTGATATTTTCCATCCCCTTTGATAACGGTCTGGTGCGGCACTTTTTTAAATGTTTTAAAACGATTGCCATCGACACTAATAAATTCGACAGCGTCTAATTTAGAAATTGCATGATGCATCGCCAGAATGGAGGCGTTTAGGATGTTGATTGTATCGATTTTTTTAGGAAATATATGAGCAACGCCATAAGATACCGCTTGCGTTTCAATAATTGGCTTTAGAAAGGTTCGTTTAGTGTGTGAGAGTTGTTTGGAATCGTTAAGGATGTCATTCGAAAAATCGAGAGGTAATATGACGGCAGCGGCGGTAACAGGGCCTGCTAAACACCCGCGGCCAGCTTCGTCTGTACCGCATTCAAACTCTAAATTTGAAACCTTTAATTCTAACATAATTATCTTCCCTAAATTTAATTTGACGGTTTAAATCAGTCTTTCTGCTGTAAAAAAACAAAATAGATTAGATATTTGCTACTTTTGTGCAGATAATAATTCGATTTTAGATTGTAATATATGTATAAATTTGCCTTGATACTCATCTGTTTTGCCGTTACGAATCCCATTTTTTCTCAAGATCGAGATGAATTGTTGAAGTCGAAAAAATTACTGAACCGAACTGAATTTGATTCTGATTCGGTCGGGAGTCGATCTTCTAAAAATGTGGTTAAAAATGATAAAGCTAAAATTTATGACTATAAAATTATCAATCGAGAACGAGACACCGTCTATTTAGATACAACCCTGTCTATATATAAGGAGTATAAATTTAACTATTTAAGGAAAGACGACTTTGAATTGCTGCCATTTAATAACATGGGCCAAGCCTATAATACACTTTCAGTAGATTTTAAAACAAATGCATTGCAGCCTTTGTTTGGTGCTCGAGCAAAACATTTCAATTATATGGAGGTGGAAGACATTAACTATTATGATGTACCCACTCCTATGACCGAACTCATGTATAAAACTGCTTTTGAACAAGGGCATGTTTTAGATGCCTTTTTTACGGTAAACACATCCAGGCAATTTAATTTTTCGGTGGCTTATAAAGGAATGCGATCCCTTGGAAAGTATCAACATGTATTGTCTAGTACAGGAAATTTTAGGTTTACCACAAATTATACAACCAAAAATAAACGTTACAATGTGCGTACTCACATTGTAATGCAAGACATATTGAACGAAGAAAATGGAGGGATCCTTGATGAAGATTTAATTGATTTTCAAAATGGAAATCAAGACTTTATAGATCGCTCAGTTTTTGACCCTCGTTTTGAAGACGCCGAAAGCATGTTAAAAGGCAAACGCTTCCACTTAGATCAGACCTATGTTGTGAAAGCCCAAGACTCCTTAAGTTCTCACCAACTCTCCATTGGGAATATCATTTCATTAGATGATAAATTTTACCAGTTCAATCAAACGGCCAACAATCCCTTTTTTGGAGACGTCTTTGTAGCCTCTAATATTTCAGACAGAGTCACCCTCGAGAATTTTTATTCGGAGCTAAATGCAACCTACGCGAACACTTCATTGGGTGCGTTAAAACTAAATATTGGCTATAACAACTCCAACTATGGTTACAACTCGTTAGTCAACCTAAATAACCAGTTACTCACCAATCGTCTTTTAACTTCGGTTGTTTCATTTGGAGGTGGTTATGAGAAATCTTTTGGAGGCTTTAATTTAAAAGGTGATTTCGGAGCCAATCTCTCCGGGGATATTGACGGTAATTTTCTACACCTTCAAGTAAACTACTCTTTTAATGAGGATACTGAGCTAACCCTAAGCTTAAATGAAAACTCTACAGCTCCTAATTATAACTATCAATTGTTTCATAGTGACTATTTAGACTATAATTGGCAACATAGTTTCAAGAACCAACAGTTAAAACAATTCGCTTTGGAGTTTAACTCGAAAAAATTTGGCATATTAAGGGTTGATTACTCCACTATTAGTAATTATTTGTATTTTTCTAAAACTGAAGATGACGCTACAATCTCTGTTGAATTAGATGACGCTATGAATCCAATCGAATTTGCTGGCACCGTCAACCCTCTTCAATTTGATAGCACCGTCAACTATATAAAAGTGAAGGCGTCTAAAGAATTTAAATATCGACACTTTGCTCTAAACAATACAATCCTTTATCAAAACGTAATGGATGGGGTAGGCGTTATGAATGTTCCTGAAATTGTCACTCGAAACACCTTTTATTATACCAATGAATTTTTTAAAAAGGCGTTGTTTCTACAAACAGGAGTGACGTTTAGCTATTTTTCTAAGTATCATATGAATGCCTATGATCCACTTCTAGCAGAATTCTATACCCAAAACACCACCGAAATAGGCGATTTCCCAAGAATCGACTTTTTTATTAATGCCAAAATCAGTCAAACACGGATCTATTTAAAGGCCGAACACTTCAATTCATCCTTTACTGGCTATGATTTTTACTCGGCACCGAACTATCCATATCGAGACTTTATAGTACGTTTTGGGATTGTGTGGAATTTTTTCTTATAAATTTAAGTTTGTAATGTCTTGTGATTCAGGTTGTAAAACAGGGTATAAAAAAATAAACAAAAAAACGTTAAAAATAAAGGGTATTAAAGATAAAAAAGGTTGTATGTTTGCAGCCGCTAAAAAACGGTAGTTAATTAGTAAAGTTCTTATAA
>JAQXBT010000026.1 GCA_029252265.1 Flavobacteriaceae bacterium | reverse complement strand
GATTTGCCATAATTCTTAATTTTATTATTATTAAATAATTGTAGCCCGTAGGGGAATCGAACCCCTCTTACATGGATGAAAACCATGCGTCCTAGCCGATAGACGAACGGGCCATTTTTATTAATCAAAACCACAATAGTGTTGAATCTGATTTTATTTCAAATAGCACACATTATTTCTAATGCGGTTGCAAAAATACAACTATTTTTAAATGTTACAACTTCTTACTAACTTTTTTTGAAAAAAGTTAAATTTAATATGCTTTGGCAAATAAAACACGTTGTTTAGAGGGCTTTCCCGAAAACACGCAAACACCAGTTTCAAGCTCCGAATCTATTGGAATACAACGGATTGTCGCTTTGGTGATGGTTTTAATTTTATCTTCCGTCTCAGAACTTCCGTCCCAATGTGCTAATATAAATCCTGTTTTGGTTTCTAAAACAGTCTTAAAGTCTTCAAATGTTTCCACTTTTGTAATGTGATTTGCTCTAAAATCAACTGCTTTTTGAAATAAACTGCTTTGAATTTCGGCAATTAAAGCCGTTACAGTGTCTGTTAAGTTTTCTAAAGCAACCACTTGTTTTGTCAACGTATCTCTTCGCGCCAACTCCACAGTGCCACTTTCTAAGTCTTTTGGCCCAATAGCCAACCTTAAAGGCACGCCTTGTAATTCGTGTTGTGCAAATTTAGCCCCAGGACGTTGAGTGGTTCTGTGGTCATATTTTACCGAAATATTTTGAGCTCTTAGAGATTTCATAATTACCTCGGCTTGGGTTGTGATTTCTGCCAATTGCTCTTCATTTCTATAAATCGGAACAATGACGACTTGGTAGGGTGCTAAATTTGGAGGCAATACTAAGCCTTTGTCATCACTATGAGTCATAATTAATGCGCCCATCAATCGGGTTGAGACGCCCCAAGAGGTGGCCCAAACATAGTCTTGTTTTCCTTCACTATTAGCAAATTTAACATCGAATGCTTTGGCGAAATTTTGTCCTAAAAAATGAGACGTTCCAGCCTGCAATGCTTTTCCGTCTTGCATTAAGGCTTCAATACAATAAGTTTCTTCGGCACCAGCAAAACGTTCACTTTCTGTTTTCACCCCTTGAATAACAGGGATGGCCATGAAATTTTCTGCAAAATTGGCATAGATATTATTCATTAATTTGGCTTCAGTAATGGCTTCACTTTTGGTGGCATGCGCGGTATGCCCTTCTTGCCATAAAAATTCTGCCGTTCTCAAAAACAAACGCGTTCGCATTTCCCATCGCACTACATTGGCCCACTGGTTAATTAAAAGCGGTAAATCTCTATAAGACTGAACCCATCCTTTAAAAGTGTTCCATATAATCGCTTCACTTGTTGGTCTAACGACCAACTCTTCTTCTAATTTGGCTTCAGGATCGACGCGAAGTTTTCCAGGGTTATCGGGATCATTTTGTAAGCGATAATGTGTGACTACGGCACATTCTTTCGCAAAACCTTCGGCATTTTTTTCTTCAGCTTCAAATAAACTTTTGGGTACAAACAGTGGAAAATAAGCGTTTTGATGACCTGTCTCCTTAAACATACGATCTAACTCTGCTTGCATTTTTTCCCAAATTGCATAGCCATAAGGCTTAATCACCATACAGCCTCTAACAGCCGAATTCTCAGCTAAATCAGCTTTAACAACAAGTTCGTTGTACCATTTTGAATAATCTTCAGATCTTGATGTAAGGTTTTTGCTCATATTGTCGTAATTTGGCACAACTATTGTAGTTAATGCTTTATCTAATTAGTTTGACAAAACTAAGTATTTTTGTGACGTTCAACAATTTAATTTAAACTCTTATGAAATTTATTACTTACTTAAAGAAACAATGGGCACCCGTATTTGTAGTTGGAGTTCTTTTAAGTTTTACGTCTTGTGGATCTTTCCAGTATGCGGGAACCTATGAAGATGGAATTTATTCTGATTCTGAACCTAAAGTACAAACTAATGAGACTTCTGAAAACACCTCTAATTCCTCTAATTATTATAAAAATTATTTTAAAGAAAAATCGCTTCAAGTGGAAGAAGATAACGCTGTTTTTACAGATGTTGAGGCCTATGAAGGAAATTATCAAGAAGATGCTACAAACTCAACTAATTACGCAGGCTGGGGGCAAAACAATGACAGCGGAGTTACGATCAATATCTATGACAACAGTCCTTATTATAACTATGGATGGGGAAACCCTTATAACAGCTATTGGGGCTGGAACAATGGGTGGTCATTAGGATGGAATAGCTGGGGGAACTCTAGATATAATCCATGGTGGAATCCCTATTTTGGTTATGGGTATAACAATTTCGGTTACAACAACTATGGCTATGGTTATGGGTATAACAACTATGGCTACGGCTACAATAACTATGGCTACAATAATTACAGAGGGCGATCAGTCGCCTACATAAACGGACGCAGAACGTATAGCACTTCAAGAAATACTAATTTGAGCAGCCGAAGTGCCTTGAACACAACCGCTCGAGTACGTTCTACTAGCTCAAGAACACGATCCACTGTTCGCTCAAACCGCCCAACAAAATCGACAACAGAGACTCGATCGCGATCTGCCGTTCGCACAAGCCGTCCAACGCAATCAGCTACAGAGACTCGAACACGCACAAGCCGTCCCACACAGTCGTCAAAAACCACCACAAGAACGCGTACAACACGTCCAACACAATCTAATACAACTACTAGATCGACAACCACACGACAAAGAAGCACTTCGACTTCAAGTCCAAGAACAACCACAACCCGAAGTAGACGTTCTAGCTCTACATCTAGAAGCTCAAGCTCACCTTCAAGAAGTAGTTCTAGAAGTTCAAGTAGTCGACGACGAAATTAGTAGATTTACCTTAAAAAAATACAATGAAAAAAATAATTTTAGCACTCACGGGAATCATTTCCCTCACAGCCTCCTATGGTCAAGATATTTCAGATGCGTTGCGTTATTCAACGGACAACACACAAGGGACTGCGCGTTTTAAAGCCATGAGTGGTGCCTTTGGTGCCCTCGGCGGTGACATGTCGGGAGTTAGTGTTAACCCCGCTGGATCTGCACTTTTTAATCTCAGTCACGGCTCTTTATCCCTCTCAAACAACAGTGTTTCAAATGACGTTGGCTATAGCGGTAGCAGTACCAAAGAAAATAAAGACAACTTTGATTTGAATCAAATTGGAGCAGCGTTTGTTTTTAAAAACAAAGACATGGCTTCCTTGTGGAATAAATTTGTATTAAGTGTCTTTTACGAGCAACTGGACAATTACAACAATAACTTTTTAGCAGCAGGTGCATCTTCTAACTCTATTGGCAGTTATTTTACCGAATACGCCAACGGACTCAGACTTGATGAAATTTCTCCATACCCTGGTGAGTCTATTTCAGATGCTTATAGTAACATTGGCTCCGGTTATGGTTCCCGATTTCAGCAAGCTTATTTAGGATACGAAAGTTATATTTTAGAACCCGGATCTGAAAATGATGATAATACGGTTTACACCTCCAACATTGCCTCTGGAAATTTCGATCAGGAATACTATTACAGTTCCACAGGCTATAATGGTAAATTTTCTGTAAATGCTGGATTTCAGTATGACAAAAACATCTATTTTGGAATGACCTTAAATTCTCATTTTGTTGATTATGAACGAAGTACCTACCTCTATGAAGAAAACTCCAATGAGGGATCAACAACAAATCAAGTTGACTTTGAAAACAACCTGCTCACAACTGGAGAGGGCTTTTCGTTGCAACTAGGAACTATATTCAAGCTGAATGATGCTTTTAGAGTTGGCCTGACTTATGACAGCCCTACTTGGATTACATTAAGAGATGAAACAAATCAGTATATTTCTACTGTAAACGATACTGAGAACACTCGCACCGTGGTTAACCCCAATGTTATAAATTTATTTGAAGATTATAAAATCCAAACACCCGCTAAAATCACAGGAAGTGCCGCCTATATTATTGGAGAAACGGGGCTCATCAGCATTGATTATTCTAGAAAAGACTACAGTAAAACCAAATTTAAACCAGAAAGCGAAATTGGATTCTCTCAGCAAAACACATTGATTAGCAACTCTCTAAAAGCGGCTGATACGTTTAGAATTGGTGGCGAATTAAGACATCAAAAATACAGCTTTCGAGGGGGGTATAAAATAGAACAAAGTCCGTATTCAGATACTTCTGTTTATGGCGATTTAAAAGGGTTTTCGCTTGGGCTAGGTTATAATTTTGGAAACACTCGATTAGACCTTGCGTATGAAAACTCTAAAAGAGAAACTGATTATCAATTATATAATGCCGGTACACTAGGTGCTGCTCAGATCAACGCTACCAACACCAATGTTTCAATTACATTAAGTATGAATTTATAAGAAATCTACTCTCTATTCAAAACAACCCATCCTAATAGCGATGGGTTGTTTTATTTTAATTACCCCCCTGTTTCAAATCTACTTGATTGCCGTTTGAGATGCCATTCTATTTAATAAAAAAGAAATTATTAATCTAAAATTAAAAGTGCCTAACACTGAATTTAATTATCTTTGTCACCATATAACAATGAAAAACTATATTACAAATTTCGAATGGGACTGAAAAACAATGCTGAAAAACTTGATACTATTGGTGACAATCATATCGGAACCTCCACAGAAACTCCGATGCGATCTGACGCATTTACATTAAGTGCAGACGAAAAAATAAACATTATCAAAGACGATGTACAGCACATCATGGAAACTTTGGGCTTAGATTTGAATGACGACAGCTTAAAAGGAACTCCCAACCGTGTTGCAAAGATGTTTGTCAATGAAATTTTTGGCGGCTTAGATCCTACAAAAAAACCGAAAGCGTCCACTTTCGAAAACAAGTATCAGTACGGAGAGATGTTGGTAGAAAAAAACATTACACTCTACTCTACTTGTGAACACCATTTTCTTCCAATTGTTGGAAGAGCGCATGTTGCTTACATCTCAAATGGAACGGTCGTTGGACTTTCAAAAATGAACCGGATTGTGGATCACTTTTCTAAACGTCCCCAAGTTCAAGAACGTCTTACCATTCAAATTGTTAAAGAACTTCAAAACGTATTAAATACAGATGATGTCGCTTGTGTTATAGATGCCAAACATTTATGTGTTAATTCTAGAGGGATTAGAGATATTGAAAGTAGTACCGTTACGAGTGAATTTGGCGGGAAATTTAAAGACAAAGAAACCAAAAGAGAGTTCTTGAACTACATACAATTAGAGACCAAATTTTAATCCTCTAAATTATGAGCAAATACACGACAAACACACTTCATATTTACAATTCATTATCTGGTAAAAAAGAAATTTTTGAACCAATCAATGAAGGGGCGATTGGCATGTATGTTTGCGGCCCTACAGTGTATAGCAACGTTCATCTTGGAAATGTCCGTACATTCATGTCCTTTGATATGATTTTTAGATATTTTAAACATCTCAATTATAAAGTGCGCTATGTCCGCAATATTACCGATGCTGGGCACTTAGAAAATGATGCCGATCAAGGCGAAGATCGCATTGCAAAAAAAGCACGTTTAGAACAAATTGAACCCATGGAAGTCGTGCAACGCTATACCGTTGATTTTCATACCATTTTAAATACCTTTAATTTTTTACCCCCAAGCATTGAACCTACAGCGACTGGTCATATTGTAGAACAAATAGAAATCATCAAATCAATTCTAGAAAAAGGCTTTGCTTACGAAGCGAATGGATCTATTTATTTTGATGTTTTAAAATATAATGAATCCCATCATTATGGAATTTTAAGTGGTCGAAAAATTGAAGACCTCATACATAACACTCGCGTTTTAGACGGGCAAACCGATAAGAAAAACCCTCAAGATTTTGCACTTTGGAAAAAAGCAGAACCACAACACATCATGCGCTGGCCTTCCCCTTGGAGTGATGGGTTTCCTGGTTGGCATTTAGAATGTACGGCGATGAGTACAAAATACCTAGGAGAGCATTTTGATATTCATGGTGGTGGAATGGATTTAAAATTTCCACATCACGAATGTGAAATTGCCCAAGCAAAAGCATGGCACAGTCATACGCCAGTGAATTACTGGATGCATGCCAACATGCTGACGCTCAATGGCCAAAAAATGGCAAAATCAACAGGAAACAATATTTTACCTGCTGAAATTTTAAGCGGTAATACAAACAAATTATCCAAAGGCTTTTCACCATCGGTGGTTCGTTTTTTCATGATGCAAGCACACTACCGTAGCATCCTAGATTTTAGTAACGATGCGCTATTAGCTTCCGAAAAAGGGTTTTTAAAACTCATGGAAGCGGTCTCAACTTTAGACAAAATCGAAGCCACTTCAGATGCCAATGACTTTGATGTCGCAACTTGGAAATCGAATTGTTATACGGCCATGAATGATGATTTTAATACGCCTATTCTAATTGCAGAATTGTTTAGTGCTGTTAAATATATCAACCAAATTAAGGATGGAAAAGCACATATTAACGCTTCAGACTTAGGAGACTTAACCGAAGTGATGCATCAGTTTGTATTTGATATTTTAGGGCTTAAAAATGTGACTTCTAACAATCAAGATCAAAAACTGGGAGAGACTGTAGAATTACTCATCAGAATGCGAAACGACGCAAGATCTCAAAAAAACTTTGCGCTGTCTGATTCAATAAGAGATGAGTTACTAACTATAGGAATTCAATTAAAAGACGGCAAGGACGGTACCACCTTTTTATTAGATTAATAGCTATGAAATCCATTTTGATTGCGCCTTTTTTGTTTATAATTAAGATCTATCAAAATCTCATTTCGCCATTAACGCCTTCGACTTGCCGATTCCAACCGACCTGTTCCCATTACGCTAAAGATGCCTTACAGTTTCACGGACTCCTAAAAGGGAGTTACCTAAGTCTTAAACGTATTTTACGGTGCCATCCTTGGGGAGGCTCTGGTCAGGATCCAGTTCCAAAGGATTAGACGTTGGTTGTTAATTAAAATGCGTGTGCCTTGAGTTTCGCATCTATTTTCTATATTTACACTCTAAACAAATGACTATGTATTTGCTACAAACCGTATGGGACCCTACTTCTGATGGCATCGCCCTTTTTGGAGATTTTAAAATTCACTATTACAGCCTCATGTGGATGGCTGCATTTATCACAGGTTGGTATCTAACGAAAAAGATTTATAAAAACGAAGGACAAACTGATGACAAATTAGACAGTCTGTTCATGTATTCTGTTTTAGGAATTATGATTGGAGCGCGTTTGGGTCACGTTATTTTTTATCAATCTGAATTATTTAAAGACGACTTTTTTAGCATCTTCCTTCCCTTCCGTTTTAGTGGTGGGTTTGAGTTTACAGGCTTTAGAGGTTTGGCTAGTCATGGTGCAGCGATAGGAATGATTATTTCGATGTGGCTCTACAATAAAAAAGTATTGAAAAAATCAGTGCTTTGGATTCTTGACCGGGTGGTCATTGCATCTGCACTTGGAGCTGTATTTATTCGTATTGGAAATTTTTTCAATTCCGAAATGATCGGTAAACCCGCTGAAGCGGATTTTCCGTTCGCTATTATTTTTAAACAACTCGACTCACTTCCAAGACACCCAGGACAATTGTACGAGGCTTTTGGCTATGTGTTTGTGTTTCTCATCTTATTCTTTTTATATTGGAAAACGAAAAAAAGTACGCAGACAGGATTTTTATTTGGGCTGTTTTTAGTGCTTTTAATGTCGGTCAGAGTGGTAGTTGAACAATTTAAAATTGCTCAAATTGACAGTCGTGAGGATTGGATTTTTGGTTTAAATACGGGACAAGTACTGAGTGTTCCTTTTGTACTTTGTGGTCTTTATTTTATGTTTCTGTATAAACCTAAGGAAGCGTAATTATACCAATTATCACTCAAAATAAGCTATATAATTCATTTTAAATAATAATTGGTAGTACAGGCGATTTGTAGTATCAGTATAGAATAGAAGTTTTTACTTGAAGTGTTCTTTAAAGCTTTGTACATCCAAATTGTGTCCTCTAAGCAATTACAGCGTTCAACATAAAACAAAAAAAAAGCCACTCAATGAGTGGCTTTTTTTGTATCTATTATTTAGCTATTAGTCAGCTTTTTTATCTAAACGTTTCAACGTATCATGCATGATTGGCGTTGCAATAAACAATGATGAGTACGTTCCTACAAGCACCCCTACAATAAGCGCAAACAACAGGCCTCTTAAGGAATCTGCTCCAAATGTAAACATCGCTAATAACACGACTAGAGTGGTTAATGAGGTGTTTAAAGTACGACTCAACGTGCTACTTAATGCACTATTGACCACTTTTTCAAATTTCCAACTTGTATGTTCGTTTAGGTATTCTCTAATTCTATCAAAGACCACCACGGTATCATTCAATGAATATCCGATCACGGTCAAAATCGCTGCAATAAATGCTTGATCGATTTCCATACTAAATGGCAAAAATCTCCAAGCAATTGAAAAGATCCCTAATACAATTAAGACATCATGAAATACTGCTGCGACAGCTCCTAGTGAAAACTGCCATTTTTTGAATCGAATTAAAATGTATAAAAAGACAACAATTAATGAGCCTAAAATTGCCCAGATAGATGATTTTTTAATATCATCGGCAATCGTTGGACTTACTTTTCCTGAATACATTTTACCAATATTATTTTCGGCATCAATAAACTGCTTATACGTTGTTGCATCTGGCAAAAATGGTATCAATGCTTCATATAATTTTTGTTGTACTTCTTGATCTACTTCTGCAGAATTTTCATCAACCTTATACTTTGTCGATATTTTCAATTGATTAGCGCTCCCAATTGTTTTTACCTCAGCACTATTAAAAACGTCGTTTAATGCCGTTTTAACTTCTTCAGTATTCATGTCTTGTGCAAAACGAACAGTGTAGGTTCGGCCTCCAACAAAATCAATTCCTTGATCTAATCCTGTAGTAAACAAAGATCCAAGTCCAGCAATAATAATAGATCCCGAAATTAAGTAGGCAATTTTACGTTTCTTAAGAAATTCAATATTAATAGAACGAAATAAACCTTTGGTCATACCTGTAGAGAACTCTAATTTCCCACCACGACTTAAATGCCAATCAATCAATAATCTTGAAATAAAGATCGCTGTAAATAAAGAGGTTAAAATACCAATTAAAAGAGTTGTTGCGAATCCTTTTATTGGCCCCGTTCCAAATACATATAAAATTAAAGCGGTTAAACCAGTTGTAATATTGGCATCTAGAATTGAAGATAAGGCATTGCTAAATCCGTCTTTGACCGATTCTTTCTGACTTTTACCTTTAAATAACTCTTCTCGAATCCGTTCGTAAATAAGAACGTTTGCATCTACCGCAATTCCGATTGTTAATACAATACCAGCAATACCAGGTAAGGTTAACACTGCGCCTAATCCAGATAAAATTCCGAAGATTAATAAGATGTTTAATAGTAATGCGATATCTGAATAAATACCTGCTTTGCCATAATAAAAAATCATCCATAAAAGCACTAAAGCTAAAGCTATTAAGAATGATTTCATTCCACTATCAATTGCTTCTTGACCTAAAGATGGCCCAACTTCTTCTGCTTGTACAATATCCGCAGAGGCTGGCAATTTACCTGCTCTCAAAACATTTGCTAAATCGACCGCTTCATTTAAAGTAAAAGATCCTGATATTTCAGAGTTACCTCCAGAAATTGCTCCTGTTGTAACCCCAGGTGCTGAATAGACAATTTCATCCAATACAATGGCAATTTGACCCGCTGTATTAAACGCATTACCGGTCATTTCTTCCCACATTTTAGCCCCTTTAAGGTTCATTTGCATGGATACACTTGGGCTCCCATTTTGTTGGTATGATTGACGCGCGTCTGTAATAACAGCACCACTAAGTGGTGGCTTGTTATCTCTATTTCCTTTTAATGCATATAATTGTACAAGCTCTATACTTTCTGAATCTTCACCAACTGTTTGTTGCACTTCTGGGATTCCCCAAACAAATTTTGCATACCGTTGTTCTGCTGATAACAGCGAACGCACTTGAGGGTTGTTTAGATAGTCTGTAACGAGTTGCTTATCTTTTTGTTCAAAAGACGCAATTACTGGGCCTCCGTTGTAGCCAGGCGCACGTATTAAATCTATTAACGGGTTCACCTCACCAGTATCACCAGTTTCAGCGTCGGTATCACCAATAATATCAGAGATTGAATCTTCTGTTGATTCTGTTGCGTTTGATTTTTCTTCGTTTGGAGTGACATCAACAATATCTTTTAAAGTTTCATTGGCTTGAAATATAAAGGTTCCAAATTCTTCTCCTTTAAAAGCATCCCAAAACTCAAGTTGAGCTGTACTTTGCAATAATCCTTTGACTCGTTCAATTTCTTTAGCACCTGGCAATTCAACAAGAATACGTCCTGAGTTTCCGATACGTTGGATGTTTGGTTGTGTAACCCCAAACTTATCAATACGTTTACGAAGCACTTCAAATGCAGATACGATCGACTCATCAATTTTGGCAGATAATACAGGTTTCACCTCATCATTTGTCATATCAAATGTAATCTCTTCGCTTAATGTTCGATTCGCAAAAACATCTGGAGACGCTAATTTAGTATCACCTTCAATTGCTTCAAAGGCTACAAAAAAGTCTTCTAGATAGGTGTTTTGACTGTCCTTTTGAAGTTCTTCGGCATCACTTAATGCTTTTCTAAAGACAGGGTCTTTACTTTCGTTTGCTAATCCAACTAATATGTCTTTAACTGATATTTGAAGAATTACGTTAATCCCTCCTTTAAGGTCCAAACCAAGGTTCATGGCTTTTTCCTTTACTTCATCAAAATTAAATTTTGCAATTCCGATGTTATACACTTCTTCGTTTTTCAACGAATCTAAATACTTGCCTTGTTCAAGCGCGCGTTTAGCGTCATAGTCTGTCTCGGTATCTGCTATTTTTTCAATAGCAAATTGCGTTGCATTATCTTCTATTTGATTTGCTTTAAAACTAAATGATAATTGGTAAATACTTACCAAACCAAATAGAAGTGCAAATAATTTTACGAGTCCTTTATTTTGCATTGTGAGTTAATTTAATCTGCATTAATTTTTTATAAACGAGCAAATATATGATTTACGATGTGAATTGACAATAGATTCTTTTGTTTTCAATAAAAAGGGCATTTTAAAGTCTCTTTTTTAGTGAAAAATACAAATCACACCACTGGTCATCTATTTACACGTCCAGTAATGAATTTGTTTTTTTAACGCCATCGGCACTTGTCTGTAAATGCGCTTTTTCACTATCGCTTAGCTTAATTTCAACGATTTTCTCGATACCATTAGATCCCAATACAACAGGAACTCCAATACATAAATCAGATAAACCATATTCGCCATCAAGCAAAACAGAACAAGGGAATATTTTTTTCTGATCGCAAGCAATTGCTTGAACCAATCCACTCACGGCGGCTCCAGGTGCATACCAAGCAGAAGTTCCTAAAAGTTTGGTGAGCGTTGCGCCACCAACTTTGGTATCTTGTTTTACTTGCTCTAAGCGTTCATTTGAAATAAATTCAGAAACTTTAATACTATTTCGAGTTGCATGCGATGTTAAAGGCACCATTCCAACATCACTATGTCCTCCGATGACCATGCCATCTACATCGCTAATTGGTGCGTCTAAGGCTTCTGCTAATCTGTATTTAAAACGTGCAGAATCTAAAGCGCCACCCATTCCAATAATTTTATGTTTTGGAAGTCCTGTGACCTTGTGTGCGAGGTATGTCATGGTATCCATTGGATTACTGACAACAATAAGCACCGTATTTGGAGAGTGTTCAACCAAGTTGGTCGATACTGTTTTCACAATGCCTGCATTGATTCCGATTAATTCTTCACGAGTCATTCCCGGTTTTCTTGGAATTCCCGAAGTAATGACACAAATATCGCTATTGGCCGTTTTATGATAATCATTGGTCGATCCCGTGATTTTAGTATCAAATCCGTTAAGAGATGCACATTGCATCAAATCCATCGCTTTTCCTTCGGCATAGCCTTCTTTGATGTCTAATAAAACAACTTCGGAAGCAAAGTTTTTAATGGCA
This sequence comes from Flavobacteriaceae bacterium, assembly GCA_029252265.1. Taxonomy (GTDB): domain Bacteria; phylum Bacteroidota; class Bacteroidia; order Flavobacteriales; family Flavobacteriaceae; genus Hel1-33-131. Next base: position 21,734 of record JAQXBT010000026.1, on the reverse strand, counting down.
ATGTATTCTGCACAACTTGCTCCTACTGCGCCGGCACCTACTACTGTTATTTTCATGTTATTTTTAATTTATTGTTGTGATTATTTATCTAAAACTAAATGCAACTCCAACGGTTGCAGTGTTATATTCTTGTAATGTGTAATCTGCAAAAATTTTGAAAAAGGCGAGATTTAATCGAGCACCAATGGTCGCACGAGTTCCACTTGTTTTAAAATCTAAGTTAATAGGATCTGTGATTGTTTCATCTAATATTGATAGATTATTTTGACCTGAATCTTGAATGTCATAACTTAATGAATAATCGCCTTTAATATCAAAACTAGAGGTTCCGCCATTATAGCCAAGTCCGCCGTAAACACTTACAATCTTGAAATCCAAAGACCCTAACGCTTGAACCGTCCAAGTGTTTAACTTAAATTGTGCTAACCCGTTGGTTACGGACACTCTATCCGTTAAAGCATCGTTTTTAATCGCATATTCGACACTTGCGGAGGTGTAAGCTCCAAACAGTGAAACTGAAAATGGAAGTTTATCAACAATACCGAGGTATTGAGTTAAATCGTGCTGAAGTCCAACTCCAATTAAATTGGCTTCTACATCTGTGGCAAAATTAGTTTTAGGCACTAATCTTAATTTGACCGTTGTTTTAAATGGTAATCCAAGACCAACTTGCACAAATGGTGCTGGGGTGGTATTGGCTGGCAAATCTTTTGCGATTCCGCCTGGCATTCTGAATGTGCCGACTTTAAATTTATCTCCTTCATAAGGAACCGATATATTAATCTCAGTTTCTGTTTCACCTTTACTTAATATGGTTGGAATACTTCTGTTTCCACCTGAAACGGATATAAATTCATATTGATCGGCTACAAATTGAAACATTTGGTCTTTATCGGGCGTAAAAGACGCACTGGCTCCAATCGTGATGTCAAATCCGAATTTCTTGTGCGTTTTTGCCGTTGTGTACCAACCGTTGTTCATACTTGTCATTAATCCTTTCATTACAGGATTGAGATAATTTTCGAGAAGTAGACTGGCATCATCAGATGCCAGTAAAATACTTTCAAGTTCTTGTGCGTTTGTTGAATTCACACCAAAAAAGATAGTGCAAATGAAAATTAGGTTTTTCATTATGGTAGGTTTTGGGGTTAATTTTCTAGGCATCGATATTGGCGTAAATTGCATTTTTCTCGATAAATTCTCGTCTTGGCGGCACATCATCACCCATCAACATTGAAAAAATACGGTCGGCTTCGGTTCCATTGTCAATTTGTATTTGACGTAAGGTTCTAAACTCAGGATTCATTGTCGTGTCCCAAAGTTGGACAGCATTCATTTCTCCAAGACCTTTATAACGTTGAATTTTTGCGCCATCTCCATATTGTTCCATTAGCGCCAAGCGCTCTTCATCATTCCAAGCATATTCTTTTTTGGTTCCTTTTTTAACTAAAAACAACGGTGGGGTGGCGATATAAATATGACCATTTTCAATCAAATCTTTCATATATCTAAAAAAGAACGTCAAAATAAGTGTTTCAATGTGACTACCATCAATATCGGCATCACACATAATCACAATTTTATGGTATCTTAATTTTGAAAGGTTTAAGGCTCTCGGATCTTCTTCGGTTCCTATAGTAACTCCTAAGGCTGTAAAGATATTTTTGATTTCTTCATTTTCAAAAACCTTATGCGTCATTGCTTTTTCGACGTTCAAGATTTTACCTCTTAATGGCAAAATCGCTTGAAAGGCTCTGTCTCGTCCCATCTTTGCAGTCCCGCCTGCCGAATCTCCCTCTACTAGGTAAATTTCACATTTTGTAGGATCTTGTTCAGAACAATCACTCAATTTACCAGGCAACCCTCCAATACTCATTACAGATTTACGCTGCACCATATCACGCGCCTTTTGAGCGGCATGACGGGCTTGCGCTGCAAGGATCACTTTTTGAACGATTATTTTGGCATCGTCTGGATTTTCTTCTAAATAATTGGTGAGCATTTCAGAAACGGCCTGACTTACTGATGCAGACACTTCTCTGTTTCCTAATTTGGTTTTAGTTTGTCCTTCAAATTGAGGTTCTTGAACTTTTACCGAGATTATAGCGGTCAATCCTTCACGGAAATCATCCCCAGCAATGTCAAACTTAAGTTTATCTAACATACCCGACTCATCGGCGTATTTTTTTAAGGTATGTGTTAATCCACGACGAAACCCAGATAAGTGTGTCCCCCCTTCATGTGTGTTAATGTTATTGACATATGAATGTAAGTTTTCAGCATAAGACGTATTATATATCATAGCCACTTCAACAGGAACTCCATTTTTCTCGCCTTCAAAAGCAATGACACTTTTCATGATTGGGTCCCGATTGCTATCTAGATATTTGATAAACTCTGAAAGCCCTTCGGTTGAATGAAATGTTTCACCTAAAAATGCACCTTTTTCATCTTTTTCTCTTTCATCAACAAGAACAATGGTAATCCCTTTATTTAAAAACGCTAGCTCTCTTAATCTACTGGCTAAAGTTTCATATACATAAACTAAAGTCTGCGTAAATATTTGAGGATCTGGCCTAAAAGTAACTGTTGTCCCTCTTTTATCCGTTTCACCGATTTGCTTCACAGGATACATGGCTTTTCCACGTTCATATTCTTGTTCGTAAACTTTTCCATCACGGAAAACAGTGGCTTTTAAATGCTCAGAAAGTGCATTCACACAACTTACACCAACCCCGTGTAATCCACCAGAAACTTTATAGGAATCTTTATCGAATTTACCTCCAGCACCAATTTTAGTCATCACAACCTCTAAAGCGGAAACGCCTTCTTTTTTATGTAAATCGACCGGAATACCACGTCCATTATCTTCGGTTGTGATGGAATTATCTTCATTGATAATCACCTTGATTTTATCACAATGACCCGCCAAAGCTTCATCAATGGAGTTATCAATTACTTCGTATACCAAGTGATGTAAACCTCTCAGTCCAACATCACCAATATACATGGATGGTCGCATGCGGACATGCTCCATTCCTTCTAATGCCTGAATACTATCTGCGGAATAACTATTTTTATTGACTTCTTCGCTCATTCTGTTCGTTGTATTATATGTTTAACGTAAATGCGGCTAAGCCACATCTACACTAACAAAGATAATTAATCTCTAATCGAATTTAAAGTCTTTTTACGTAATTTAAGTGGAATTATTAACAATTGGCTGTTTTCGTGAAACACCCTTAAAACCACTAAAAACGCCCTTAAATCTAATTTAAGGGCGTTGCTATGTAAGAGTAAATTAAAAATTCATAAAAAAAGGCTTCAGAAGTCTTTATTTGAGTTTTAAGAATCTTTAATCGTATGCTTTATCATGCACATTTAGGATTGCTCTTCCAGAGGGCTCGTTCATATTTTTAAAAGCCTCATCCCACTCTAAAGCAGTCGCTGTACTACAGGCTACACTTGCCTCTTGAGGCACACTTAAAGCTGCTGCATCACTTGGGAAATGGCCTTCAAAAATAGAACGGTAATAGAACTCTTCTTTGTTTTGAGGGGTTTGAATTGGGAACCTGAATTTAGCATTTGCTAACTGTTCATCAGAAATCTCCTTATCAACAACTTCTTTCAGTGTATCAATCCAACTATAGCCGACGCCATCGCTAAATTGTTCTTTCTGACGCCATGCGACACTTTCTGGCAACATATCTTCAAAGGCTTTTCTAATGACCCATTTTTCCATGCGCTCACCATTAATCATTTTATCTTGTGGGTTGATACGCATTGCGACATCAATGAATTCTTTATCTAAAAATGGCACACGTCCTTCTATACCCCATGCCGCCAAACTTTTGTTGGCTCTTAGGCAATCGTACATGTGTAACTTATCTAATTTACGAACTGTTTCCTCATGAAACTCTTGTGCATTTGGTGCTTTATGAAAGTATAAATAACCTCCAAAAATCTCATCTGCTCCTTCACCAGATAATACCATTTTAATTCCCATCGATTTTATAACACGTGCCATTAAATACATCGGCGTTGAAGAACGAATGGTGGTGATATCATAGGTTTCTATATTATAAATCACATCTTTAATTGCATCTAATCCTTCTTGAATGGTAAATTTAATTTCGTGATGGACGGTTCCAATATGATCCGCAACCACTTGTGCAGCCGCTAAATCTGGAGACCCTTCTAATCCTACCGCAAAGGAGTGTGTTTGTGGATACCATGCATCGGTTTCATCGCCAGATTCCACACGTTTTTGAGCATATTTTTTTGCGATTGCTGATACCACTGAAGAATCCAAACCACCAGACAATAAAACACCATAAGGCACATCGGACATCAACTGTCTGTGCACAGCAGCTTCTAATGCTTCTTTAATTATTGCAATACTTGTTTCATTCTCTTTTACTGCGTCATATTCTCTCCAATCTCTTTTGTACCATTGCACAAACTTTCCATCTTTACTAGACATATAATGCCCTGGTGGAAATAACTCAATCTTAGAACACGTTCCTTCTAAAGCTTTTAATTCTGATGCCACATAAAAAGTACCGTTTTGATCCCACCCTATATATAATGGAATGATACCCATGTGATCGCGTGCAATAAAATATTCGTCGTTTTCGACGTCGTAAATTGCAAATCCGAAAATTCCGTTTAAGTCATCTACAAAATCAACGCCTTTTTCTTTATAAAGTGCCAAAATAACCTCACAGTCACTTTGGGTTTGAAAAGCATATTTTCCTTCAAATTGTTTTCTAATGTCTTGATGGTTATAGATTTCTCCGTTCGCTGCTAAAATAAGCTTACGATCTTCGCTAAAAAGGGGTTGCTTTCCAGAAGCAGGGTCCACAATTGCGAGACGCTCATGCGACATCACTGTTTTTTCATCACTATAGATACCGCTCCAGTCTGGACCACGGTGTCTTATTTTTTTTGACATCTCAAGCACTAGAGGTCTTAAGATTTCCGATTTTTGCTTTAAGTCAAATGCACATACAATTCCACACATAATAGTTTCTTAAGTATTAAGCTGCAAATATGCACCTTAACTTATATATTATAAACATTAAACTTTAAAACACTAACAAATTGAAACTAAAAAATACAAAAAAGTATTTAAATGGAATTAAAATAGCGATATCGAAGCTTAAAATTAAACAAACACAACTAAACAGCCTGTTTTAGACTACGGAATATTCAAATACTTATGCGTTTGCAACGAAACCTTCCATTTTGGATGTTTCATCACATAGTCGACGATAAAAGGCGTGATTTTTTCACGTTTACTCCATTCGGGTTGGAGGTAAAGAATACAATTAGGATTCACTTTTGCAGCTTGTTCTTCGGCAAACTTGAAGTCATCCAAATTAAAAACAATCACTTTAAGCTCGTGTGCTTTTTGATACACTTCGTCTAAAGGGCCTTTTAATTTTTTAGGCGACAAACAAATCCAATCCCAATCGCCTGTTAACTTATAAGCACCAGACGTTTCAATATGGGTTTGCATCCCTTTGGATTTTAGGGCCGCTGTTAATGGATTCATATCCCACATCAACGGTTCTCCACCAGTCACTACAATGGTCTGACTGTCTTTTGCAGCATCCTCAGCAATGGCGTCTATAGAGGTTGGCGGATGTAATTCTGCATTCCAGCTTTCTTTAACATCACACCAATGGCAACCGACGTCACAGCCCCCGATTCTAACAAAATATGCAGCCGTTCCTTTGTGGAATCCTTCACCCTGAATGGTATAAAACGCTTCCATAAGAGGGAGCATTTTTCCAGCATTCACAAGCGATTTAATTTCTGTCTTTAACATAATGAGCAAAAATAGTTTACTGTTTGTTGTTTCAGTAATAAAACTTCATTTATTTTTACTGAAATTATAAATACCAACTGTTACCAAAAATTATTAGCAACCAAAACAAGGCCATTAAATTACATTTATCCAAAAGCATTTGGAATTTCAACAAAAGTAATTTAGCATTGTAACATACAAAACTAACCATGAAACACTATTTAATTATCGGATTATTGGCAGGCCTGTTAATGGGATGCGAATCAAAAACCAACCCATTTGCCATTACCAAACACAGCATAGGACTCCTAACGGACTCAACAAAAATAAACCAACTGAAAGTGGTTTTCATAAACGATTCTATTAGTAAATACATTGGGGGCGATGAATTCACTGGCAGCACCAACACCATTAGTGTTTATGAAAAAGGAACCGGTACATTGTTATTAGAGCTCGATCCAAATTATTCTCTAGACTCTTTATCAACCATCCGTACCGTGCGTGTGATGGACGACCGTTTTAAGAATAAAGACGGCTTAAACACACTTAGTACTTTTGGTGAGATTAATTCTAAGTACACCATTTCGAACATTCAAAACACACTCCGAAGCCTTATTGTTTCGGTGGATGAACTCAATGTCTATTTTACAGTGAGTAAATCAGAATTACCAGAAGATATGCGCTACAATATGAATCAAAAAATTGAAGCTATTTCAATTCCAGAATCTGCAAAAATAAAGGACTTTTACATTCAATGGTATTAAACGATGAAAGCATATAAAATACAAACAACGCCTTTTGTCGTTCCGACGACTGATGGTAAATTAATTGAAGAGCATTTTGGAAATGCAACGGATGGTAACGACAACCTAAGCATCGCCCACATGGTCGCCCCTCCAGGTTGGAGTGAGCCGTTTCAAACGCCCGACTTTGAGGAATATACCTACATCATTAAAGGAAAAAAACAGTTTATTATCGATGGAGATACCCTTATTTTAGAACAAGGGCAATCCATTAAAATTCAAAAAAATACACGCGTTCAATATTCAAATCCATTTGATGCCCCATGTGAATATTTAGCGATTTGCACCCCTGCATTCACGATGGATCGCGTACACAGAGAAGACCCTAAAGATTTATGAAAACACTCATTCCAAAGCTCGTTGGTGCCCTCATTAATTGTATTGGATTTTTCAATGCTTCGTATGCTTCCAAACTCGCTTTAAAATTATTCTCAAAACCAAAAAGTGGGCAACTCACTTCAAGTGCAAATTTATTTTTAGAGACCGCAGACAAAAAAACCTTGTTTTACAACGATACACCCATTCAAACGTATCATTGGAAAGGCGACAAAGAAACCCTCCTACTCGCTCACGGTTGGGAGAGCAATACCAGCCGATGGCGGTATAAAATTGAAACACTTCACAGAAAAGGTTATGACGTAATCGCCTTGGACGGCCCCGCTCATGGCGCATCTGGGAGTGATACGTTTAATGCCATACTCTATTCGGAATTTATTAATGTCGTTAGTCAGGAATTTAACCCAACGGTCTTTCTTGGGCATTCTGTTGGCGGGATGGCTTTGGTGATTTTTCTTGAAAAACAAATCTATAAAAACGCTCAAAAGATGGTGCTCCTCGGCGCGCCGTCAGGGTTTAAAGGAATCATGCAACGCTATAAAAATATGATGGGTTATACCCGAACGATTTGCGAAGGGATTGATGCCAAAATTGAGCTTAAATTTGGATACCATCCCAATTATTTTTCAACTGCAGATTTTGCAAAAAAAATTGAGACAGAAGGTCTGTTATTTCATGATAAAAATGACTCCATCATCCCTTATTCCGATGCGCTTGAAATAGATACACATTATAAAAACGCCAAACTAATCACAACTGAAGGGCTAGGCCACTCTCTAAAAGGTGCGTTTGTTACGGGTGAAATAATAAAATTTTTGAGCCACTAAAGTTTTGTAAATTTGCGCTATGGAATCAACTTTAACACGACTGAATAAATACTTAAGCGAAGCCGGCTATTGCTCGCGACGTGCCGCTGACAAACTGATCGACGAGGGACGCGTGACGATTAATGGCGTCGTTCCAGAAATGGGGTCGAAAGTCGTATTAGGAGATACCGTAAAAGTCGATGGAAAAACCATCCTTAATGATGCCAAAAAGCGAACATATATTGCTTTTAATAAGCCTGTAGGGATTGTTTGTACAACCGATAGCGACGTTGAAAAAGATAATATTATTGATTACATCAATTATCCAAGTCGAATTTTCCCAATTGGACGCTTAGATAAAGATAGCGAAGGATTGATTTTATTGACTGATGATGGTGATATCGTGAATAAAATTCTTCGTGCGAGCAATAATCATGAAAAAGAATACATTGTCACAGTTGACAAACCCATCTCTCAGACATTTGTCCAACGCATGTCGAGTGGCGTTCCTATTTTAGAGACCATAACGAAAGAATGTAAAGTACAAAAACTGAGCACTTATGAGTTCAAAATTATCTTAACACAAGGTCTCAACCGTCAAATTCGTCGCATGTGCGAATACCTTAACTACGAAGTACAATCGTTGAAACGCACCCGTATTATGAACATTCATTTGAAAAGTGAGGTTGGTAGTTATCGCGATTTAACTGACCTAGAGATGGGAACTTTAAACGAAACTTTGAAACACTCTAAAAAAGCCATTTAATGCGTACGGTATCCCCTTTTCATTTAGCCATTCCGGTGTGGAATTTAGAAGCCTGTCGTGTTTTTTATAGAGATACTTTAGGGTGCGAAGAAGGTCGCAGTAGTGACCATTGGGTTGATTTTAATTTTTTTGGACACCAACTCGTGATTCATTTTAAACCAAAAGAAACTGACAACGATTTACATGTTAATAAGGTAGATGGAAAACAAGTACCTGTTCCTCATTTTGGGGTGATTCTTCCATGGGAACATTTTGAAACGTTTGCAGAGAATTTAAAACGTCAAAAAATAGACTTTATTATTGAACCCTATACTCGTTTTAAAGGTCAGATTGGGGAACAAGCCACGATGTTTTTTTATGATCCCGCAGGGAATGCTTTAGAATTTAAAGCGTTTAAAGATACGTCTCAGATTTTTGCTAAATAGTGTCTGCTGCTGCATGACGTTCACAAGCGAGGAGGGTGTTTTTAAGTAACATTGCAATGGTCATTGGCCCTACTCCACCAGGAACCGGCGTGATAAAACTTGCTTTTTTAGCCACACTTTCAAAATGAACATCGCCCGCAATACGGTAGCCTCTTTTCTTGGTTTCATCTGGAACTCTTGTAATTCCCACATCAATAATAACCGCGCCTGGCTTCACCATTTCAGCAGTTAAAAATTCTGGTATTCCTAAAGCTGCAACGATGATATCAGCATCTAAAGTTAGCTCCGATAAATTAGTGGTACGACTGTGCGCTATGGTCACGGTCGCATCACCCGCTGGGCGTTTTTGACTCATTAAAATACTCATTGGGCGCCCCACAATATGACTTCTCCCAATGACAACCACGTGCTTTCCTGAGGTTGGTACGTCATAGCGTTCTAAAAGCTCCATAATTCCATAGGGGGTAGCTGGTAAAAATGTTGGTAAATCCAAAGCCATTCGCCCGACATTCATCGGATGAAAGCCATCCACATCTTTATCGGGATGAACCGCCATCAAGACTTTTTGTTCGTCGATATGTTTTGGTAAGGGAAGCTGTACTATAAATCCATCAATAGCTGAATTGTCATTTAAGGCGTATATTTCAGAAAGTAAATCGGCTTCGGTCGTTTCAACGGGCAAATCAATCAAGGTAGAATCAAATCCAACAAGCTCACAGGCTTTCACTTTAGCGCCGACGTAGGTCATACTGGCGCCATTAGTTCCCACAAGAATCGCAGCCAAGTGTGGCGCGCGTTTTCCTTGATTTTTTATTTCTGAGACTGCCGCAGCAATCTCAACTTTAATATCTGCACTGGTTTGTTTCCCGTCTAGTAATTTCATTATGAACTGCTTATTGATTTAACTCTATCGTGGCATATTTTTCATCATTTGCATCATTTTTTGACCGCCACCGCCTTGCATCATTTTCATCATTTTACTCATTTGATCAAACTGTTTCATCAATTGGTTCACCTGTTGAATGGTCGTCCCTGACCCAGCTCCAATCCGTTTTTTACGACTGGCATTTAACAGGGTTGGTTTACTGCGCTCTTCGGGAGTCATCGAATGAATGATGGCTTCAATATGTTTAAACGCATCGTCATCGACATCGACTTCTTTCATCATTTTTCCAGCCCCAGGAATCATCCCCATGAGGTCTTTCATATTCCCCATCTTTTTAACCTGTTGAATTTGAGATAAAAAATCATCAAACCCAAATTGATTTTTGGCAATTTTCTTTTGAATTTTTCGAGCCTCCTGCTCATCAAACTGTTCTTGTGCACGTTCAACTAAAGAAACCACATCTCCCATACCCAAAATTCGTTCGGCCATACGCGCAGGGTAGAAGACATCAATGGCTTCCATTTTTTCGCCTGTACCAATAAATTTGATTGGTTTATTGACCACTGACTTTATGGATATGGCGGCTCCGCCACGGGTATCTCCATCTAATTTGGTCAAAATAACTCCATCAAAATTTAGAATATCATTGAATGCTTTGGCAGTATTTACGGCATCTTGCCCAGTCATTGCATCAACGACAAATAGCGTTTCTTGCGGTTGGATGGCTTTATGAATATTAGCAATTTCGGTCATCATGGCTTCATCAACAGCTAAACGACCGGCAGTATCAATAATCACTACATTACAGCCTTTAGCTTTGGCTTCTGCAATTCCAGCCTTGGCAATGGCAACTGGATCGGTATTCCCGCGATCGCTATAGACCTCAACCCCAACTTGGTCTCCAACGATATGTAACTGGTCAATGGCGGCAGGACGGTACACATCACAGGCCACTAATAATGGTTTTTTGGTTTTCTTTGTTTTCAGGTAATTTGCCAATTTTCCAGAAAAGGTGGTTTTACCCGACCCTTGCAATCCCGACATCAAAATGACACTTGGTGTGGCCGATACATTAATAGCTTCAACATCCCCTCCCATTAAGGCGGTCAGTTCGTCTTTTACAATTTTGACCATCAATTGACCTGGCTGAAGCGTCGTCAAAACATTTTGACCTAATGCTTTTTCCTTCACTCGATTGGTGAATTCTTTCGCAATTTTATAATTCACATCAGCATCTAGTAACGCGCGCCGAACCTCTTTGAGTGTCTCAGCAACATTGATTTCTGAAATGCGTCCATGACCTTTGAGGACGTGAAGGGCTTTATCTAATTTTTCACTTAAACTATTAAACATAAAAAGTTGTTTTTATCGAGGTACAAAAGTAAAGAAATATTTTATTTTAAAACCGTTAATAGGCTGTTAAACCTACGGCCTTATTTTTTAAAAAGAATGTGTTTGTAATTAGGGCGTCGAGTTTGAAATTTGCAACAATTTTCCATTATAAAACTGAGTTCCGTTCATGGAGAAATCAAAAATATAAGCCGCCATTTGAGCGGCTGTATTTGGTGCTTCATAGCCCGGAAAAGCTTCTGCAAGCATTTCTGTTTGTACGGCACCTAATGCCAAAACATTAAAAGAGGGGCCGGTTTCTTTGTATTCTTCTGCTAAAAGTTCGGTGAGTGTAATCACTGCGCCTTTGCTAGAACTATAGGCTGCAAGACCAGGGAATTTCACAGAACCCTGAACGCCTCCCATGGAACTAATCGTCACCACATGGCCTTTTGAGGGCATGAATGGAATCATGCGTCGTGTGAGTTCTGCCACTCCAAAAACATTGGTGTTATATACCTGTTGAAAGTCTTCAAAAGTAGTGTCAGCAAACGGCTTATTTAAAAGAGTTCCTGCATTGTTAATCAGAATATCAACTTGTTTCCATTCTTTTTTTACAAAGGCCTCTACCCGATCATAATCTTCGGATTTACTCAAGTCAAATGACAAGGCAGTGATGTTTTCAAAATTTAAATTTGAAACGGGCTTTGCATTTCTGGACAGCGCCAAAACCTCATAACCTGCATTGGCAAAAAGATGGACGAGTTGAAAACCGATGCCGCGGCTGGTCCCTGTAATTATAACTGTTTTAGTTGGTTTCATGTTTATATTTATTGTTTTTTTTAGGACACATGCTATTCGCTATGGAGCACTCCCTTGGACGATATTATTTTTGGCATGCTCGTTTAATACATTTGTATTTCTTTGGAGTCGCTGTTGCAAATTTGCACGATTCCAGGGATTAATTTATTTATAGTTGTTGCCATAAAAGCAAAATCTAATTGATCTATTTCATCATCCACATGGTGATAAAAATCAAAATTAGTTAAATCACAAGAAGAAATGGTATGGCTTGGCACTTTAAATTCTTTATAAAATGCATAATTATCGGATCGTTTGAAAAGATTGTACTTTTTAGCAATCTTTGAAACCCCAACTAGGGTTGAATTGGTATACGTATTTAATTTTTCGCCCAAATCAGACAATTCATAACCCGTCAGGAAAACGTCGTAATCACGATCTGTAAATGGTACACCAATCATTTCAAAATTTAGCATAGTATATAAATCGATTTGTTGTTCATTTAGTTTTTTAGCTAAGGATTTTGAGCCTAACAACCCTTTTTCTTCTCCCGAAAACAAGGCTATAATAACGGATCGCTTATTGGTCCCCAAGTGCGCTAAACGGTTGGCAATGGCCAAAACCGTCGCAGTCCCTGAAGCATTATCATTGGCACCATTAGCAATGGAGTCGTTATTGACTATTTTACCAAAGCCTAAATGATCGTAATGCGCTCCTAAGAGTACCATTTCATGTTTTAATTTAGGATCATTTCCTTCTATAAATCCAACCACATTAACGCCCTTATATTGTTTTGACTCAAAAGGGTCCATATAGGTTTCGAAATAGGGTTTGATTCCTGATTCGATGAATTTTGACTTGATAAATTGGGCCGCTATTAACTCGCTTTCAGTGGCGGTTTCTCGTCCTTTGAGTTCGTCAGAAGTCAAAAAACTGACCATCGCTTGTAGCTCTTGAGGTTTTACCTTTTCAAACTCTTGTGTGTGACCCATTTGAAAAAGGAGTCCAGCTAAAAGTAGGATGTGAAGTTTCATATATTTAGGGTTTAATTCATTTCTGTAGCGAAGATAGTGAAGTCTGCTATAAACGCTAATTAGTTACTTCTATTTATGTTAAATCTCAATGTAGAAAGTTTATAAAAAATAAACATCAACACCACAATAAATACTTCAAACCATAACAAATAATAGGGCCATACTCCGATGATTAAAGGGTTATTTGCTTGTGGCGGTTCTGCCAAATACATATAATTGGAGCCTAAATAGAAATTCAAAGGCATGATAAAAACCAATAATACATTAATGATAATAAAGGAGGTGAGAACTGAATATTTAGAGAGTCTGATATTTAAATTTTGAAGCATATACAGAGGTAACAAAAAGATCAAGACATGTCTTATATAGTATTCTAAATACGCAAAATCACTGCCGTCATAGCCATTCATTTGAGGGGTTAGCACGGACATAATGCCCCCGATAACTCCGGTGTAAAACACAAAATCAAACAAGGCTTGTTTTCGTTTTAAAAAAGGGAGAACAGAACAGATCAGTCCCGAAATTCCACACAAATGAAAAGGCAAGTCTGTCACTACATTCCAGTGCCCATTAATAGCCGTTCGCAGGGGTGTGACTACCGATGTGAAAAATAAAATCACCCCTATGATATAAGTGACTCTGATATTATTTTGAGAGGATAAAAAACGACCTAACCCTAAGATGAAAATAACAACCACTAAAACAGCGATATTATTAACGATCCATTCATCGGACATGAATTTGATAATGTAGTTGGGAAATGTTTGATTGGCTAAAAGTATCAATAGTCTAAATATTGGTTAATAATATTTTTTTTTTATTAATTAAAAAATAAAGATACATAATTAAAAGATATTAGTATTTTTACACTCTACATAGGGGTCATTAACTCAGTTGGTTCAGAGTGTTACCTTGACAGGGTAGAAGTCACTGGTTCGAATCCAGTATGACCCACAAAAAAGCCTTCAATTTTTTGAGGGCTTTTTAAATTAATTCTAAAACTCGCTCCAAAGCCATTCCTCGCGATCCTTTTATTAAGACACTGGTATTTGAAATCGTTGATTCCTCTAAATGTAATTGAAGGTCTTGAAACGTTTCAAAAAACAGGAGTCTTGGATGTACTTTTTTTTCTTCAAAAAAATGAGAGCCCACAAAATAAAAATTACAATCCTTGGTTAAAATTGCTTGGTTAACAACCTCTAAATGTTCTTTAGCACTCGTAGATCCTAACTCAAACATATCCCCTAAAATGGCGAGTTTGTGTTGATTTTGAATGCTTTTAAAATTATCCAATGCAACTTCCATGCTGCTCGGATTGGCGTTGTAGGCGTCTAGTAATATTTCATTGGAGTGTTGCTGGATGATTTGCGATCGGTTATTTGTTGGAACGTAGGATTCAATTCCTTCTTTGAGCTGTAAGAGTGTCAGATTGTAATAGGCTCCAATGGTCAAAGCGGCTGCACTATTATTAAAATTATACGCTCCAACCAGGTGAGTTTTAATCGTACTATTTTTTAACGCAATACTCAAGAAAGGCTGCGTAGCTATTAACTTTACATTCACGGATGTTTCAGAAGTTTCCGAAAACGTATAAACCGTATCATAATCTCCTACTTGCGCCACTTGTTTTGCATCATCCGAATTCAAAATAATCAACCCTGAGTTGGATTTCAAGTAGTCATACAGCTCACTTTTGGCTTTTACGATGTTTTCTTCAGACCCAAAGCCCTCCAAATGGGCTTTTCCAAAATTGGTGATATAGCCCATGTTTGGTTTCGCAATTTCGCAAAGTGTGGCAATTTCTTTTGCATGGTTGGCGCCCATTTCTACAATGCCGATTTCGGTCTCAGCAGTCATACTTAAAAGTGTTAGGGGCACCCCTATGTGGTTATTTAGATTGCCAACAGTCGCCACGGTTTTAAAGTGTGGTTTTAAGACTACATGAATCAATTCTTTAGTCGTTGTTTTGCCGTTACTTCCAGTCAGTGCAATAATAGGAAGTCCCAAATAGTCTCTATGAAAACGTGCTAAATCCTGTAAGGTTTCTAAGACATCATCCACCAAAATAAAACGTTTATCTGAAGGATGTACGACCTCATCAATTACAGCATATTTTGCACCGCTTTCAAGGGCTTGATGCACAAAGGAATTTCCATTAAAATTAGGGCCTTTGAGTGCAAAAAACAACGAATTCTGTTGAATGTGTCGCGTGTCTGTAGAAGCCACTGAACACTCCAGAAAAAGTTGATGAATTTGGTTTAATTCCATAACTTAAAATTAATAAAAAAAGTCCTAACAATTAAAATTGATAGGACTTTATATATGATCTAAACAACTAATTAGTTTTTCGTTTTCTTTTTTGAATAGGATTTAGAACCAACTCTAGACATTGCACATCTAAACCCGATATAGTCGGTTGCTTTGTCTTCTGGATAGTAGCGTCTTTGTGCAGGATCGAGCCAGTACTCTCTATCTTTCCAAGAGCCTCCTTTATAAACTCGTGCTGCATCATTGATCAGTGAAGTTCTTGAATCTGACTTATCATATTCTCTTACTAAACCTGTTGAATCATTTGAGATGCTGTGGTCTGGAGAATTATACATTTGTTGATCTTCATTGTCTTCTAAGTCATCAAAAAACCTTGATGATCTATCATCTCCATCTCGAAAGTTTACATTATTACTTTTATCAAAATTAGTACGCAAATAGGTTTCATCCTCATCAATAGGAACTTGGGCTATTTCACCTGGAAATGCTCTTGCAACTAACTTACCATTTGAAAGGGTGTCATACTCAATTTCATCAAGCTCAACGATTTTAAATGTGCCATCACTTGAAATTTTATTTTTCTCATATTGGTTTCCTCTGTAGTATCCAAAGTCACTAAAATCGTCATCTACAATAGGTCTGTAAACATCTGCAACCCATTCGGCAACATTACCAGCCATGTCATAAACACCATAGCCATTTGGCTCATAGGACATCACTTCATTGGTGATATCAGCACCATCATCGGACCATCCTGCAATACCGCCGTAATCTCCTTTTCCTTGTTTAAAATTAGCCAATTGATCGCCTTTTGATTTTCGACTTCCAGAACGCGAGTATTGACCATCCCAAGGATATTTTTTACGTCCTCTGTAGGCGTTATAGCTTCTTAGGTCGGCCATGCCAAGAGCCGCATATTCCCATTCTGTTTCTGTAGGGAGGCGGTATTTTAATTGTATGGCACCTGTTTCTCTGGTTGCGTATAAATTAATTGAATCTTTTTCTGCAATGGACCTTCTTTTACCAGGGAGTGTAATCGTATCGTTACCTCCAAAAGCTTTAGTTGGTGCAACTACATAGGTATTGATATTAAAGTTACTTTCAGCTGAGGTATGTGTGATTTGAGAATCTTTTTCAAGATAGCCTTCTTCTTGTAAGCCTTTTTCAGCAACTCTATTCGATCTCCATTCGGCAAATCTTGTCGCCTGAATCCAACTGACTCCAACAACTGGATAGTTTCTGTAGGCTGGGTGACGAAGGTAATTTTCGACCATCATCTCGCTGTACCCTAAACGATTCCTCCATACTAATGTATCCGGAAGAAAGCCTTTATAAATGGCTTTAAATCGAGGATCCGTTGGAGGATAGACTCGTTTTTGATATTCTAAAAACTCTAAATACATTAAGTTAGTCACTTCTGTTTCATCCATGTAAAAGGACTGAACGTGCTGTTGGTTTGGAGAATTATTCCAGTCATGCATGACATCATCTTGGACTTTACCCATTGTAAAGGTACCGCCTTCAATAAAAACTAAACCAGGAGCAGTTTCTTGCTCCTTGAAACTGGTGTTATATTGAAAACCTCCGAGTTTAGAGTTAATTTGCCATCCAGTCGCTCTGGAAGTATTTCCACCGCTTGAAGATTTATTACAACCAACTAAGGACGTGGATACTGCTAATACTAGTAGTATTCTAAATGTGATGCTGTTTTTCATATTCAACTTATAATTAATAAACACACTTGGATTTGGACACGCAATATACTAATTTATAGATTATAATGCAATACAAATTAAGGTGATTTGAACAATTTTTGTAACGAGTTATTTTAGATTACTTTAGTTAAAAACGAGGATTTTAGAATTTTATTATTGTAATTTTGAAAATCTCTTATATTTATATAAAATAATGTCGGTGAGGATGCGTTTCTTCTGTATGAAAATAAATTTTTTAGTTGTTTTTTTCTTTTGTTCTTTCTTGGGAATGTCTCAAACAAAAAGCTTTGTCATTAACTGGAAGAAGACATCCGAAATTTCCACTAACAACACTTCAATTGAAATCCCTACATTTAGCACAGAACACTTCAATTACTCCTCTACTAACGGAATTACGTATGCGAATCAATGGGACTCCAAAGGATCCGTCAATGAGAAATCGGTAGTCATAACGTCTATGCAAACAGAACAATTATCAATTGCAGACTTAAAAACGCTTTCTCAAAAATTAATTCCAAATAACCCACAATTAAAAGTTACCAATACAACTGCCAGAAATTCTTCTAACACATATATAGAAATTAGTCCGATTTTTAACGAAAATGGGATTCTAAAAAAAGTCCTAAGTTTCACCATTTCGTATCGATTAAAAGCGCAAGCAAGAGCGTTCAAAAACACAAGTTCACTAACGAGTTCTGTCTTAAAATCTGGAGAATGGTATCGATTTGCTGTAGACACGACTGGAGTCCATAAACTTAGTAAAAGTTTCTTAAGCGATCTAGGCATCAATGTAGATAATGTAAACCCTCAAAACATCAAAGTATATGGACACGGAGGTGCGTCACTTCCGTTACTTAATTCTGAAACGGTCTCTAACGATTTGATTGAAAACTCCATCCAATTTATAGGAGAGGCAGATGGCATCATTCATAACGAAGACCATATTTTGATGTATGCAATTGGTCCTAAAAAATTTAATTCTGACAACAATTCTCACATCAATCCTTATTCCGATGTGGCTTACTACTATATCACAGTTGGCACAACTAAAGGCCTACGAATGCGCCCTGCAACAGAGCCTTCAGCTGCACCGGTAACAACCTTTACGACCTTTCACGATTATAAATTTGTGGAGTCGGACGATTACAATCTCTCCAAAATGGGGCGTCGCTGGTTTGGGCATCGTTTTTATGTAGAAAACGTTCGGAAATTTGATTTCGAATTCCCGAATTTAATCACCACAACCCCTATTCATTTGAAAGTATATACTGCTGCCGTTTCAGAATCGACAAGCGCCATGCAAGTTAAACTTAACGGCGCCGAAGTTGGCAATCTAACATTTGCAGCCATTAGCAAACAAAATTTAGCGAGTGAACGTTTTTACAATAACTTAACAACGTCCAATTCAAAATCGATCTCAGTGGAGTTATCTTACAATAATAATGGCAACCCCTCAGCCTCTGGGTATTTAGATTACATTTCAATTGAAGCCGAATGCATCCTGGAAAGTCCAGGAACTCAATTTCAATTTAAAAACAACGCTAGTGCTACACAAGCTGGCGTGGGAGCTTTTGAAATTTCAAAGGCCGCTTCCATCTCAGAAATTTGGGATATTACCAATCCTTATCAAATCTCCTTCTATACAAACTCCGAGGCCGCAGCACAATTTAGTTTTAAAACTAACTTAGGCTCCCTTAAAAACTACCAAACCGTATCCGCCTCCGATTATTATGCGCCAAGGCGGGTTAGGAATTCTACAGTATCAAATCAAGATATAAAAGGGACTGTTTTTTTAGATAATCAAGGGGGATTTAAAGATGTTGATTACCTTATTATTACACCTGATTATTTATACACACAAGCGGAGCGACTCGCACAAATAAACCGAACTAAAAACAACCTAAATGTAAAGGTGTATTCCTTAAAATACATCTATCAAGAATTCAGTTCTGGAATGCAAGATATTGCAGCCATCAGGAATTTTGTGAAATTCGTTTATGACAACGCATCTTCGTCCGACAATAAACTCAAATACGTTTGCTTATTTGGAGATGCATCATTTGACTATAAAGACCGTGTTTCAAACAACACGAACATTGTACCATCTTGGTATTCCTTAAACAGCTTTAGTTTAACAAACTCATTTATTTCGGATGATTTTTTCGGGATGATGGATGCCAACGAAGGAACGATGGCCAATTCGGACAAACTCGACATTGCCGTGGGGCGAATTCTCGCAGAAAATGCACAACGTGCCAAAGAAATGGTTGACAAAGTAGAGTCCTATTATCAACCCGAAGCTTATGGCAGTTGGCGAAACAATTTCCTTCTTATTTCTGATGATGTTGATAAATCGAGTGATGCTTTGATTCAACAAACTACCGATGCGATCGCAGAAACCGTAAAGGCTCAAAAACCGTATTTGAATGTTTCAAAAATTCATGCAGACTCTTACGTTCAAGAAACGTCTTCTGGAGGGCCTCGGTATTCTTTGGTCAACAAGGCTATTTTTGATGCCCTCGAAGTTGGAGCGGTTGTGGTGAATTATTTTGGACACGGCGGCGAAGATGGGTTGGCTGGCGAACGAATTTTTGACAAAAAAAACGCTCAGGAAGTAAACAACCCAACAAAACTAAATTGTTTTGTAACTGTGACTTGCGAGTACACAAAATTTGACAATCCATTTAGAGAGACCGCTGGAGAGTATTTATTTTGGAATAAAACAGGCGGTGCTATTGGTTTGATCACAACCACAAGACAAATTTATGTCAATGTTGGAATTAGTTTTAATGAAACTTTAGGGCAATATTTATTTGCTTTTGGTGCAAATCAAAAAACGAGTATTGCAGAAGCACTGAGACAAACCAAAAACGACCCAATGATTACCAATAGCTCCCAAAGGCGATTAGTGTTTTTTATTGGTGACCCTGCCTTAATGCTTCCGATTGCAGACCCGGACATTCAAGTGACAAAAATCAACAACGAACCTATTAATACGACTACTCAAGTCCTAAAAGCATTGAGTAAAGCCAAAATTGAAGGCCATGTCACGAACGGACAGGGTGGTATATTAACAAATTATAATGGCATTTTAACTGCTACTATTTACGACAAAGACATTCAACGCTCCACTCTTGGAAATGATGGCACAGAAGACACCAACAAAAAGCTAATTACCATTGATTTTGATGCTTTAGGAGAGGTAATTTTCAGAGGACAAGCCAGTGTGACTAACGGACAGTATGAACTTGAGTTTGTGGTCCCAAAAGATATTAGTTTGCAAGAAGGCACTGGCAAAATCAGCCTCTATTCAAAAACAGAAACACTTTTACAAAACCATGGCTATAATCTAGAGGTTGTAATCGGCGGGCTGAATGCAGACGCTCCAGAAGATAATTTGGGACCCACAATTGCGCTCTTTATGAACGATGAAAACTTTATTTCTGGTGGCATTACCAATGAAAACCCCACACTTTTAGCCAATCTATATGACGAAAACGGCATCAATACAGCCAGTGGAATTGGACATGATCTAGTGGCTACTTTAGACGGCGATGAAACAAATGTTTACAAATTAAACGATTACTACTCGGCCGCAGTAGATGATTACCAACGTGGGACTTTGAGCTATCCTTTTAGAGATTTAGCGCCTGGCTTACACACCCTCTCTATAAAAGCATGGGATGTCTACAACAACTCATCTGTACAAGACATTCAATTTATGGTGTTTGATAAAGATGAAAGTTTAGAGCTTAGAAATGTGCTTAATTTCCCAAATCCGTTTGTCAATTATACCGAATTTTGGTTTAGCCACAATAGTTCGGAGGTTTTAGACGTTTCTATACAAATATTTACAATCTCAGGAAAACTGATCAAAACCATCAATCGCCAAACCAATGGGCTCAATAGCTCAGTTACCAGAGACATTACATGGGATGGCACCGACGATTTTGGAAGCAAAATAGGAAAAGGCGTTTATGTTTACAAATTGAGCGTGCGTTCCACGAGTTCTGGAATGACCGCAGAAAAAATTGAAAAACTTGTAATACTTTAATATTAACTTATCTTTGTCAAAAATAAATTTAAAAATGATTCCATCTAAAAAAATTCAAAAATCAACACTACTCGCTTTGTTCTTAGTGTCGATTTTTTTAAATAACCTAACCGCTCAAACAACAATTTTAACCCCTAACTCGCAAGACTCTAGAGTCATCACCACTGGAGTGCCCTTTTTACTGATTGCCTCCGATGCGCGGGCTGCTGGTATGGGGGATATGGGTGTTGCCACCTCAGCAGATGCACACGCACAACAATGGAACCCTTCAAAATACGCCTTTTCTGAAGCAAAATCCGGGATGGCAGTGAGTTATACTCCGTACTTAAGCAAATTAGTCAATGATATCTTTTTAGGGAATCTTACTTATTTTAATAGACTTAACGAACGGAGTGCGTTTGCCGTCAGTTTAAAGTATTTTTCACTTGGAGAAATTGAATTACGAGCCGATGAATTTTCTGAAGCTTTGATAGAAAAACCAAACGAATTAACATTTGATGCATCCTACTCTTTAAGACTTTCAGACCAATTCTCAATGGCCGTCGCTTTGCGTTATTTAAGATCAGATTTAAAAATACAAGCAGTGGACGCCAATGCCAAGGCAGCGAGTTCTTTTGGAGTGGATATTGCAGGATACTATCAAAGTGAAGAAGAAGCTTACAGCGATTTTAATGGACGGTGGAGAGGCGGATTTGCCAT
>JAQXBT010000053.1 GCA_029252265.1 Flavobacteriaceae bacterium | reverse complement strand
GCCTTACAGGCTTATATATTTACCATGTTGTCAGCCCTCTATTTTGGGTCGGCAGTAGAAGAGCATGATCACGATCATGCACATTAACAAACTGAATGTTTAATTTTTAATTTATATATTATGGAAATTCCAAGTATTGTAGGAGCAGGTTTAATCGTTATTGGAGCAGGAATGGGAATTGGTAGAATTGGCGGATCCGCCATGGATGCAATTGCACGTCAGCCAGAAGCATCTGGTAAAATCCAAACAGCGATGTTAATCGCAGCTGCACTTATTGAAGGTATTGGTTTTGCTGCATTATTTGCAGGATAACAAACACCAAAAAAACAACTACAACGGTTGGTTGTAGTTGTTTTTATTAAAAAATTAAGCAAAAGTAATTAACGATAAATGTTATTATGGAAAAATTAATTGAACAATTTTCATTTGGCCTATTCTTCTGGCAACTTCTCCTTTTTGTAGGCTTAGTTCTACTTCTAAAAAAGTTTGCATGGAAACCAATTCTTGACGCTGTTGAGACCCGTGAGTCTGATATTAATGACGCAATTTCTGCAGCTGCAGATGCTAAAAAAGACATGGAGAACCTTCAAGCAGATAATCAAAAGCTTTTAAAAGAAGCCCGTGCAGAACGCGAAGCAATGCTTAAAGAAGCCCGTGAGTTAAAAAGCAACATGATTGAGACTGCGAAATCAGAGGCGCAAGAAGAAGCTAATAAATTAGTAGCTCAAGCGCAAGCCGCAATAGAGTCCGAAAAGAAAGCAGCAATTGCAGACTTAAAATCAGTGGTTGGCGAACTTTCAATATCGATCGCAGAAAAAGTGCTTCGTGAAGAACTTACTGATAAAGCAAAACAAGAAAAATTAGTGGAATCAATGTTGGATAACGCCACACTAAACTAATTTATCATGACAGGAACAAGAGCAGCAATAAGATATGCGAAAGCCGTATTAAGCCTAGCATCAGAAAATAAACATGCAGATGAAGTACAGGTAGATATGACCATGATTGGGCAAATGATCGCAAACAATGCTTCCTTGGAAGATACGCTTAAAAGCCCTGTCGTAAAACTATCAGAAAAGGCAAACGTATTAAACGCCTTGTTTCCTTCGGTAAGCTCAGAAAGCAAATCATTATTTAATATCTTAGTAAGCAACAAACGAGTTGATATCCTTGGACAAGTAGCCACCCAATATGGGATTCTATACGACCAAGTCAATAATAAAGTAAACGCTTTTGTAACCACAGCCGTTCCAATGACTCCAGAACTAGAAGTCAAAGTCATGGCGAAGCTTAAAACCTTAACCACAAAAGAAGTAACACTTAACAAAACAGTAGACAAAAACATCCTTGGAGGTTTTGTGCTACGTGTTGGAGACCAGCAATATGACGCAAGTGTTTCGAACCAATTAAATACATTGAAAAGTAAATTTACAATTAACTAAAACTATACTGAGATTCATTCAGAGGTATAAAATAAATTAAGATGGCAGAAGTAAAAGCAGCTGAAATATCAGCAATTTTAAAACAACAACTTTCAGGTTTCGAATCAACAGCTTCTTTAGATGAGGTTGGAACTGTATTAACTGTAGGGGATGGTATTGTTCGTGCATATGGACTTTCGAATGCTGAATATGGTGAACTTGTACAATTTGAAGGTGGTCTTGAAGGGATTGTATTAAACCTTGAAGAAGACAATGTTGGAATCGTTCTTTTAGGAGCTTCTAATGTAATAAAGGAAGGTTCAATTGTAAAGCGAACAGGTCGTATTGCTTCGATCAATGTTGGGGAAGGAATTGTTGGTCGTGTGGTTGACACACTTGGTGCACCGATTGACGGTAAAGGCCCTATTGAAGGAAAACTCTACGAAATGCCTTTAGAGCGTAAAGCACCAGGGGTTATTTTTCGTGAGCCTGTAACAGAACCTTTACAAACAGGTATCAAATCAATTGACGCCATGATCCCAGTAGGACGTGGACAACGTGAGTTAGTCATTGGTGACAGACAAACGGGTAAAACAGCCGTTTGTATTGATACCATTTTAAATCAAAAAGAATTTTACGATGCTGGGGAACCAGTCTATTGTATCTATGTTGCTGTCGGACAAAAAGCATCTACAGTCGCATTGATCGCTAAAACATTAGAAGAAAAAGGCGCCTTAGCGTACACGACAATTGTTGCTGCTAATGCATCTGATCCAGCACCAATGCAAGTATATGCACCCTTTGCAGGCGCAGCCATTGGTGAGTTTTTCAGAGATACAGGTCGTCCCGCATTAATTGTATATGACGATTTATCAAAACAAGCGGTTGCTTACCGTGAAGTCTCACTTTTATTACGTCGTCCTCCAGGACGTGAGGCGTATCCAGGTGATGTATTTTATTTACATTCCCGTTTATTAGAGCGTGCAGCAAAAGTCATCAACAACGATGAAATTGCAAAAGACATGAACGATTTACCAGATTCATTAAAGCCGATTGTAAAAGGGGGTGGTTCATTAACAGCCTTACCAATTATTGAAACACAAGCAGGTGATGTATCTGCTTATATTCCAACCAATGTAATTTCGATTACAGACGGTCAAATATTCTTAGATGGTGATTTGTTTAACTCTGGTGTTCGTCCTGCAATTAACGTTGGGATTTCGGTATCTCGTGTCGGTGGAAATGCACAGATTAAAGCAATGAAAAAAGTATCTGGAACTTTAAAATTAGACCAGGCGCAGTTTCGTGAATTAGAAGCTTTTGCTAAGTTTGGATCGGATTTAGATGCAGTTACTTTAAACGTCATTGAAAAAGGACGACGTAACGTTGAAATTTTAAAGCAAGCACAAAATGACCCTTTTAAAGTAGAAGATCAAGTAGCGATCATTTATGCAGGTTCTAAAAACCTTTTAAGAGCGGTACCAGTCAATAAAGTAAAAGAATTTGAAACTGAGTTTATCGAGTTTTTAAGAGCGAAGCACAGCGATGTGTTAGCGACTCTAAAATCTGGTAAATTAACGGATGAAGTAACAGATACCTTAACAGCGGTTGCAAAAGAGTTATCAAGTAAATATAGCGCTTAGTTTAACACGACAATAGCATGGCAAATTTAAAAGAAATCCGAAATAGAATTGCGTCCGTATCATCAACGATGCAGATAACTAGCGCCATGAAAATGGTTTCGGCTGCGAAGTTGAAAAAAGCGCAAGACGCCATTACGGCCATGCGACCTTATGCGGATAAATTGACCGAACTTTTACAAAACTTGAGTGCAACTTTAGACGCGGATTCGGGAAGTAAATTCTCAGAACAACGGGATGTAAAAAATGTACTTATTGTTGCGATTACTTCTAACAGAGGTTTATGTGGTGCGTTTAATTCCAATATTATCAAGACAGCAACGGTAGTAGCTGAAAGTTATGACGCCAATGTATCGGTTGTGGCGATTGGAAAAAAAGCAAATGATGCACTCTCAAAAAACCTTGAAATTATATCCAATCAGAGTCCTGTTTATGACGATTTAACTTTTGACAATGTCGCTGAAATTGCAGAGATGTTGATGGCGCAATTTGAATCAAAAGCATTTGATAAAATTGAAATTATTTATAATAAATTCAAAAATGCAGCGACTCAAGAAATTATGACGGAACAGTTTTTACCAATTGTCCCCTTAGAAGGGGATGCCAATGTAAATCTCGATTATATTTTTGAACCGTCTAAAAAAGAAATTGTGGAGACCTTGATACCAAAGTCTTTAAAAACACAGCTTTATAAGTCGATTCGTGATAGTTTTGCAAGCGAGCACGGCGCGCGTATGACAGCGATGCACAAAGCTACGGATAATGCAACAGAATTGAGAGATCAGCTAAAACTGACGTATAACAAAGCACGTCAAGCATCCATTACAAATGAAATTTTAGAAATTGTTGGTGGGGCGGA
>JAQXBT010000016.1 GCA_029252265.1 Flavobacteriaceae bacterium | reverse complement strand
TCCTCGCAATGACGTAGGGTCAAACAGATTGCCACGCTTGCTCCGCAAGATACTTTCGATCAAAATATATTTTGATCTCAGTAGTGTTCGCAATGACGTCATATTAAAGGGCACCTACAAACTCTAAAAACACTTTTTTATGTAATTCTAAATTCATTTTTGGAGACAGTGACACCCGCACAATATAATCTTTGTCACCTTCTTTAGTGGTCCCTTGTGTGGAGGTGGCAGGAATGGTCCAATAGCACCCTTGTAACTGCCCATAACTCACACAGAACTTACTTTCGTTGGGAATTTTAGCGATCATTAAATTAATTAATTTAAGATTTAAGGCTCTCTTGTAAGATTCTCTTTCTGTATCGTTAGCCCCTTTGGTGGGGAGGTCTAGTGAAAACACAGAAGGGGTAAAGCCTTGCGCTGCTAAATCTTCAGAAACAAAATTTAGTTTTGCGCTTGGTAAAGTTTCTTGTATGAAGTTAACAAAGTCTCGCGTGTTAAGGTAAGCATCCTGAATGCGTTGATTCATGAACGGCAATTGTTTAGCTAAAATGTCATATTGAAGCGCTGTCGCTTCGTTATCGCAAAGTTGGAGGTGCAATTCAATCTTGCCCATCAAGGCTTCGGCTTTTTTATTACCAACGCAGTAGCCCGCTGTACACTGCCCACCACTTGGGAATTTGGATCCACTGACATAGGAAATCGTCCGAAACGAAGAGAGTATTTCGCCTTCCCCCAAAAAGAGAACGTTTGGACAAAAAGTTTGGTCTAAAATAAACACAGGGTCGATTGCAATGTCACCTTTTTCTGTTTTACGAACGGCACTCAACACGTTTTGTAATTGTATCATACCGGGGACTTCCACTCTGGGATTGGTAGGAATTTCTGCAATGATGTAGGGAACGGCATCTTCGCTCGCAATTTTGGCTAAGATGGTTTCAATACTTTGCACCATTTCGTTGTCGCCATCGACAGGCAAATCTACGATTTCCACATTTTCAATACAGGCTGCCACCCGTCGTGCTTGGTCATTGGTGCCGCCATAACAATTGGGAGGCACAATAAACTTGATCGCTTTTCCGGGGTGCTTTTCTTGAGCATCGTGAATGAGCCCCATCATAATTGCATATTGAACCGAAAGTCCACTAGAGCCTACGATTGGCGTGGTATCTGCTCCTGTAATCCCCGTAATGGAATCCAAGACCTTTTTTTTATGGATCTCTAGATTATTCGTAGAATTTTCAAAAGGCGATGTATCGACTAAGGATTGTAGTACAGAAAGAGAATTAGTGGGTGTCATGGCAATGGTTTCTCTTCGTCGGACATGTTGAATGTCTGAGATATAGGGTTCGTTAAGGGTACCATTTACGAACACTACGCTTCCTAGTTGCGCCTGACTATTGATAAAAAAGTCAATGGAATTAGAAAGCACTATTTTAGAAAGGTCTTCTTGTTGAGATATAAAAATGGTGCTGCCATCAAATTCTGAAACAGCTGCGGCATTTTCAACCTGTTTTAATTCAAATTGATAGCCATAGACACGCTTTAAGACATCTGTATCAAAAGTATCTGGTAACTCTCCTGTGTAATTGATTTGTGTTTTTTTAGGGTCTAATAAATTTTTTCTTAGAATAGCTAAAACAGGAATTGTTTGTGAAGAAAAACTAATGACATTTTCTGGTTTTAAGTCTTGCAACTTAGCAATCGTCCATTCAAGGAGGCTAGATAATGGATGCCCCAATCGAATGTAGTCGTAGGCTGTTGGTAATTTTTTAAGCGCTGATACCTCCGAATTGTTTGAATTAAATAAGGCTTCAAGTTGTTCTAAAAACTGAGTTTTGGCGCGCTTTTCATCATAAACATTCAATCGATGAGTCGTTAAATTTAACCAGTCGGTCGGTCGATTTTTTAAGACGTCTTTAATATAACTCAGTAGTTTACTGCCTTCCATAAGTTCCCTTTTAAATAGATCGGAAAGATACATTAATCCGATTTATTTTATAAAGTGTTGGACGATGTTTTTGTGACTTTATGTTTGGAGCTTATAACCATCATAAAAAAACGCAAGACTGTTTTATTTGTCTTGCGCTTCATGCTTTTTAAGGTTTTATAAGTAAAAACGCCACTCAGTTTGTTAGAGTATGATTAATTTTCGGGCAATAATTCTTTAGCAGTTTTTATATTATCCCCATAAATTCGGTCAATCAATAAATGTCTGGGATCAATGGCTAGTTTGGCAGGGACTTCATTAATCTCAAAAGTAAATTTCATATCTGATTTGTCAATTTTAACACGTTTTTCAAAGATTAAATGTTCTTCATCAGAATCAGAAAAAGCGCCAAGGTCAATCCAATCATTCAGTTTCATCGGAGTTTCATTTCCTAGGGAATCTGCCAATAATTTTTTAGATTCAATTTCCATAATTACTTGATAGTTTCCATTTTCTAATTTCTTATAAGAAGCTTTTTTCATTTTATTATCATACAGAGTGATTTCCTTAAACCAATCATTTATGACGTATTTCAATGAATCTGGAACTTGAGGTTCTAATTGTTTCATAAAATCCAGTGAAGTTGGGTAGGGCGGTTTTTGATATTTATACGCCTCTAAGAAACTCTTCATAGCAGTATTTACTTTTTCTTCCCCAATGTAATCTTGTAAAGCATAAAGCACTACACTTCCTTTTCCATAATGAATATACGACTGATTTTCCACTTTGTAAAGTGGTAATTCTTTATCTATTTCGCTCCCTCTTCCTCTTAAATATCTGTCATGATTATATTTGACAAATTCACGCATTTTCATGGGCGTTTTGGAAATGCTTTTCATCGTCATTAAAGAAGAGTATTCAGAAAAACTTTCACTAAACATGGTTGCTCCTTGCATTTCTGCTCCTACAACCTGATGCGCCCACCATTGATGCGCCACTTCATGAGCAATAACTGCATCAACTACATTATTTTCTTCTTCATCTTCTAAGTTAATTACAAATCCAATAGCTTCAGAATAAGGCATCGTCCCTGGGAATGCTTGTGCGAAGGTTGCATAACGAGGGAATTCGATAATCCTGCATTGCTTATGCATATAAGGGCCAAAATTTTTGGTGTAATACGCCAGCGATCTTTCAACGGCATCTAACATCATTTCTACATTTTGAGGATGCTTTGCGTCATAATATACTTCAATATCAATGCCTTGCCATTTACGTGATTTTACTTCATATTTTGCAGACATAAATGAATAGAAGTTTTGAGATGGATGATCGACTTTGTAATGGTAGTAGTTTCTTCCATTTTCATCCCATTTTTTTAGTAAAGACCCTGGAGCTATCGCAATTTGATCTCCGGCAGTAGAAATAGTAGTTTCTACATTGATAAAATCCGAAGCACCATTTGTTAGATAGTTTTTCATGCAATTTTCAGAACAGTCAGTCTCTAATTTTGGCATTCTATCTTTTGGCTTTAAATCATATTTTTTACGCGTATTTTTGTCATTTAACTCTTTTCTAGATTGATATCCTAGAGCGGGTAGAATTTCAAAATTATTAAGGAACGAACCATTGTTAATGATTCCCGTATTTTCCATCCCATTTTGAAACCCTTCAGAGTTATATTTGGTATTGATTTCAACTTCAATTTTTTCTGCTGGTTTCAGAGGTTTTGTTAATTTGTAAATTCTGTAATCCAAATCGGTATCATTCAAAACCAATACTGCATTTGGGATTTTTATTTCCGTTCCCCAATTTGAACCGATAGTAGTGTAGTGAATTGAATCTATAGTCGTTTCAGATTCGTTGACTAAAGTCATTGTCGCTTTTACAGTGACATTTCTTTCGTAAGGGAATAAATCAATAAAATATTTTAGGTCAGTTATTTTTGGATTTGCTGAATTTTCGTGCTTTTTATATTTTTTCTCATAATCTGCAGATACTTGTTCATTCTCTTTAGATGTTTTGTAGGAGTTTAATACTTGTGTATTATAAAACACAAATCCAGCAACGGCGATCCAACAAGAAATAGTGCCAATAATAATTAATCTATAGCTTTTTGGAATTTGTTTTTTAGCAGTACTAATACGCTCTTTTAAAGAGCTTACCGCTCCTCTGTTCCATAAGGCGCCTGCAATTAATAAACAGATAAATGAACCTAAAACCCAATAGGCGTTGAACCATAACCCGGCTTTAAGTGAAGGTCCGAATGCATTCATATCAGAGTACATCAAAGAAGGTCCTCCACCAATAAACAACATGTTTGATTCAACATCAAAAATTGAAAGCATAAGTCCCCATACGAAGATTACCATGATAGACACAAAGTAACCGATGTATTTGTTGTTGATTATTACCTGAATCATAATCATAACGCCACTCCATACGATATACGTCAAGAAGCTTGTCAGCATAAAATCAATAAAATACACATCTAATTCAATTCTTGTAAATCCATTAGCTAATTGATAGATCACCCCACAAAAAATGAAAAAAGCATGTAAAACAACCGTAATGCTCACTAATGAAAGTGCTTTTGCAGAAAGCGATATTAAGGACGTGTGGGGTGTGGCATCTATGACTTCATTTATTTTACTTTCTCGATCTCTCCAGATCAATTCACCACTAAAGAATACTAGAATAATGATGACAAAAATGCCGGCGGCATTAGAAATAGTGTCAATTAATTTGTAGGTAAGTGGGTACGATTGAAGTCCAAAATATTCAAAGCCTCCAAATAAGTTGGAGATCAATATAATTGCACTAAAGAGAAATAGAAGTTTGAATGTTACACTTTTTACAATACTCAAAAAGTTAATTAGAAAGAAACTTTTGAATTGTTTCCATTCTGTTTTTCTTGTGTATTTCGGGCTTAATTCAGGACGAGTAAACAATTGTTTCAACTCTTTTTTGTCTTCTTTTACAGCTTTTATCTTTTTATTTTTTTCTTGAAATGAAAAACTGAAATAAGAACTTAAAAGGATTACAGCTCCTGTGGCAATCCACACAATTCTATTTAAAATCAATAGCCCTGAAAATCCAGGGGTCAATGTGTTTTTCTCAATGGGCGTATAATATTTCGCGTATAAAGTGTATGCTCTTATGCCAAAAGTATCGGTTAGCGCTGCAATGGTTTCGCTATCAATATCTGAAATTAAATTTCCCGATATAATATAACCAATAATAATAATTAAGGTTCCAACGAATGAAATAACGGTGCTTTTCCACTTGTTAGCCATTGCGAAAATAATGGTTCCTGCAAAAAACATATTGGGTAAGATAAACAGGAAGTAGTTATTCACAAAGGTTTCAAGATAGAAACTGCCAAATCGATCGGCACCTACCCACCCAAAAATAGGCGCAAGAGTGGACCCTATAATTACCCCAAGAAAAACGCCTAACATTGGAATTGTAGACAATACTAACGCGGCAAAAAATCTACCAAAAAAATAGCCTGGTTTGCTTAAAGGCGTACTAAATAAAATTTCATTAAAATTGTTATTATAATCTCGCAGTGCCGCATTGTTATAGAATGCCGCAGCGATTAACAACCCAAAAAGTGTCATTATTGTGGTGTAAATGGTAATAATATAAGGAGCATTTTTGTAAACATTCCCGACCGAACCTCCAATTTGGATGTTGTCGCTTACCGTGGCTCCAAAAGTAAAGAGCGTCATTAGTCCCAAAAAGATGTATACCATCGGTTGTTTGAGAGAATATTTTAATTCTGAAAGAAAGAAATTCTTAAACATGATAAATCAATTTGAGGTTAAACTAAGGCGTTCGAAGTGTTGATTTTTGAAAAGAACACATCTTCCAAATTGGGTTTTACTAATTCAAATCCATTTTCTGGATTCGTATCACTAAACACATGAATCAAAGGCTGACCTCCTACCATTTTATTAGAAATGATAGCGTAATTAGTTGCAAAAACCTCTAATTCTTCACGCGTTACAATTCGTTGATAAACTTTCCCGTTTAATTCGTCAATTGCATTTTGAGGATTTCCTTGAAATACAATTTGACCTTCATTCATGATGGCCATTTTAGTGCAGAGCTCCCGAATATCGTCAACGATATGTGTAGAAAGAATTACGATAACGTCTTTTCCAACTTCAGACAACAAATTATAAAAACGATTTCTTTCGCCAGGATCTAAGCCTGCGGTTGGTTCATCAACAATAATTAAATTTGGATTCCCTATCAAGGCCTGAGCAATTCCTACACGTTGTTTCATTCCTCCCGAAAAGCCTTTTACATTTTTGTTACGCTTGTCATATAAATTAACTTTATCCAATAAGTATTTAACTAATTCTTTACGTTCACGAGAATTTGTAATTCCTTTTAAAACAGCCATGTGATTCAATAATTGTTCCGCCGTAATTCTTGGATAGACTCCAAATTCTTGAGGTAAATAGCCTAAGTTTTTTCGTAACTCTTTAGGTTGATTTAAAATATCAATATCATTTAGAGTTGCTGTTCCCGAATCGGCTTCTTGCAATGTTGCAAGTGTTCTCATTAAAGATGATTTTCCAGCTCCATTTGGCCCCAAGAGACCAAACATTCCGTTTTCAATTTCGAGAGAAACATTGTCAAGGGCTTTCACGCCATTGGAATACGTTTTGGTTAGGCTGTTGATTATTAATTTATGCATAGGTTTAGTTTTAAAACATTAGACGGTTTAAATGTAAATTTGTTACAGACTATAACTTATTTTGTCAATAATTTTAGTGTCGAAATAATTTCCGCCTGTTGTTCAATTTTCTCCTAATGCTTACGTCGTGTATCTATCTATTGATGTTAAAATTTGTTTTATTTGAATACACTTAATAAGGTTGTAAAAAAAAGCGCAAGACTGTTTTATTTGTCTTGCGCTTCATGTTTTTTTGGTTTTATCAGTTAGAATCCCATTCGTAAAAATTACAGTCTGTGTTTAATTTAAATCCTGTTTTTGGATACAACTTATTTCCAATGACATTCGACTTTTCAGTTTCTAAATACATGCCACAAGCTTTTGTGCTTTTCTCCAGTTTTTTCACTTTATTTATTAACTCAATAGCAATCCCCTCAGAACGGTGGTCAGGATCAACAAACAAATCATTTAGAAGCCAAAATTTTTGCATTCTTGTTGAAGAAAACAAAGGATATAATTGTACAAATCCAATAACTTCGTTTTCTGGATTTTCTGCTATAAAAATTTCAGAATCATTTTTTGAAACTCGTTCTGTCAAGAAATTTTTTGCACTTTTTAGATCTGTTTTTTTACCATAAAAAAGTCGATATTGATCGAATAATCTTGATACTTTATCTAAATCTCTAACTTCTGCTTTTCTATAATTCATTCTGTTTTTTTTAAAAATTTATAGATTTAATATGGTTTGACACTTCAATTATACAGTTACGATCAACAAAGGGTTTTACATCCTATTTCTAATCCAACGTGGTAGAATCTTGATAATAATAGCGACAATCTGCCAACGTTTTGATACGTATCCA
This sequence comes from Flavobacteriaceae bacterium, assembly GCA_029252265.1. Taxonomy (GTDB): domain Bacteria; phylum Bacteroidota; class Bacteroidia; order Flavobacteriales; family Flavobacteriaceae; genus Hel1-33-131. Next base: position 7,099 of record JAQXBT010000016.1, on the reverse strand, counting down.
ATCGTTGCTTTTTTGTGGATAAACGTATAAATTTGTTTACCTGCGGTTTCAATAGTTGAGGCCCAAAACAAGCGTTTTCCCTCCGTAAGAGGGGTGATGACAAATCCAGGTCTAATATCTGTTATATAGATTGATATTCCAGATTTCCTGTCTTTTGAAGCTTTTTGTCTTAACCCTTCCATATATGCTATCTGATAAGATTTTGCTGCATGATACGCCGGTGCGACTCTGCTTCCAAAAAGCCCAGACACTGAACTGATTCCTACAAAATGACCATGACCCTGTTTTTTAAAAAATCGATAACTCCAATCGGCTATTTCAGTAAATGCGAGTACGTTTAATCGGTTGGCATTATTTTCAATTTTATAACCTCTGTTTTTATTTAAATTTCCAATTCCAGCACTAAAAATCAATACATCCAATCCATCAAGCCGTTCGATTAGTTCAGTCATGGTAACAGAGATGTCGTCAGTTAAACAGTCAAGGTATTCGATTATTAAATTCTCTTTTCCTGAATCTTGTAAGTTTTTTATGATATCTTTTTCGATCCCTGTAATACCAACTTTGTATCGATTAGCAAGAAGCGCATCCGTAATTCCTTTTCCGATTCCCGAAGCCCCACCGATTACAATTGCTTTTTTTTGTTTCATATTTCAGCTAACGTTGTTTAATCGTAGCTAATTTAGTAAATACTAAGCGAAGTGAACTTGTGTTAGCATATTTAGTAAGTAGGCCTTTGTCTAGACCTAAATATAATAAAAAAACATGACGCTTTTACATTTATGCCCTGATTTAACAGTTAATTTTTAAGAATCGCCCTCGAAATAACCATTTTTTGAATCTCAGAGGTGCCTTCATAAATCTGTGTAATCTTTGCATCCCGCATCAATCGCTCCACATGGTAGTCTTTTACAAACCCATTCCCACCATGAATTTGAACCGCTTCTACGGTGTGTTCCATCGCAATTTTAGAAGCAAATAATTTGGCCATCGCACTCGAAGTATCGTACGAAACCCCTTGGTCTTTGTCCCAAGCCGCTTTCATCACCATATGGCGTGCCGCTTCAATATCCGTGGCCATATCGGCCAATTTAAATGCAATCGCTTGATGGTTGCAAATCTTAGTCCCAAATGCTTTGCGTTGTTGAGAATAGGCCAATGCCAATTCATAAGCACCAGATGCAATCCCGAGTGCTTGAGCTGCAATCCCAATCCGGCCACCCGACAGAGTTTTCATGGCAAATTTAAACCCAAAACCATCCGGGCCAATTCGGTTTTCTTTAGGAACTTTTACATCATTAAATTGCAAGGTATGTGTGTCGCTGCCACGAATTCCAAGCTTATCTTCTTTTGGGCCAATTTCAAAACCAGACATTCCTTTCTCAACAATAAATGCATTAATGCCTTTTGAGCCTTTGCTGCGATCAGTTTGTGCAATTACAAGATACACATCCGAACGCCCGCCACTTGTAATCCAGTTTTTAGTCCCATTAATCACATAATGATCGCCATGATCAATCGCAGTGGTTTGTTGGGAGGTGGCATCACTTCCGGCCTCGGGCTCGCTCAAACAAAAGGCACCTATATATTCACCAGTCGCTAGTTTAGTGAGGTATTTTTCTTTTTGTGATTCTGTACCATAGGTTTCAAGTCCGTAACATACTAAAGAATTATTAACTGATACAATTACCGAAGCTGAGGCATCCACTTTAGACAGTTCTTCCATAATTAATACATACGAAATGGTATCCATGCCGCTCCCTCCGTATTTGGGATCTACCATGATGCCCATAAACCCGAGTGCTCCCATTTTTTTCACTAAATTGTCAGGAAATTCTTGAAGCGTATCTCGTTGGATCACGCCAGGACGTAATTCGGTTTGTGCAAAATCACGGGCGGCCTCTCGAACCATACGGTGCTCTTCAGATAAAGAAAAATTCATAAGGATTGTTTTAGTCCTTTCAAATATATAAAAATTTACTATGCACGCATAGTAAGTAGGTGAAAATATAGTATGAATAATACAAAGTTTATCAATCAAACACATTTTTATGTCATCGGAGTTATGTCCGGAACTTCCTTAGATGGCATCGATTTATGTTATGCACACTTTGTGTTTGATGGCTCCTGGACGTTTCAAATTATTTCTTCAAAAACAGTAGATTATTCCAAACACTGGCAGGACCGCCTTCGAACCGCAATTGATTTAAATCCAATTGATTTAGAAAATTTAAATACAGACTACACGCTTTTTTTGTCGAAAGAAATAGCGGCTTTTGTCCATACAAAACAAGTCGGTAAAGTAGATGTAGTTTGCAGTCATGGGCATACTGTTTTTCATCAACCCGACAAAGGTATAACTCTTCAAATCGGAAATTTACCTGCCTTAGCAACCTTTTTAAATCAAATCGTGGTTTGTGATTTTCGCACTCAAGATGTCGCTCTCGGCGGCCAAGGCGCGCCATTAGTGCCTATTGGCGATGCACTGTTATTTTCTGACTATGATTTTTGTCTCAATCTGGGGGGATTCGCAAATGTTTCTTTTCAGCAGCAAGCCAATCGAATTGCTTTTGATATTTGCCCCGTGAATATCATCCTAAATCACTACGTGAAATCTTTGGGAATCCCATATGATGATGGCGGTAAAATCGCATCTAGCGGAGCGCTATGTCTGCCCTTACTAGAAGCTTTAAATCAATTAGAATTTTATAAACTAAAGCCTCCAAAATCATTGGGGCTAGAGTGGGTGCAAACGAACGTTTTTCCACAGATTGATGCGTATACCCTTGAAGTGAGTTCAATTTTAAGAACCGTTGTAGAACACAGTGCCCTACAAATTTCAAAGGTTTTAAATTTTTATCATTTAGAAAATGGATTAATCACTGGTGGTGGCGTGTTTAATTCATTTTTAATGCAGCGTATTTCAGAACTATCTAGATTGGATTTACTACAAGCAGACGCATCAATTATCGACTATAAGGAGGCTCTGGTATTTGGGTTTTTAGGAGTGCTGAGATTAAAAAATCAACCCAATTGTTTACAATCGGTGACCGGCGCTTTATACGATCATAGTAGCGGGCATATTTATTTCCCTGAAAAAAACTGTTAATTTCCCTGAAAAAAACTGTTAATTTCCCTGAAATCTTGATTAGTTTTTTATATTTGTTAGTATCAATTTAGCGTTCAAAATAAATCCTCAATAACAGAACTCATGGAAGCCGTAATTATTATTGTCTTTATCGCGGGCTACTTAGCGATTACTCTAGAACACAGTTTAAAAATCGACAAATTAATCCCAGCCCTCATTATGATGGCCATTAGTTGGGCGCTTATTTCTTTCGGAATAGACGATTTCACCACTTGGTTTGATTCAAGTAAACATGCCCTTCTAAGTAATTTTGAATTGCTAGGTCATGCTGAAAAAATGCACATTCTCGAAGAAACCTTATTACACCATTTAGGGAAAACTGCCGAAATTCTTGTGTTTTTATTAGGGGCAATGACCATCGTTGAGATTATTGCGTATTTCAATGGATTTTCAACTATAAAGAATTTTATTAAAACCAAAAAGAAATCCAAACTACTCTGGATTTTTGCCGTGCTAGCTTTTATATTATCAGCGATTATTGACAATTTGACCGCCACGATCGTCTTAATTTCATTGCTTCAAAAAATAATTAATGACCGTAAAATGCGTCTTTGGTTTGCAGGACTTATTGTCATTGCTGCCAATGCAGGGGGTGCGTTTTCCCCAATTGGTGATGTGACCACGACCATGTTATGGATCGCAAATAAAGTATCCACAGGGCATTTATTCGCATACTTATTATTACCATCACTGGTATGTATGATCGTTCCAACCTTTATTGCCTCAAGGTTATCTGTTTTTAAAGGGTCTTTAGAAATGGATACCAGCGAGACAGAATCTGCAGGTCGTTTTAGTGGTACCATGCTTTATTTAGGATTAGCAGCCATTATTTTTGTGCCTATTTTTAAAATGGTTACACACTTACCGCCTTATGTTGGGATGATGCTTTCTCTTGGAGTCGTCGCTGTTTTTGCAGAAATCTACAGTTCCTCAAAATTCAGTTTGAATGAATTGGATAAAGAAAACTCAGAAGGAATCGTACATCACAGTCCCGTACATCACTCCTTATCAAAAATAGAATTACCTAGTATCTTATTTTTCTTAGGAATTTTAATGGCAGTGGCAGCCCTTGAGTCCTTAGGAACTTTGTTTGGTTTTGCTGATTGGCTTAAAGTCGCCACACCAGCTCTAGGAACTGAAATGGCGGGCACAGAAGTTTCTGATTTAGTCGTCTTGTTATTAGGAGTAGGCTCGGCAGTGATTGATAATGTCCCGCTTGTTGCAGCCTCTTTAGGGATGTTTTCCGAACCTTTGGATCACGAACTTTGGCACTTTATTGCCTACTCGGCCGGAACGGGTGGAAGTATGTTGATCATTGGATCGGCTGCTGGCGTGGTCGCAATGGGCATGGAAAAAATCAACTTTTTCTGGTACCTAAAAAAAATCTCTTGGTTGGCCCTTGTTGGGTTTTTAGCAGGAGCAATTGTCTTTTTCTTTACAAGAACCCTGATCTAAATATAATTTATCCTAAATAGTAGCGTTTATAATTTCGAAGTTATACTTAAACACATATGATCAATACCAGTATTCAAGATGAAGTCGCGATTCAATTAGATGCACAATCCGTCGAAAAAACACTATCCATTGTCGAACTTATTAAAAGTGGAGGCTTAGCAGGACAGCTTATTATTGCCTTGTTAACCGTCCTCTTGGTAGTTGCTTTGTATATTTATTTTGAACGTTTATTCACCATAAAAGCAGCTTCTAAAGTGGATCCAAACTTTATGAATCAAATCAAAGACCATGTGGTCAATGGAAAAATTGATGCTGCTAAAGCAGTCTGTGCGCAAGTCAATTCGCCCGTATCACGATTGATTGATAAAGGGATTTCTCGAATTGGACGTCCATTGGCCGATATTAATTCAGCTATTGAAAATGCAGGGAAATTAGAAGTGTATAGCTTAGAAAAAAACGTCAGCATACTCGCAACCATCTCTGGTGCAGCCCCCATGATTGGTTTTTTAGGAACGGTGATTGGAATGATTTTATCCATTTTTGAAATTGCAAATTCTGGCGGTCAAATTGACATTAAACTTTTGGCCGATGGGCTGTATACCGCCATGACCACTACGGTTGCCGGTTTAGTCGTTGGGATTGTCGCCTATATTGCGTTTAACCATATCGTCGGACGCACCAATAAAGTGGTCTACCAAATGGAAGCCAATTCGGTGGAATTCTTAGACTTACTTAACGAACCTATTTAAAATGAATATTAGAGGTCGTAATAAAATATCTCCCGAATTTAATATGTCGTCCATGACGGATATTGTGTTTCTATTGTTGATTTTCTTCATGATTGCATCGACTTTAGTGACCACCAATGCCATTGATATTTTATTACCAACGGCCAGTGGAAAAACAGAAAATAAAAAGTCGATTGCCGTCAGTATTAAAAAAGACCTGTCGTTTTATATCGATCAGAGCAAAGTTGAGGTTCAAAATTTAGAAACTGAATTGCTTCAACTATTACAAAAAGAAACCGCTCCAACCCTAGTGTTGAGAGCCGAAAAATCTGTTCCTGTGGACTACGTCGTTAAAGTAATGGACATTGCCAATCGAAATAAATTCAAAATCATACTCGCTGTAAATCCGAACTAAGATGCGCTTCTTTGAGACCAAACATCAAAAACATTCTGCACGACTGACCACCGTCATCATGCTGTTGTTGATCTTACTACTATTTATAGTGGGGCCTGGTTATATGGATCCGCCTTTGGAGTATGGTGTTGCGGTCAATTTTGGAACTTCCGATACAGGCACTGGGGCTGTGCAACCTAAAAAACCCATTGCAGCAGCAGCTACGCCCGTTACTGAACCCGAGATCGTTAAACCTGTGAAAGCGGCACCACCTGTACAGTCCAGTGAGCCTACGGCTTCAGAAGAGGTGCTCACCGCCGAAGATTTAGAATCTATTGCCATTAAAAAAGCAGAAGCCAAAACGGCTAAGCTGAAAGCAGATGCAGATACCAAAGCAAAAAATGAAGTAGAGGCGATAGCCAAAGCGAAAGCACAAGCCGATGCTGAAGCCAAAGCCAAAGCCGAAGCAGAGGCGGCGCGTCTCAAAAAAGAAGCCGAACTAAAAGCGAAAAAGAAACAAGAATTAGATGCACTCATGGGTGGCATCGGCACTAATGACGGCACCGACACAGGTTCGGAAGGCGATGATAATACTCCGGGCGATAAAGGCCAACTGAATGGAAATCCGTATGCATCGAGTTATTTTGGATCTCCGGGCAGTGGAAATGGCGGCGTAGGCTATGGATTGAATGGCCGTGGGCGTCCGTCCAAATCGAAAGTCATTCCCGACTGTGACGAAGAGGGCACAGTAGTCGTTGAAATTCATGTGAATCAAAATGGAAATGTGGTCAAAGCCATCCCCGGAAAACGGGGTACGACTGGCGATATCTGTTTGTATAATGCCGCTAAAAAAACAGCTTTTACTCACAAATGGCCTGCAGATTCCAAAGCCCCCGCCAAACAAATTGGTTTTGTGATTGTCGATTTTAGCGTCCGCCAATAAATGAAGTATTCAGAAACCACGCAATGGCTATTTTCTCAATTACCTCTCTATCAGAATGTGGGAAAATCTGCTTATAAAGCCGATTTAAGTCAAACCCTTAAGCTCGCCAAAGAACTCAATCATCCAGAACATCAATTCAAATCCATTCATGTTGGCGGCACCAATGGCAAAGGCTCTACGGCGCACATGCTCGCATCGGTATTGCAAGAGGCAGGTTATAAAGTGGGTCTATATACATCGCCCCATTTAAAAGATTACCGCGAACGCATCCGTATTAATGGAGAAATGATCAGCGAAGATTTTGTGGTGGATTTTGTAGCTGCCAATAAATCCTTTTTTGAAGCCAATGCCTTGTCGTTTTTTGAAATGTCGGTAGGGATGGCATTTGCCTATTTCGCAGATAAACAAGTCGATATTGCCGTGGTTGAGGT
>JAQXBT010000067.1 GCA_029252265.1 Flavobacteriaceae bacterium | reverse complement strand
TCCTGCATGTCCAATACCAACCCACCAAACGAAGTTCGTAATATCCCAAGCCCAACCAACGGTTTTGTTGAGACCCCAAGTACCAATCCCCGTAGAGACGGTATAAATCATACACCCTATTCCCCAGCTAAAAGCTGCAAGTGCAATAGAAAATACTACCCACCAAAGGTTATTTGCTTTTCCTTCAACAGGTGCAACAACGTCCAAGGTTACATCATGATATGATTTTTCCCCGGTAACTAATGGTCTTCTGATAGGTGCTTCGTAATGAGACGCCATATTCCTTTATATTATTTCTTATTATTTATGCTTCGTTTGTGTTTCTCACTTTCACTTGATACACCACATTTGGCTTTGTTCCAACGTGGTCTAGTAAATGATAAGCACGCTCATCATCTTTAAGTTCGGTAATCGCACTTTTCTTATTATTTATATCTCCAAATGCAATGGCCCCAGAGTCACATGCAGACGAACAAGCGGTCTTGAACTCATCTGGATTCACTTCTCTTCCATCGCGCTTCGCATCCAGGATTGTTTTCTGTGTCATTTGAATACACATCGAACATTTTTCCATAACCCCTCTAGATCGAACCGTCACATCTGGATTAATTACCATACGTCCTAAATCGTTATTCATGTGGTAATCGAATTCGTCATTCTCATTATATAAGAACCAGTTGAATCGACGTACTTTATAAGGACAGTTATTCGCACAGTAACGTGTTCCTACACATCGGTTATAAGCCATATGATTCTGACCCTGACGACCGTGAGACGATGCTGCCACTGGACACACCGTTTCACATGGCGCATGATTACAATGCTGACACATGATTGGTTGAAAAGCAACTTGCGGATTTTCAGATGGAATTTCCATCTCACCAAACGTACTTAATGAGCTTCCAAGTCCTTGAATATTATCTTTGGTAGTGTTATCTCCTTCAAATGTTTCATCGGAAGAATAATATCTATCGATCCGTAGCCAGTGCATATCACGACTTCTACGAATTTCTTGTTTTCCTACAACGGGAACGTTATTTTCTGCATGACATGCAATCACACAAGCGCCACATCCAGTACATGAGTTCAAATCGATTGACAAGTTGAAATGATGTCCGATTGAACGATCAAATTCATCCCATAAATCAACATCTGGTGAATCTACGGGGGTTTCTTCATGGTTCAATGACACCATGGTCATTGGATTCCATTTTGCAGCCGATTCCGTATTGAAAATCTCCAAGGTTGTTTCCTTGATGATATCACCTCTACCCATTAATGTGTTGTGTAACTGAACACAAGCAAATTCATGCTTCCCATCCGTTAACTCAATCGTTGCTGTTTGCGTAGTACTAAAGTCGGTATATAAAGGATAGGCATTCACTCCGGTTTGCATTTCTGCTTTGAGACCTTCACTTCGACCATAGCCGAAAGACATCCCAACAGTTCCTCTTGCTTGTCCTGGTTGAATAATCACAGGCACCTTTACAGTCTTTCCGTTAACCGTCAAGTTTGCATATTTTCCGTTCAATCCGCCGTTGGCATCATGACTGTTTTCACTGAAAAATGTACTCGTTTCCAAAAAGAACCCTAATTCTTTACCATCAAATTCTGAAATCGTTAGGTAGTTATCCCAAGTGGTTCTAGTCAATGGATCTGGAAATTCTTGTAACCAAGGGTTGTTGGCTTGTTGACCATCGCCCATTCCTGTTTTAGGATAGAGTGTAAGCTCCATCCCAGAAGTTGCTGTTGCAGCAAGTGCAGTGACAGCAGCTCCTAATTCTGAAATTGCGCTTCCATCAAAAGCATCTGCAGTATCAATCGTCGCAGAGTTTGAAGAAACATAAACCCCATCATGCAGGGTGTCATTCCATGAAGTTCCATTTAATACATTACGTTTCCAATACGACTTCACAAAATCATGATACGACCCTGTATCTCCAAGGAGCTCAAGCAATACCTCTTGAAATTGTTTAGTATCAAATAAAGGACGAATTGTTGGCTGCATCAGTCCAAAGTGACCTTTTTTAGTTTCTAAATCGCCCCAGGACTCTAAATAATGAGGTGCGGCAGCAATATATTGTGATACAGAAGCGGTTTCATCATTTTTCATGGTGAAGGCAACTGATAATTCTGTTTGTTTTAATCCTTCAACAAATGCAGAAGCATTTGGAAGTGTATACGCTGGATTGACCCCGGCCATAATGACAGCACCAACCGTTCCAGAATTCATGTCTGAAACTAACTGTGCAACCGCCTTATCATCTCCTTGACGGGTTTGAATTGGGTTGATTGTATCAAACGCTTTACTGTTTAGTTTTTCGTTGATGGCTAACACAATGTTTTGTGCATTCACATCTTGAATCCCCGTAAGGACCACAGCATTAGAACCTGCTTTAATCAATTCAGAAGCCGCATTATTTACAGCGGTTTCTAAATGCGCTGGAAGATCACCTCCAACAGCCATTCCAACTAATTTTCCATATAGTTTAGCAAGTGCAATTTTTTGTTGAGATGGTTTAATCGCGACACGTTTATCGGCGTTTGCACCAGATAAAGTCATGTTTGCTTCGAACTGAATATGACGAGACATTTTTCCGTTTTTCGGAACCCGTCCTTTTGCATAAGCAGCATCAAATCCACCACCTTGCCAATCGCCTAAGAAATCAGCGCCAATAGAAACAATTGTTTGGGCTTTAGAGAAATCGTAATTTACCAAGCCTCTTTTGCCATATTTATTTTGGTACGCATCCGCAGCTGCAGATTCTGATATCGCATCATAAACCACGTGGCTTACATTCGCGTATTTTTGTTTAAAGTCAGCAATTAACTTTGAAGTCGATGGACTTGCAAACGTCTGTGTTAATAACACAATCGATTTGTCAGTTCCTTTTAAAGACTCTAATTTTTGAGCCACTTCTGCGGTAAGTTCACCCCAGCTAATGGCTTGTCCATCTTTTTGTGGGCCTACAACTCTTTGGTTGTCATATAAATCTAAGACTGAGGCTTGAACTCGGGCGTTGATTCCTCCATTCGCTTTTGCCAAACTATTAGATTCAACTTTAATAGGACGGCCTTCTCTTGTTTTAATTAAAACACTTGCAAAGTCGTATCCGTTAGCAATCGCAGTTGCATAATAATTTGCAACCCCAGGAATAATTTGCTCTGGTTGTACAACGTAAGGAATCGACTTGATCACTGGCCCTTCACAAGCTGCTAAAGAAGCTGCAGCAGTACTGAACCCAACGTATTTTAAGAAATCACGACGCGTTGTACTGGATGCTTCTAGGGTTTCTTTATCGCCTAAAAATTCATCTACAGGAATTTCTTCCGTAAATTCCTTTTGTTTGAGCGTCTCAACAGCAGAGCTATGGTTCGGATTTAACTCCTCAACACTTTTCCAGTATTTCTTGTTTGATGACATATATATAATGTTACTTGTTGATCGTTTTAATTAAGTTCTAGTAATGACATTTTCCACACTCTAACCCACCCATTTGTGCTGCGGTTAGTTGTTCGACTCCATATTTCTGAGAAAGCGCTTCGTGAATTTTTTCATAATAGCCGTTATCTTGAACTTTTACATTTGTTTCTCTATGACAGTTAATACACCAACCCATTGTGAGTGGAGAAAACTGATACATCACTTCCATTTCTTCGACAGGTCCATGACATGTTTGACATTCCAAGCCAGCAACCGTGACGTGTTGCGAGTGGTTAAAATAAGCGAAATCAGGAAGATTATGAATGCGTACCCATTTGACTGGTTTGGTTTTTCCTGTATATTTTTGTTCGGCATCATCCCAACCTACAGCGTTGTATAGTTTTTTAATTTCTCCATCATAAAACTCTTTGCTGTATTCTTCGGTAGCAGTTGATGGTGCAACTTCATAAATAGATTTATGACAATTCATACACACATTAAGCGCTGGAATTCCAGAATGCTTACTAACACGTGCAGAGGAATGACAGTACTTACAATCGATTCCATTGTCACCGGCGTGAATTTTGTGAGAATAATGAATGGGTTGAATTGGCTGATATCCTTGGTTAACACCAACTTGCATAAGGTATCCATATACAAAGTAAGCACTCGACAATAAGAAAAAGATCGCCACTACCAACATTAAAAATTGATTGTTTACAAACGCTTTCCAAAGTGATTTTCTTTGAACTGCTTCGGCAATTTCAACATTGTTGGCTGTTGCAAAACGACGTAATGTTTTGTTTACTAAAAATAAGCCTAAGGCTAACAATGCGAAAAGAATAGCAAGTGCACCTAAGACAATTTCTTGAGAAACGCCTCCTTGTGGTTGTACGTTTTGTGTTGTGGCCGTTGCTGCAGCTACAGGCACTGCTTTTTCTTGAGCGGTGTAGGCTAAAATGTCTGAGATATCTTCATCTGAAAATTGTGGAAAAGCAGTCATTGCAGAGCCATTGTATTCAGCATAAATTTTATTCGCATACGCATCTCCAGACTTAATCATAGCAGAACTGTTACGAATCCAAGCATTGAGCCAAACGCGGTCTAAACCTTCGGTTTCGCTTAGCCGTGTTTCCACATTTCGAAGCGCTGGCCCCGTCATTTTCTTATCTAATTGGTGACAAGCAGCACAGTTAGCATTGAATAACGATTTTCCCTTAGCAGGATCGCCTTCTTGAGCGTAAAGTGACGTGAATATAATTGAGAAAAATAAAAGCCCCGAAAATAGTGTTTTTGAGAGCGTGTAAAAGTTAAATCCCTGTTTCATAGTGTTGATAGAAGTCATTTCTAAACTTTGGTACGATTTTATCATGCAAATAGGTAATATCCGGTTATAAAAATCTTAGGCAAAAGTAACATATAATGTCCATTTTTAAAATGTTAGATATATGTAAGTTTCTAATTTATATACGTTCTAAATAAGTGTTTTTTTATCTTTTAATTATATTCGTTTACATTTGTAAAAGCAATCCAATATTATGAAATTAATTTGTTATAAATATTTTATTATAAGTGTCTTATTTTCAACGCCTATATTGGCGCAAGAGGGAGTGGTACACATAAATAAAAGTGCAGAAATTGATCGTGTCTTAGCGCTTAAAAAAGAGTTGAATAAAGAGCAAGACTACATTAAAATCCAAATATTTAATGGGAATCGACTTGATGCAGAAGCCGCTCTTGTTGAGTTCAAAACAGAGTTTCCAGATCACTTTGTAGAAATGAAATATGAAACGCCGAACTATAAAATTTGGGTCGGGAAATTTAGAACGCGCCTTGAAGCGGATCGGGAGTTATTGGCCGTAAAAAAGTTGTTTCCAAATGCATTCCCTTTTAAACCTTAAAAGCAACAAACTTCTATTTATCTAGGATTTTTTCAAAATAACGTCGGTTGTTAATTTCAAATTTAGTGATGTAAAGTCCTGTTTGAAGTTGATGGACATCAATCGTATTTTGATGAATCTTAGAACTACTTATAACTGATTTTCCTGTAAGGTCAACTACTTGAATATTTGAAATCTCAAAAGCCGACTCTATTGTAATTAAGCCTGAACTCGGATTGGGAAATAGTTTAAATAGACCTGCAAACTCTTGATTATAAGTCGCTAATGTTTCACTTTGAACATCACCTGTGAGCGTTACAATCGTGGAATCTTCATCCCCTCCACAAAACGGAGTGTTTGTGTCTGTCGTCGAATTCTCAACCCAAACGCCCAAAGTGGCATCTGGAGGATTTGGTGTCGATTGCGCAGTATTATAATAAATTAAATACGTTCCAGAAAAATCACCATTACCATCATCTGCTCGGAGCTCCCATCGACTATCGGTGTCATTATAAGCGATTTGAAATTTACAGACTCCAATGCCGCTACAAGGCTGGTCGCCTGTGATTGGTGTGGTTTCAAAAACAGCCCTCCCAGTAGCGTCTGTATCCGTTTGAGTGAATATAAATTCTTGATCGTCAAATAACGCTTGGCAAGCGTTGAGCGTAATTTGAGCAAAGCCATTGAAGCTTATACTTGTAAAAATAAAGAGTTGAATAATTAATTTCATCTGTCTTTAATTTCTTGATGGATAAAGGCCTTGTAAAGCAATAATATAAGTCACTGCAAGATAGGGTTGCATATTATTAACAGCCTGTCCTCCACCTGTGCTACTCACCATTGTAGCATTCATAGTGGTGGTAGCTTTGGCATCTGAGTATTCCTTGTCCAGTAATTTTGTGCCTGCTGGCAAATTCCCGCCAGGAATCGATGTATTACCGTCTGCCGTAACCGCATTGATGGAATGATTATGAGCAGGTAAATTAGCGACCGCTAGCATATTTGTTTCAGAACTGTTTTTTGACCTAGTGGAGATTCAAATTTACATAAATTCTTTGACACCAAGAGCACAGCTAAACCACAAATCACTTTTTTATAATTTATTACAAGTTTTATTTATTACACACAAACAGGGGGTAAACAAAAGACCGTATGTCCAAAAGGCATACGGTCTTTAAAAATTTATGTATCTATAAACTAAATACTACTACTTAAGTGTTTTTTTAACCTCTACTTCACGGAAGGCTTCCAAAATATCACCTTCACGAATATCGTTGTAGTTTTTCACTTGCATACCACAGTCGTAGCCT
>JAQXBT010000048.1 GCA_029252265.1 Flavobacteriaceae bacterium | reverse complement strand
ACGACGTTATTTTTACTTAATTATTTTTTCTATTTTTTCTCTTCTTTAGAAGCTTTTTCAGTCTTTTTTACCGCCTTGGTCTTAGTTGTTTTTTTTACTTTAGGTTCCTCAATTACCTTATCGATTTTGGAGGCTTCTTTTGTTTTTTCAACTTTAGGTTCTTTTGCTACCTTTTCGGTTTTAGGGGCTTCTTTTGTTTTATCAACTTTAGGTTCTTTTGCTACCTTTTCGGCTTTAGGGGCTTCTTTTGGTTTTTCAACTTTGGGTTCTTTTGCTACCTTTTCGGTTTTAGGGGCTTCTTCTGTTTTTTCTTGTTTGGGAGCTTCAGTTGCTGCCTTTTCAGCTTCTTTACTATCTTTTTCTGCTTTTCTTACAGCTAAACCTTCTGCGATAGAGTCAGTTACATTTGTTAGAATTTTTTCAATTGACTTGGAAGCATCGTCATTGGCAGGGATCACATAATCAACTTGCCTAGGATCCGAATTTGTGTCAACCATTGCGAAAATAGGAATATTTAATTTTTGTGCCTCTTTAATAGCTATGTGTTCGCGTTTGATATCAATAACAAATAGAGCAGCTGGAAGACGGGTCATTTCTGAAATTGAGCCTAAATTCTTTTCAAGTTTTGCTCTCAAGCGGTCAACTTGGAGACGCTCTTTCTTAGAAAGTGTCAAAAAAGTTCCATCTTTTTTCATTCTGTCGATAGAAGCCATCTTTTTGACAGCTTTACGTATTGTAACAAAGTTGGTTAACATTCCACCAGGCCAACGTTCAGTTATGTAGGGCATATTGACGTTGCCAGCTTCTTCTGAAACAATATCTTTTGCTTGTTTTTTGGTAGCAACAAATAGTATCTTGCGACCTGAAGCTGCTATTTTTGATAATGCTTCAGAAGCCTCTTCAAGTTTTGCTGCAGTTTTGTAGAGATTTATTATATGGATACCATTTCTTTCCATATAAATATAGGGTGCCATGTTGGGGTCCCACTTTCTTGTTAGGTGACCAAAGTGTACACCACTGTCTAATAATTCTTTTACTTCTACTAATGCCATTTTGTAATAGTTTACGTTCTGTTTAATTAGCAATGCGCAGCTATTTTTTACTAAATGCTTTTAGATGCTAAACTAAGTCTTAGTGGTTGACCCCACTATAGACAACAATAACTGGTTTAAAAATAATATATTAACGTTTTGAGAATTGGAATTTCTTACGCGCCTTTTTCTGACCAAACTTCTTGCGTTCAACCATTCTTGGATCTCTTGTTAATAAGCCTTCTGGTTTCAGAATACTTCTATTTTCTTCATCTAATTCGCACATTGCACGAGATAAAGCTAAACGAACTGCTTCTGCTTGACCTGTAATACCACCACCAAAAACATTTACTTTTACATCAAAGTTATCTTCATTATTAGTCAGTGCTAAAGGTTGATTTACTTTGTATTGTAAAGTTGCTGTTGGAAAATAAGTATTAAGATTTTTTTTGTTTACGATAATGTTTCCTTTTCCTTTTGAAACATACACTCGTGCTACTGCCGTTTTTCTACGGCCAATTTTGTGAATGACTTCCATTAGTTAACTTCATTTAAATTGATTGTAATTGGCTTTTGCGCTTCATGAGAATGCTCAGCGCCAACAACAACGTTTAGATTACGGAATAAAGCAGCTCCTAATTTGTTTTTTGGCAGCATACCTTTTACTGATTTTTCAACTAACCTAGCAGGATCTTTGGAAAATAATTCTGTAGCAGTTAGTGATCTTTGTCCACCTGGATAGCCGGTATGACGAATGTAAGACTTGTCACTCCATTTGTTTCCAGATAATTTGATTTTTTCTGAATTGATAACAATAACGTTATCTCCACAATCAACGTGTGGCGTAAAGTTAGGCTTGTGCTTCCCTCTTAAAAGTATTGCGACTCTAGAAGCTAAACGCCCTAACGTTTGTCCTTCAGCATCTATCAAAACCCACTCCTTATTTACAGTAGCTTTGTTGGCTGAAATTGTTTTGTAACTTAATGTATCCACACTAATTAGTTTTTACTTATTAAACATTCCTCCCTTAAAAAAGAGTTTGCAAATCTACAATTATAAATTGTTATTAACAAAATCTATTTTGTGTTTATTTTTAGATTGATTCTTAGGTATTATGACATCTAATTTAAGATGATAAGTTGTTTGTTCAAGTCGGTATGTGCAAATTTTAACAATTTTTTTCGGTTGTTTATAAATTACATTTTTCATATTTGTGATCCCAGTCATCCTAAATTCCACATAATGAAGCCTTTCAAATCCCTCTGTTATTTTTTATTGATTTCCTCATTTAATTTGATAGCGCAACAACTTCCGAATGCCGCTAAAAAAAAATATCACACAATCGAAATTAATATGTCCTCCGCTCCCGTGATCGATGGTGCCCTTAATGATTCTGTTTGGAGCTCCGTAGAATGGGGAGGGGACTTTGTCGAAGTGCAACCTGATGAAAACACCCCAGCTTCAGTTCAAACTAAATTTAAAGTTCTTTACGATCAAAAATATCTTTATGTTGCTCTGAAAGCACTTGATTCAGAACCTGAAACCATCACAAAACGACTTTCGAGACGAGATGGATTTGTTGGCGATCGAATTAATGTCCTTATTGATAGCTACCACGATTTAAGAACCGCTTTCTTGTTTACAGTTACCGCAGCAGGCGTTCGTGGCGATGAGTTTGTTACCGATAATGGCGATGATATTGATGAAAGCTGGAATCCTATTTGGAGCACCAAAGCTCTCGTTGATGCCGATGGATGGAGTGCCGAAATGAGAATTCCATTAAGTCAATTGCGATTTAGTAATGATCAGGATCAAGTTTGGGGACTGAATGTTGTCCGAAACTATTTCAGGAAAAATGAAAGTTCCGCTTGGAATCGAATTCCTTTGGAGTCTGCTGGTTGGGTGAGCGAAGCTGGAGAATTGTACGGACTAAAAAACATTAAACCTCAAAAGCAAATTGAAATTCAACCTTTCACCGTCGCTTTATTAGATCGATATGAACCAGAAACGGGCAACCCTTATGAGGATGGTAATGATTTTAAGTTCAACGCGGGTCTAGACGCCAAGATTGGGATTACAAATGATTTGACGCTCGACGTCACTATCAATCCCGATTTTGGACAGGTCGAAGCGGATCCTGCTGCAATCAATTTAGACGGATTTGAAATATTTAACAGAGATCAACGTCCATTCTTTGTAGAAAACAAAAATATTTTTAACTATCAATTTGCGCGTAACCGAAACAACCTGTTTTTTTCTCGTCGTATCGGCCGTACTCCTCAAGTCACTCCAGACAGTTCAGACGAAGCTTTTGTCGATCAACCTCAAAATACCACGATTTTAGGAGCTGCAAAATTCAGTGGAAAAACAAAAAACGGTTGGTCCATTGGGCTTTTAGAAAGTATGACTTCTAAAGAGTATGCAGATATTAGCGACGCTGGCCAATCGTCTAAAAGCCTCGCAGAGCCGTTTACCAACTACTTGGTTGGCCGTGTTCAAAAAGATTTAAATGAAAAAAATACGTTTGTTGGTGGAATGTTTACCGCCACCAACCGTCGTATTACACCCGAAGTTTCTGAATTAAGAAAATCAGCCTATTCTGGGGGGGTAGATTTTAAGCATCAATGGA
Source organism: Flavobacteriaceae bacterium (assembly GCA_029252265.1). GTDB lineage: Bacteria > Bacteroidota > Bacteroidia > Flavobacteriales > Flavobacteriaceae > Hel1-33-131. The sequence continues at coordinate 27,912 of JAQXBT010000048.1, read as the reverse complement.
AAAACAGAACCTATTATATGGAAGCCAACATGGTCATGAGCCATGTGAAAGGGAGTAAAGAAGCGATTAAAAACACACAAGAAAATTTAACACATTTATTTAATAGAGAAGATGCAGGCCATCTTGAAGTAGATCCAAACCGAACTTCTCTAACAGGGACTGGGGGCCTGTTTGCTATGGGGAAAACGGGCGGACAGCACTGGAACTATAACGGAGGATTTAAGTGGGTTTCTCCAGAATTAGAGTTGAATGACATTGGATTTTTAAGAAGTGCAGATGAAATGATTCAATATTTAAATTTGAGGTATAGGACCGGAAAACCTGTTGGAATTTCTCGTAATATTAGTCTAAGCTTTAAACAGTTTACAGCCTTCGATTTTGAAGGGAATTACAACCGGATACAATATGAGTTAAAAGGAGATATTAGTTTTACCAACAATTGGGGGATTGAATTTGGAGCGGCTCACAAACCTCGTATTTACTCAAACAGTGTTTTAAGAGGTGGCCCACGATGGCGTTTTTCAGAAGAAAATTTTCAATACTTTTTTGTGGGAACCGATCGTCGTAAAAAACTGCAGGGAGTTATTGGATTGATTAATTCACGCGCTAAAGAAGATAATTTTTCGTTATTAAAATTTGAGTCTGAGCTAAATTACCAGCCAACCAATGCACTCAATATTTCTTTTGCTCCAGAATATAGTCTGTCAAAAAGCAAAACACAATATGTCTCGCAACCAGATAAAAGCACTCAATATGTATTAGGGACCATAGACAATCAAACCCTGTCAGCATCGATTCGATTGGATTATACGATCAACCCTAATTTGTCGATTCAATATTACGGACAACCTTTTATTTCTCGTGGACGGTATCGAGATTTTAAATACGTAACCAATCCCATAGCCGATCACTTAAACGATCGTTTTCAGTTGTATGACATCGGTCAGATCAGCATGAACAACGATGACTATGAGGTTGATTATAATAAAGACGGTACGATTGATTATAGTTTTGAAAATCCTGATTTTTTGTATGTTCAATTTAATTCCAATCTAGTCTTAAGATGGGAATACATTCCTGGATCCGAATTGTTTTTGGTCTGGTCACAAGGAGTTACAGGTGATGTTTCAGCATCAAATGGATTATTTGAAGGTTTTGAGGCTGGAGTTTTAGATCAGCGTCCACAAAATATTTTTCTACTTAAAGCTACTTACCGATTCATTTTGTAAGTAAATAAATAAGGGTTCGAAAAGCCGTGTTTATTTCTAAAATTTACATTGCTAAAATAGATTTTAGAAGTATCTTTGCAGTTCAAATGTGAAGAAATTTCACCTTTATGTCGAACACTACTTACAGATCAATTACAGCAAGCACATTTCTCTCCGACTTTAAAGCGGTGACTAAAATGGGCCTATCTATAAGCGTCGTTTTTTCTTCTGTAGCGGGGTATTTATTAGCGGCAGAAACCATCCATTTTCCAACCTTACTTCTTTTAGCAATTGGCGGCTATTTTATGGTTGGAGCTTCCAATGTGTTTAACCAAATTATAGAACGCGATTTAGACGCACTCATGGATCGTACCAAAAACCGACCCATTCCTGCAGGTCGAATGTCGGTGAATTATGCTTTTGTTTTAGCCATCTTGTTAACTGTAGCTGGGTTGTCTATTTTATACAGTATTAATGCCCGCACGGCTATGTTTGGCGCTATTTCCATTTGTCTATATACGAGTGCCTATACGCCCTTAAAAACTAAAACACCACTTTCAGTGTTTGTTGGGGCCATACCTGGAGCCATTCCTTTTATGTTAGGATGGGTGGCAGCTACAGGAAAGTTTGGGATTGAACCGGGTGTTTTATTTATGTTACAATTTTTTTGGCAATTCCCTCACTTTTGGGCTATTGGTTGGTTTTTACATGAGGACTATCAGAAAGCGGGGTTTAATATGCTACCGACAGGAAAACGAGATAAAGGCACCGCACTCCAAGCGATCATTTACACTGTCTGGACGGTTCTCATTTCTATCATTCCTGTATTTGGTTTCACGGGGCAACTTCAATTGTCAATTGTAGCGACAGTCTTGGTATTCGCTTGCGGCATCTGGTTTTTGTATTTCGGGTTTCAACTTTTTAAAAATCAAACCGATAAAGCAGCACGTCAACTTATGTTGGCGAGTGTTGTCTATATTACTTTAATTCAACTCATTTACATTTCAGATAAATTTATCAGACTATGGATTTAACACAAGGGACTACACAAGAAAAGCAAAAACGTGCCAAAAAAATGATGTTATGGTTTGGGGTTATTTCCTTAATCATGTCTTTTGCAGGCCTAACAAGTGCATTTATTGTTAGTAGCTCAAGGGAAGACTGGCTGGTCGGATTTGTGCTTCCAAATGCATTTATTTACAGTACTTTAATTATTTTCTTGAGTAGTGTTTTTTTATACGCTGCAAAGCAAACACTAAAAAAGAATCAAGCAACCACAACGACGTCTCTTCTAATTGGAGCCTTAGTTCTTGGGATCGCGTTTATTTATTCTCAGATTCAGGGCTTTAATCAAATTATAGATTCAGGTTATAATTTTACAGGGCCAACAAGTAATATCACAATGTCCTATATATACATTATTGCAGTGGTCCATATCCTGCACGTGGTGGCAGGTATTGTCTGCTTAATAGTAGTTGTTATTAACCAATTAAATAAGAAATATTCAGCAGAAGACAGACTTGGATTTGACCTTGCTACTAGTTTTTGGCATTTTGTAGATATTTTATGGATATATCTCTTTTTCTTTTTATATTTATTTAACTAAATAAAATTCTTATTTTTGCACAACTCAAAAAAATAAATCGCAGTTATGGATTCTACATTAGTTAGCACCGGAACAGAAGGAAAAACTTGGGGCGGAGGGAATCAACCTCTTAAATCAAGTTACGGAAAAATGATGATGTGGTTTTTCATCGTGTCCGATGCATTAACCTTTTCAGGCTTTTTAGCCGCCTACGGATTTTCAAGATTTAAGTTTATCGACTATTGGCCAATTGCCGATGAAGTCTTTACACACGTTCCTTTTTTACATGGACAAGAACTTCCAATGATTTACGTGGCCTTTATGACCTTTGTTCTAATTATGTCGTCAGTAACTATGGTATTAGCCGTAGATGCAGGACATGAAATGAAAAAAAACAAAGTCATTTGGTACATGTTCTTTACGATTATTGGAGGCGCTATTTTTGTAGGGTCTCAAGCATGGGAGTGGGCAACATTTATCCAAGGCGATTATGGTGCTGTTCAAACCAAAGGTGGTAATATCTTACAATTTGGAGCGTATAAAACAATTGACGGTGAGGCTGTATTTAAGCGAGTCGCTGTCGAGGATTTTGTAACGGCCTCTCATACAGACCGTATACAACACGAAACAAAAAATGGTATATGGTTTGTCGCAGAAGGTGCATTGCCAGCTTTTTCTGTAAACGATGTATTTCAAGGCTTAGAATCTCACCCTGACATTTTGGTCAGAACACAAACAATCAACGAAGAAGGAGAGAAAACAGTTTTATCTAGGGAAGCATCGTTGAAACAAGTTAAGAACAACGGAAGACGATATGTTAAAGGTGCTAATTTGGAAGTCAATGAATACGGGACTCCATTATTTGCAGATTTCTTTTTCTTTATTACAGGATTCCACGGATTTCACGTATTATCAGGAGTTGTCATAAATATCATCATCTTTTTTAATGTAATTATTGGGACTTACGAACGTCGTAAAAATTATGAAATGGTAGAAAAGGTAGGTCTTTACTGGCACTTTGTAGATTTAGTTTGGGTATTTGTATTTACATTCTTCTACCTAGTTTAACCGTACATATTTTTTAAAATGGGAGCACACGCACACAAGTTAGAAATTTTTAGAGGCTTAATAAAGTTTAAGTCCAATACACAAAAAATATGGGGAGTCCTTTTGTTACTTTCTATTATTACAGCAGTTGAAGTGGTATTAGGTATTTACAAGCCAGCTTCTTTAATGACACCGTCAATGACTCCTTTTGAAGGTGAATTTTGGGCGCTGTTAGGGAACATTCTATTTTCGGGATTCATATACATGAAAAGCCTCAATTTAATATTTATAGTGCTAACCATTGTGAAAGCTTACTATATTACGTGGGACTTTATGCACATGCGTGATGAGACAAAATCATTAAGAAGACTCGTTGCTTGGACGGCGATTTTTCTAATTTGTTATCTTGTATTTATCTTACTTCAAGAAGGGGGTTATATTGAATCTGTTTACACGAATGGATTTGTAAAGCGCGATTTTTAAAAAATAGCTTAATATTAACACTAAAAAGACGGCTTTTAAAGCCGTCTTTTTTATTTTTGTACTATGAAAACCACTAGTTTAAAAAAGCCGTTTGTACTTTCGGTACTGTTTTTTTTACCCGTTTTGTTTTTATTGTTTTTATACCCTTCAAAACATAATTACAAAACCTTGGATGTTATTAAAAAAGAGATCCCTGAGCTTTCTAATTTTGTAACCAAAGATGGAGAGCCACTTTACTTGGAAAACTACCTCACAGTACTAGGGTTTTTAGGAAAAACCCCAATGGAAGATGCTATTTTGGCTCTTAATTTAAAGGAACTTGTATATGATAAATTTCGCGGGTTTAAACGGTTTCAAATTATAATTTTAGTTCCTGAATCGGCAAGGGAAGAAGTTGAATTATTATATAAAGAACTCAATCAATATGAGTTTTTGGAGTACTGGCAATTTGGATTTGGCTCTGATGAAGATATTTTAGCAGCCTATCAATCCCTTAAAATTTCGACGGTTTTAGATTCAAACCTAAAAACATCGGATGTTTTTATTATCGATAAAGAACGCCATCAAAGAGGACGTTTGGACGATCGCGACAAAGACCAAATAAAAAACAGAGTCCCTATTTTCGGGATGAGTTCATACGATTGTTTGGAAGTCACTGTTCTTAAAAACAAAATGAGTGAAGATATGCGGATTTTGTTTACGGAATACCGCCAAAAACGCAAAGGAAATTTTAATTCTACAAGTCGTAGAGCAGACGATTTAAAAGGAAATGAAGAAAATTAGTTATTCATACGTAGGGGTTTCATTCATCATTCTAATCTTTGGAATCATTGTGGTGCCAAAAATTGTTGATCGTATTCAAAACAACGATGTCACACGCTCCGAAAGTCGTAGTAAAGACGTTCAAATGACGGTATCCGACTCGACTCCTTTGTCCTATTTGGTTATTAATGGAGAAGCAAAAAAAGTCATGCCCTTCAGCTTTAAAAATCAAGACGGAGAACTGATTTCTAATGAAGAATATGCAGGTAAGGTGTATCTTGTTGAATTTTTCTTTTCAACCTGCCCTACCATTTGTCCAAAAATGAATAAAAACTTAGTAGATATACAAAACAGCTTTCCAGACCGCCCAGATTTTGGAATTGCTTCCTTTACTATTAATCCAGATTACGATACTCAGGAGGTACTAAAAGCATATGCGAATGATTACGGAGTCACCAACCCGAATTGGCATTTTATGACTGGCGATAGAGACGCCTTATATGATCTTGCAAATACAGGATTTAATCTTTATGCAGCTGAGGTCGAGGGCGCCGATGGTGGATTTGAACATTCTGGAAACTTTGCGCTTATTGATAAACAAGGATATATCCGCTCAAGAACAGACACATTTGGTAACCCAAAAATATATTACAAAGGCATTATAAGTCAATCAGAACAATTTGATGAAGAGGGCGAATCAGAAGATATAAGCGCACTTAAAGAAGATATCTTAAAATTATTAGAAGATGAAAAATAAACCAGAATTAACCAAAAACAAGTATCAACTATGGATTAACGTTGTGTCCATAGCAATCCCAATAGTAGTCGCATTACTATTTATGGTTCGGATTCCCAATGTGGAGCCCCTTTCTTTTTTACCACCTATATACGCGTCTATTAATGGAATTACAGCAATCCTATTGATTTTCGCTTTAATCGCCATCAAGAATAAAAAGAGAGTTTTGCATGAAAATCTTATGAAAACAGCAATTACGTGTTCTCTACTATTTTTAGTGATGTATGTTGCTTATCACATGACCAGTGACCCCACAAAATATCGTGGAGAGGGGGGTATGGTTTATGTGTATTATGGGATTTTGATTAGTCATATTATACTTTCGATCATCGTCATTCCTTTAGTTCTTATTAGTTACGTAAGGGCCTATCTTGGTCAATACGAGTTACATAAAAAAATGGTACGTTATGCGTTTCCCGTTTGGCTTTATGTTGCCATTACAGGAGTAGTAGTGTACCTTATGATTTCACCTTATTATGTTTAAATTGTGAAGCGAATTGTACTTTTTTTGATATTTGGAATCTGCGCTGTAAGAATAGATGCACAGTGCGCCATGTGTAGAGCCGTTTTGGAAAGTGAAGTTGGACAAGCGACTGCTGAAGACGTTAATAATGGAATTGTTTACCTAATGGTTATTCCATATATCCTTATTGGTGGTTTAGCGATCTTTTTGTACCGTTATTTGAAAGAAAAATAACTAAAGCTTAAATTTCATTAACTCGCTAATTGGAACCTCTAATACTTTAGAAATTTTATACAACGTCAGTATTGTGATGTTTCGCTTCCCGTTTTCGATATTAGAATAGCTTCCACTGTCCATATCACAACGTTTTGCAACGGTTTTTTGACGCAGATTTTTTTCTTGGCGGATTAGTTTTAAATGATACCCTAAAGATTTTAAAATTATAATATTTTCATCTTGAAATTTTTCCACTGAATAAAGTAATTATTTATGATTAAAATTGGTTTTGAAAAATAAAATTTAGTACAATTTAATTCGCTCAGCCCAATTAATAGTACTACTTTGAGGCAGAAGTTACTTATTTTATTTTACAAACCTAAATCTTAAATGGGATAAATTAGCTTTCTTGAACTATACTTCATAATAGTGAATTTAATATTGTCACTTTTATTATTTAAGGACGATTTTATATAAAAAAAACTTGCTTTTTTAAAGTTATTATTGTTCAAAAACTCATTCAAATTGTTTAACTTTTTTTTTAATATTTAATGTAACATATTGCGACTTTTAGCGTCTTACTAATGATTGTTTATAGTATTAAAATTCAAAATCAAGCCATGCTAGAAATTAAACAGCTTCATAAGTCCTATGCCATTGGAGATTCAAGCTTACATGTTCTGAAAGGAATAGACCTTTCTGTAGCACAAGGCGAAATGGTTGCTATTATGGGGTCTTCAGGGTCCGGAAAATCAACACTTCTAAATATTATTGGAATGTTGGATGAAGCCGATGAAGGCGACTATATATTAGATCAGGTGCCCATTAAAAACCTCACAGAAAAGAAAGCAGCTATTTATCGGAATAAATTTTTAGGATTTATTTTTCAATCCTTTAATCTTATTAATTATAAAAATGCTCTCGAAAATGTTGGTTTACCGTTGTATTATCAAGGTTTAAAACGAAAAGAGCGTCAAGATAAAGCACGTTTTCATTTAAAAAAAGTGGGCCTTTTGGATTGGGCAACCCACTTGCCAAGTGAACTATCTGGAGGTCAAAAGCAACGTGTGGCAATTGCGCGTGCTTTAGCATCTGATCCAAAATTATTATTAGCGGATGAACCAACAGGTGCATTGGATACAACGACGTCTTACGACATCATGGCTTTTTTACAACAATTAAATGATGAAGGCAAAACGATTCTTATCGTCACCCATGAAGAAGACATTGCTGCCATGTGTAAACGAATCGTTCGGTTGCGTGACGGCGTGATAATGGAAGATAAAAAAGTAACACAAGTTAGAGCGGAGGCACATGTTTGATATCGATCTTTGGCGCGAAATTTTTCAGAGCATCAATAAAAACCGTACACGAAGTTTGTTGTCGGGGTTTACGGTGACTTTTGCGATTCTTCTGTTTACAGTTTTATTTGGGATTGCAAATGGACTCAACAACACTTTCGCCGAAGAATTTGTGGATGACGCAGCGAATGCCGTCTTTATACGCTCCGGAACAACCACCAAGCCTTACAAAGGATTACAGGCTGGGCGAAAAATTCAATTTAAAAACGAAGACTATCAATACATCAAAACCGATTTTGAAGAGAATATAGAATTTATCACTTCTCGGATTTATAAAGATGTTGCTGCTTCCTATAAAAATGAAAAAAACAATTATTCGTTACGAGCGGTACATCCAGATCATCAGTATTTAGAAAAAACAAAAGTATATCAAGGGCGGTATATCAACCAACGCGATATGGATCTTAAAACGAAAGTGGTTGTAATTGGAAAGTTAGTCAAAGAAGATTTGTTTTTAAAAATAGATCCTCTAGGAAAGTATATAAACTTAAGTGGAATCTCCTATAAAGTTGTAGGTGTGTTTGCAGATGATGGTGGCGATAATGAAGAACGACTCCTTTATATGCCGCTCACAACAGCACAACTGGTATATGGTAATAATGATTATGTGGATCAAATTAATCTGACTTATGATCCAAAATTAGATTTTAATCAAGCCATTGATTTTGGTTTGGATTTAGAAAAAAAACTTAAAGAACGTTTTTTTGTAGCAGCGAATGATCAACGGGCCGTACGGGTTTTTAATATGGCAATGCAAAACAAAGGGATTAATCAAATGACTTCAGTTTTAGGGATCCTTATCTTGGTCATTGGGTTGGGAACATTGATCGCTGGAATCGTAGGCATTAGTAATATTATGATATTTATCGTGAAAGAACGTACCAAAGAAATTGGAATCCGAAAAGCCTTAGGCGCTTCACCAAAATCTATTGTATCTATCATTTTGATCGAATCTATTTTAATAACAACCATTGCAGGCTATTTTGGTCTCCTGCTCGGCATGGGGCTTTTGGAGTGGGTAGGCCCAAGCTTAAAAACATATTTTATAACGAACCCATCAGTGAGTACTAGCCTTGTTATTTCGGCAACTCTTACATTGGTTGGGGCAGGAACTCTCGCAGGATATTTGCCTGCAAAAAGAGCATCAAAAATAAAACCGATAGTAGCATTAAGAGACGACTAAATGATTAAATTTTTATTTGATAGAGATACATGGCAAGAAGTCTATGATAGCATGAGCAAAAACAAATTGCGCACAGGCATTACTATGGTAGGTGTTTGGTGGGGTATTTTGTTGCTCATTGCACTTTTAGGTGCCGCAAGAGGCATGGAAAATTCGTTTAATCGTGCGTTTGGCGATTTTGCAACTAATAGTGTTTTTGTGTGGGGACAAAGTACAAGTAAACCCTTCAAAGGATTTCAGGAGGGACGAAGAGTCAGCCTCAAATTATCCCATGCCAAAAAAATTGAAGATAATGTAGAAGGGATCGAATTTGTAGTTCCCCGAAATCGAAACCAAGCGCTGGTTGTTCGTAATTTTCTTTCTGGAAGTTACAGCGTAAATGGCGATTTTCCACTGTTAGATAAAGTTCAAAAGAAAAAATTATTAAAAGGACGTTTCATCAATCAAAACGATATTGATGCTAATAAAAAGGTCGCCGTTATTTCAGAAGATATTTACAAACAACTGTTTGAAAAAGATGAATTAGCTATTGGCCAATACATCCAAATGAATAGTGTCAATTTCACCATCATTGGTGTATCACAAACAGAAAACGCCAACATGGGCCCTAGTAGTGATATTCATATCCCTTTTACAACCTTTCAGCAAATTTATAATCAAGGCGATACAATTGGGTGGTTAATGATAACGGGAAAACCGGAGTATAGCATCAAGCAAATAGAAGAAGATGCCAAATTATTATTGCGAAATTTAAATAAAATTCATCCTGATGATAAACGAGCTTTTGGAAGTTTTAACCTAGGAAAAGAATTTGCGAAAATTACAGGCTTTCTAACAGGGATGCAATTTTTAACATGGTTCGTAGGAATTTCAACCTTAATCGCTGGGGTCTTTGCCATTGGAAATATATTATTAATTACCGTCAAAGAACGCACCAAAGAAATTGGTGTCAGACGTGCCTTAGGGGCAACCCCTTTCGAAATTAAACGTCAAATCGTTGTTGAAGCCGTGTTTTTAACCCTTATTGCAGGGCTGCTAGGAATTATTTCGGGAGGCTGGATTTTAATTGCCATTGATCAGGCATGGGGTCAAGGTGACGATGCTACATTAGTTAATGCATCTGTATCTATTACAGTCGTATTTATCGCCTTATTAATATTAGTCGTTTTAGGAACTTTAATAGGTCTTATCCCTGCCTTTAAAGCTACAAGTATTAAACCAATAGAAGCATTAAGAGAAGAATAAAAAAATCAAAACAATGAATAAAACAGTAAAAATTATTTTAGGAATCATCTTACTAATATTATTAGTATTCGCATTGAAATATTTTAAAGATTCGAACGCCAAAGAAGTTGTAGATTATAAAATAGAACTCCCTTTTTATAGTTCACTTGATACTAAAACGGTGGCGACCGGTAAATTGAATCCTGAGGAAGAAATTGAACTAAAACCACAAATTTCAGGAATTGTAGATCAAATTTTTGTCGAAGAAGGCGACCTTGTTAGAAAAGGCGATTTAATCGCTAAAATTAGAGTGGTTCCAAATGAGCAAGCTCTAGTTAGTGCTAAAAGTCGAATTACATCTCTTAAACTATCCTTTGAGAATGCTAAAACCTTATTCAATCGGAACAAAACACTTTTTGAAAAAGGGGTGATCTCGAAACAAGATTTTGAAAACAGTGAATTAAGCCTCAACCAATCAGAAGAAAACTACAGTCAATCCAAAAATGATTATCAAATCATTAAACGTGGATCGTTATCAGGAGGAAGCTCAGCAAACACAACGATTGTCGCTCAAATTGCTGGAACTGTTCTTGAAATACCAGTTCGTGAAGGCGATCAAGTCATTCAAAGTAATAATTTCAATGCAGGAACGACCATAGCTACGATTGCCGATATGAGTAAAATGATTTTTGAAGGTAAAGTGGATGAATCTGAAGTTGGAAAATTAGAAGAAGGTAAGGCGATCAAAGTGATCCTAGGGGCAATAAATGAAAAAGAATTTCCTGCCACTCTTACTTTTGTAGCACCCAAAGGGGTGGAACAAAATGGAGCCGTTCAGTTTACCATAAAAGCAGATGTGGAAATAGAAGCGAGTACTAAAATCCGTGCAGGATACAGTGCGAATGCCGAAATTGAAATTGAAAGTAAAGACAGTGTTTTGGTTATAAAAGAAGGACTCTTGCAGTTTAATCGAATTACTGAAAAACCATTTGTAGAGCTTCTAAATGACGACGGAAACTTTGAAATTAAGAAGGTTGAAATCGGATTATCTGACGGCATCAATGTAGAAATTACAGAAGGTGTCGAAGAAGGTGACAAAATTAAGGTTTGGAACAAAGCCTCTGAAGAAAATAATGAGGATGAAGACGATGAATAATAAAACCCCCAAAACAATGAAACATATTTGTACCGTTCTTATGCTTATGGGGACTTTAAACAGCTTTGCTCAAAAACAATGGACCTTAAAAGAATGTGTCGAACATGCTTTAGAGTATAATATTTCGGTGAAGCAATCCGAACTTGATATAGATTTGGCGAATCAAGACCTGGTGAGTGCTAAAGGAAATTTTATGCCATCGCTTAGTGGCTCTGCGTCTCAAAATTACAATTTTGGGTCCTTTATTGGTCAGGATGGAGCCCGAATTAAAAGGGATACTAGAGGGAATAATTTTGGCTTAAATACGGGTGTTACCATCTTTAATGGGTTTCAAAATTTAAACATTTATAAACAAGCAAAGCTTGGTGTAGAGGCGAGTCAATTACAACTCTCAATTCTTCAGGATAATATTTCAATGACGGTTATTAATGCGTTTCTAAATGTTTTGTTTAATAAAGAAAACCTTAAAATTGCGCAAGAACAATTAAAGATTAGTCAAAATCAATTGGATCAAATCAAGTCTCAAGTAGAAGCGGGAACCAGACCAAGCTCCGATTTATTTGATGTAGAAGCGACACTTGCCTCCAATAAAGAAAGTATTGTAAAAGCCGAAAATAGTTTAGATTTATCGATCTTAAGTTTAAGTCAAAACCTACAAGTTTCTCCGCGTGATTTTGATATTGAAGAAATGGAAATCAATTTAACGTCAGCGTCTTTACTCTATGGCTCATCCGATGAAGTTTTAGCCTATGCATTAGAAAATCGTTCAGAAATTAAGAATGCAGAATTAGGAATTGAAAATTCAGATTTCGGCATTAAATTAGCACAAAGCGCTTTCGCACCGACATTGAGTTTTGGTGCGGGTTTAGGGACGTCCTATCAACACAATCAGGGAGCGATTGACCTTAGAACTCAATATTCAGCGGATCCAAATAACCCTGGAAGAGTCATTGAAACCACGGTGTCTAATGGGTTTAGTACCCAACTAGAAAATAACTTAGGGTATAATTTAGGGTTTAATCTGAGAGTCCCCATTTTTAACGGCTTCAAAACAAAAGCCAGTGTCTCTAAAGCGAGACTTAACAAAGAAAAAAGCCGGCTTAATTTAGAGAAAGAAAAACAAAACCTCACAACGACCATCACACAAGCATTTGCAGATGCGAAAGCTGCTTTAAAGCAATACCAAGCAACGGAACTTTCTGTTGCTAGTCTTGAAGATTCCTTTAAGAATATTCAAAACAAATTTAATTATGGAGCGGCGACTTCCTTTGAAGTTGAACAAATAAGGGGGCGTTTGGTAAATGCAAAATCAAACTTAATCAACTCAAAATATAATTTTGTTTTTCGTTCAAAAGTTTTGGACTTTTACATGGGTAAAAAAATCCTATAATAACTTTGACATATATTCTTAATATTGAAACTTCTACCACGAACTGTTCGGTCTCTCTAGCGAAAGAAGGCGCCGTCATTGGACTCAAGGAAGACAACAATTTGTCGTATTCACATGCGGAGCGTCTCCATGTGTATATAGATGCACTCTTAAAAACGGCGAACGTTTCTAAGACGCAATTAAGCGCCATAGCCATTAGCAAAGGCCCTGGTTCTTATACGGGGCTCCGAATAGGAGTCTCCGCCGCTAAAGGCTTGTGTTATGCGCTTAAAGTCCCTTTAATTTCTATTCCAACCCTAGAAGCGCTTGCGCACCAGGTGGAGAATCCAAATGGAGCTGTAGTGGCCATGTTAGATGCTAGGCGTCTAGAGGTTTATTCAGCGATTTATGATGGCAGTTTTAAAGAGACACGAACCACAGAGGCAGAAATAATTACCTCTGAGTCGTATCGTGAATTGTTAGAGTTATCTCCCGTTTATTTTATTGGAAATGGGGTCACCAAAACCAAAGAACTAATCGCGCATCCCAATGCTCATTTTATTGAAAATAAATTGCCTTCAGCCAAACAAATGTGTACACTTTCTTTTGAAAAATTCAAGTTTAACGATTTTGAAGATGTTGCATATTTTGAGCCTTTTTATTTAAAAGACTTTATCGCAATTCCATCAAAAAAATAAATAAGGTTTACCCTTTTTTCTGAATTTCAACAGCATGTGGATATGGAATTTCTATACCAGCAGCGTCGAGGGCTAACTTACAGTTTTCGGTAATTCCAAAGTACACCGCCCAATAATCTTCGACTGTACACCACGGACGAACTGCGAAATTAACAGAACTATCGGCAAGTTCGGAGACATCAACGGTTGGTAAGGGATCTTGCAATACTTTAGGATGGGACGTCAGTACAGCCATCAATACATCTTTTGTTTGTTTGATGTTTTCGTCGTAGCCAACTCCAATTGTTAAATCGACTCTTAGCTTTCCTTCCGCAGATAAATTTATAATATTACTATTTGCTAGTGTTCCATTTGGGATGATAATGCGTTTATTTGTTGGAGATAAAATTTGAGTGGTAAAAATCTCAATATTTTTCACAATGCCGATCTCGCCTTGGACATTTACTAAGTCCCCAACTCTAAAAGGTTTGAACAAAATAATCAAAACCCCGCCTGCAAAATTTGCCAAAGCCCCTTGTAAAGCAAGACCCAGACCTAATCCTGCAGCAGCCATTACTGCCGCTAAGGCGGTGGTATCAACCCCAAGTTTAGAAATGACCGCGACCAATAATAGCGCTTTTAACCCCCAAGCTATTAAATTTCCGAGAAAAGTTTGAAGGGTTTCATCAACGTGGCGTACATTAAGTAGTTTTTTAGTTAAACGGATGATAAGCTTTATAGCAAATAAGCCGACAATTAATAGCCCTAAAGCATAAAGTACTTTTGGGGAGTATTCTACAAGTAGGTCTTTTAAGAGTGTTAGGTATTTTTCCATGATTTAAAAAATTGTTTTGGGGGTTATTAAATAATTTAGTATCAAATATATAAAATCTTAAATAGATTCACTAGTTTATAATTTCTCTTAAAAAACATTGTAACTTTGATCTATGAAGTTATTTATTGTACCAACACCGATAGGAAATCTGGAAGACATCACTTTACGAGCGATTAATGTCTTAAAATCGGTTGATTTAATTTTAGCAGAAGACACCCGGACTTCTGGGAAACTATTAAAACATTTTGAGATTGGGACGCAAATGTATTCGCATCATATGCATAATGAACATAAAACGGTTCAAGGGATTATTCAAAAATTAAAAATGGGCACCACTATCGCATTGATTAGTGATGCGGGAACCCCAGCGATTTCTGACCCTGGATTTTTACTTACAAGAGCTTGTGTCGAAAACGACATTCCAGTCGATTGTTTACCTGGAGCTACCGCCTTTGTACCCGCCTTAGTAAATTCTGGATTACCAAATGATAAGTTTGTGTTTGAAGGCTTTTTACCCATCAAAAAGGGGCGGCAAACGCGATTACTATTGCTAGCCAATGAACCTCGAACTATTATTTTATATGAAAGTCCTCATAAACTTCTTAAAACATTGGCACATTTCTGTGAATACTTTGGAGAAGATCGTCAAATTTCGGTTTCGCGAGAACTTACAAAACTATTTGAAGAGACCAAAAGGGGCACCGCAAAATCAGTTTTAGACTACTATACCAATAAGCCACCCAAGGGTGAAATTGTGATTATTGTTGCAGGAAAATCAAAAGTGTCTTAGCCCTAAATTTTTATATCATTTAGGGGTTTCCAGTGAAGATTCACTAAAAACTTTGAATGCACGCGAATTTCTAAACTGCAACTAGGAAATCATAGTGTAACTGATAACATTATTTAGTATTTTTGAAGGAATAAGAATTAAAACAAGTTATTATGTCCCATAAAACAACAACCCATTGGAAGGGTGGAATGTTATTTGAATCCGACAACCCAAGCGGAAAAACCGTGTTAATGGATACGGTTGTAAACGGTCAATCTGAACGATTTGGTTTATCGCCAAAAGCAATGATGTTATCCTCTTTAGCGGGGTGCTCTGGGGTTGATATCGTCGAAATTTTAGAGAAAATGAAAGTTATCGATTACAAACTATCTATCGATATTGAAGGTTTTTTAACAGACGAACACCCAAAGTATTACCATAAAGTACATGTAGATTATCATTTTCATGGGAAAGATTTAAATCCCAAAAAAATTAATAAAGCCGTCACACTCTCCGTTGAAAAATATTGTGGGGTGATGGAAATGTTTCGACAGTTTGCAACGGTGACCACAGAAATACATATTCATAATTCTTAACAATGCGTTGGACCCTCAAGCCGAAACCAGATTCTAACAAAGTTGCTGAATTAGCAGCCGAATTAGGAGTGGATTTAGCAATTTCAGAATTATTATTGCAACGAGGGATTGACACTTTTGAGGCTGCTAAAACCTTTTTTCGTCCAAGCTGGTCAGATTTACATGACCCTTTTTTGATGAAAGACATGGACAAGGCGGTCGACCGAATTGAAGTGGCTTTAAAAAACAACGAACAAATTTTGGTGTTTGGCGATTATGATGTGGATGGTACCTCATCGGTTGCGTTAATGGCCTCTTACTTAGAAACTAAAAGCACCCAAATATCTACCTATATTCCCGATCGGTATGCGGAGGGGTATGGGGTGTCCTACAAAGGAATTGATTTTGCATCCGATAATGATTTTTCATTGATAATAGCGTTAGATTGTGGTGTAAAAGCCATTGAAAAAGTCGCGTATGCAAAAACCAAAGGCATCGATTTTATTATCTGTGACCACCACCGACCTGGAAAAAATTTGCCGACTGCCGTCGCTATTTTGGACCCAAAACGTCCTGACTGCGCATACCCTTTTAAGGAACTTTGTGGCTGTGGTGTGGGATTTAAACTCATTCAAGCATTAGCCTCTAAAGACGGCACATCTGTAGAATCGCTCGTTGAATATTTAGATTTAGTGGCTACCGCTATTGGTGCCGATATTGTGCCCATTGTTGGCGAAAATAGAGCCCTAGCTTATTTTGGTTTACAAATCATTAACTCCAATCCACGCCCTGGATTTAAAGCACTCATTCTTCAGATGAAAAAAGAAGTGCTTACGATTACAGATGTTGTTTTTAATATCGCGCCTCGAATCAATGCTGCTGGACGCATGAAACATGGAAATTATGCCGTTTCCTTGATGAAAGAAACCAATTTTGAATCCGCTGAACTTGCGGCTAGTGAGATCGAATTTTTTAACACCAACCGTCGAGAAGCAGATAAACGCACCACACAAGAAGCCCTTTTACAAATTGAAAATTCAGACGAAACTAAGGCTGCCACTACGGTGGTTTATCAAGAGGATTGGCACAAAGGAGTCATCGGCATTGTGGCTTCTCGATTGATAGAAACCTATTACCGTCCTACTTTAGTGTTTACCAAGAGTGGCGATTACTTGGCTGCTTCTGCAAGATCAGTAAGCGGGTTTGACGTGTATAATGCGTTGGAAAACTGTAGCCACCTTCTAGAACAATTTGGGGGTCATATGTATGCGGCTGGACTCACTATTAAAGAAGAAAACTATCCGGCATTTAAAGCAGCGTTTGAAGCAGAGGTTTCAAAGACCTTAGCTACCCATCTAAAAACACCCGAAATCAAGATAGATTCAAACATTAATTTTGAGTCCATCACTCCAAAATTTTATAGAATCCTAAAACAATTTGCCCCTTTTGGACCTCAAAACATGGCCCCTGTTTTTATGACGGATGCCGTTCTTGACACGGGTTATGGCAAATGTGTTGGCGAAGATCAAACACATCTAAGGGTCACACTGGCTCAAAATAGCGGTCCCAAAATGGTTGGAATTGGTTTTGGACTAGGAGAACACCTCCCAATTATAAAAAATAAAACGCCTTTTAAAGTCGTCTATTCAATAGATGAAAATGAATGGAATGGACGTGTTAGCTTGCAGTTGAAACTAAAAGGAATTAAACCATAATATGGCAAAAAGAGATCCCTACGCAGCACTTCGATTTAAGGAATTTAATGTTTTTTTACTCTTGCGTTTCATTTTAGTTTTTGGGTGGTCTATGCAATTTATCATTATTGAGTGGCAAGTATATTCGCTTACGAAAGACCCTTTATCTCTAGGTATTATCGGGCTTATGGAAATTATCCCTGCCTTTAGTATGGCGTTATTTGCTGGGCATATTGTAGACCAAAGTGAAAAACGAAACCTATTGTTAAAGTGTATCGGTCTTTTTTCGTTCATTAGTTTTGGCCTTTTTTTCTTAACCAGCCCAAACATTGAATCGACTTGGTCCACTAAAATGATTCTTTATACGATTTATGGTTTTGTATTTATGGGTGGTCTTTTGCGAGCTTTTTTTGGGCCTAGTATTTTTTCGCTTGTCGCCTTAATCGTCCCTAAAAAAGTCTATCCAAACGCCGCCACTTGGAACAGTTCTACATGGCAAATGGCCTCTGTTTTAGGGCCTGCTACTGCAGGGTTTACGATTAATTGGATTGGAGTTCACTGGTCGTTATGTATTGTTTTTGGGTTAGTTTTGTTATCCTTTGTCCTTTTATTTGGGATCTCTAAAAAACCAATTTTAAACCCTAAAATAGGTGAACCAGTGATACAGAGTTTAAAAGAAGGGGTTCGTTTTGTGTTTAAATCTAAAGCTATTTTAGGAGCTTTGAGTTTGGATATGATTGCGGTTTTATTTGGAGGTGCGGTGGCCTTATTGCCCGTTTTTGCACAAGATATTTTGGAAGTGGGTTCAGAAGGATTTGGGGTGTTACGTGCGGCGCCTGCAGTAGGGGCCTTTTTAACAATGCTAATTACGGCCTACATTCCTATCAGTAAAAATGCGGGACTTAAACTCTTAGCAGCCATCTTTGGATTTGGGGTGTGTATTATTACTTTTGGACTGTCGTCTATATTTTGGATTTCGGTAGTTGCCTTATTTTTTAGCGGCGTCACTGATGGGGTATCGATGGTGATTAGACAAACCATTCTACAACTTAAGACTCCCGATCACATGCGGGGACGTGTGTCTTCAGTCAACTCTATGTTCGTCGGATCTTCCAACGAGTTAGGCGCTTTTGAAAGCGGGTTAACCGCCAAACTTATGGGCACTGTAACCGCCGTTGTTTTTGGGGGGACGATGACCTTAATTACCGTCATCACAACCGGAATTGTGTCCCCAACCTTTAGAAAATTAGACCTCCAAAAAGAGTTAGATGCTCATGAAGCTCAAGAAGAGTAATTTATAATTTGTCAGCAGACTTTTTAGTTTTTCTTAAATTTAGACTGTAGATATATTTAAATCCTAGGATCGATTTTGAAACGTCAAAACGCTCTTTTTTTATGAGGACGTTTAAATCAGTTTGAGTCCTATAAAAAACGGCTATTTTCCCAACCCCTTTGAACTTTCGAGATGCCGAGAGTGTAAATCGGCGTTGGTTAATTTTACCTCCATCAGCGCCATCAGAAAAAGTGTTAAAAAACTCTTCTTTTAACTTTAATAGAACGCCAAGAGATTTTAATTTATAGTCCACCCCAAATAACATTCGAAGTTGTTCTTTGGCGATATCACCCTCATCTTCGGAAAACCCTAACTCATTTTTATTTTGATATCGAAGTCGGTAGGACACTCCAATTTTTCTAATATCGTGCTTGAAACTTGCATCCAATTGATATCTAAAATGAGATTCTACTCCTTGTTTTTTCCCAACATCATCATTTTTTTTAATAAACCGAACCCCACCACCAATTTCAAAATTCTTTGCAATTTCATAACCAGTTTCTATTTGAGTAAAATAAGTGCTGACCGTTGTGATATCATTTCGATACCTTAGGTGCTCTGAGATAGAAAACGACATTTTTTTAGTCGCCTCTATGTCAATCTGAACGGTACTCCATCCTTCTAAATCATTTGAGTTTTGAGCCATTATTAGATTTGAAGACGCTAATAAAAAGGCAAGGCAAGTGTATATACTAATTTTTTGTTTAGATAGTTTCATAGTTATAATTAGGGTTTATAATAGACGGTTACTTTAGCGACATCTTTTAAGAAATTCACTTTTCCAATTTCAAAACTTAAGATTTCAACGCCAAGTCTTTTTTCTAAATCAGCTTTGAGCTTGTCGTGATTTTCGGGACGGATGTTTTCAATAATTTCATAAATCACATCTTTTGAGAGGGTCTCTGTTCGTGCCCAATAGCGCTCAAGAAAGTGTAGAGCTAGAAGGATAATTGTATTGGCTGCAATAATTTCTGCATAGCTCATTTTTTTGTTTGAAAGGGCATTCATCACTGCGACGCCAATGACCACAAAGAGATAGGTCATTTCTTTGACCTCTAGCGGAAGTGTTCTGTAACGGATAATCCCAAAAATCGCAAATAACCCCAATGCCATCCCGAGATCCAATTCATACTTTTTTAAGGTAAAGCATAAAAAGTAAACTACAATTCCAATAAGGTAAAAGGTGAACAGATATTCTTTCTTTGGGTTGCGTTTGTAGTATACAAATTTTATAATTCCAGTGAGGAAAAATAAATTCAATAAAAACCGAATCATCATTTTGTAAAAATCGTCATCGAATAAAGGAATGCCTAGTAGCTCCATATTAGTGGTTTAATTTGTTAATTTTTAAATTGAGTTCTTTAAATTTATTAGACTTTACATCCGAGAAAATATTAGCAACGCCGATACAGTATTTGCTAAAGCTAACGGTTCTAATTCTGTTTAATTTGAGCGCGCTATAGATCGGTGTTCTTATATTTTGTTTTTCTTGTTTAACTTCAATGACCGCTATATTATTGATTTTTTTTGTGGTCGAATCGGTTTTATATTCCAAGCCTGTATCTATTGTGACCCGTTCTGACCGCAGTTTGCTTACCAATGTAAATCGTTGGAAATAATTATATAAAACAGGCTCTAATTCCAGGTCTTTTTTAGTCGCTTTTTTAATAAATGCGTTGGATTTTTCTGATAAAGATGTTTCAAAATCATCAATTGAACAGCGGACTTTATTGGTCATCCCAGAGTTCTGTTTTTCCTTAATTTCCAAAAAACAAAGATCCGAGTCTACATATTTACGCATTCGTATTTTTTGACGCCTTGCTTTCCCATTATGGTGTTCTTTATAACAGGTCAAGTCTTTTGTGTCAAAGTAAAGGGTGGTGTAATTCATTAACCGCTTTTCGGCAATCTCTAAAATCTGATACTCATCATGTAATAGAGATAATATTTCCGACAATTTAGATTCCGTTGTCAGAAATTTCGTGTCGACCCGCTTCAGAAGAGAGACGTCATTCATCTCCTCCAATGCAATGGGAGGGAAGCCTGCTAAATCGGATACGTTCATTGGTTAGTTTGTGTAAATTTACAAATTTTTGGGAAACCGATTCACAATAAGTTGAAATTTAATCAATGTCAATAGTCCTAAAAGGCTTCAATTTCTAAGATTCGAGAGTTCAGTTGTTAAGCTTAATTTTATTGCAGCGTCAGAGGCACTTAATGGAAGTTGATTTTCATTGAGGAGGTTAGGAGACTCTAAGGGGTTTTCAATCAGATCATACAAGGCTTCTGCCCCCGTATTAAAATAAATATATTTATGGGTCGCATTTCGGATGGTATAATCGGGACCTTGAGTTTGCGCATTGTATTTCTCTGTATAGACAAAGTCTCGCCCTTTTGAATTGCTACTGTTTAATAAATCTAGAAAGCTACGGCTATCACCACTGTCATAACTAGCAGTACCAGCAGCGACATCTGCGATGGTTGCAAATAAATCGGTTGTACTAATAAGTGCGTCTTCAGTTTCATTCACACGTGTCACATTTTTCCCAGAAATGACCATAGGTACATTTACGCCACCTTGGTAGATAGACCCTTTTGCGCGATTACTTTTATACACCTGAACAACTTCGCTAGGAGTTCCATTATCTCCAACAAAAATGATGAGTGTATTGTTGCGATCTTCTTGGGTCATCGTGCTTAGCAACCGACCCATTTCAGAATCCATCGCTTCGATCATGGCGTGGTAGTACGGCAATGGGTTTGCGTCAATACTCGCTTCGTCGGTAGGTAAATCGCCTTGATTGTGAAGGTTGGTTGGGGGTAAATGAAATGGCGTGTGTGGTGCGTTGTAGGCAAGCCACAAAAACCAGGGTTGCGATTGAGCGCTGACCCAATCAATCGCTAAATCTGTAAATTTTGTAGTTGTATAAGCTGTTGAGGTCGTTGTTATTCCATTTTCATTCAAATCCCAATTGGTATAGGATTGGACGCCACCACCCAATAGCCCGGCAAAATAATCGACCCCCATGGCTGTTGGATGGGTTGGATCTGAAGACAGGTGCCACTTCCCTATGACTGCATGGCTATATTCTGAAGCATTGGTGTTTAGGACTTTATGAAGAGATGTTTCGGAAGTCGAAAGTACATCACCAACGTTTATGACATTTGTCCGAAAGCCATACTTGCCTGTTAATATAGTGGCTCTTGTAGGGGTGCATACAGGATTTGACCATACATTATTAAATCGGATTCCAGAATTTATGAGGTCTTGTAGGTTGGGCATTGTAGGCTTGCTTGTGCCCACTGAGTAGCCTGGCGTGGCATCGAGTCCCATGTCATCAGCAATAATTAATAAAATGTTAGGAGAGCTAGGGGTTGGAATGGGGTCGGAAGTCTCGGTAGCGGCATCATCCGAATTACAGCTACTAAAAATCAAAAATGCGAGGATACCAGTGAGTCGATTGAGTTTCATGTAAGAGTGGTTTAAGTTTTGACTCAATCGAACAGGAAACGTTTAAAGAACAGACTTTAAAATTCTTTTAAAGTTAGGGTGTCATCTTCAAAAACGGCATACGTATAATAGTGAATCCAATCGCCTAAATTGATGTATTTTGATTGCTCATTCAACGCAATATCAAGCGGTAAATGGCGGTGTCCAAACACAAAATAATCGCGGTGTTTTTCTTCTAATTTTTTTCGACTGTATTGAACTAACCACTCGTTGTCATCTCCCAAAAATTTTACATCCTCATCTCCAGAAATGACTTTGTTTTTCACAGAAAGGTATTGTGCAAACCGGACGCCAATATCGGGGTGTATCCATCGGTAGAGCCATTTAAAAAATGGATTTGTAAATACTTTTTTAAGGCGTTTAAATCCTTTGTCATCTGGGCCAAGACCATCGCCATGGCCGATAAGAAAAGAGCTCGAGTTGAATGTGAAATCTTGTGGTTTATGGTGTACTGTAATCCCTAATTCTTCTTCAAAATAGTTAGTGACCCACAAGTCGTGATTTCCTACAAAAAAATGAATTTTGATGCCTTGGTCGCTAAGTTCGGCCAATTTTCCTAAAACGCGTGTAAACCCTTTGGGGACTACATATTTGTATTCGAACCAAAAGTCAAACAAATCGCCTAATAAGAAAATAGCTTCCGCATCATGCTTGATCGTATCTAACCATTGGACGAATTTTTTTTCGCGAGGCTTGGATTCTTTTGCGGTCGGGGCACCTAGGTGGTTGTCCGAAGCAAAGTATATTTTTTTCCCTTGAGGGATTTTTAGAGCCGTCATATCTAACTGTTAGTTGTCACTTGCATACCATTCTGCAAAGCTGGTAGCTGTTTCTTGTAGTTTTAGGGAATGTAATTGTATTGTTTTGGGCAATCGTTTTTTTATCTTCTGAGCAAAATCAATCACCATCATTTCGCTGGTAGGTTGATAGTCAACTAATAGCACGTTGTGACCACGGTCGGAAAGCTCTTTTGCAAGTTCTACGTGTGGCGTGTTTTTGTTAAAGACCGTTGCGTGGTCAAAAACAGTCACAATCTCTTCTTTGATGATTTTTTTTAAATCAGTAAAATCAATTACCATTCCAAATTTCACATTAGAAGAATCTGTTATAGGGTGTCCAACCACTGTGACATCTAAGCGATAGCTATGCCCATGAACATTTTTACATTTACCATCATACCCATAGAGCGCATGACCTGTTTCAAAAGAAAATTGTTTCGTAATTCGAATGTTGCTCATCAGTGGTTTTTTGTGTCTAATCCTAAATAATTCTTATACAAAGTTAATGGTTTTGAACATGCGGTAAAAATTGTTTCCTAAATTTTATTATGAGCGGAATGCCTCTGGCAACCATCCACAGGAAAAAAGCCGTAAAAACACCATGAAGTTTCCAGCCATAATAATCAAAGATAAAAAGCAGTGGTAAAAACACAAACAGGGTTGCGAGTAATAAAACATCTCTTAAATCTTTCATTTTTCCAAGCCCTTTAAAAATGCCATCAAATACAAATGCCAATGCACAAAAAGGTTGCATCAGTAAAACAATCCAAAAGATGTCATAAAATTGAGTCTGCACTGCAAGGTCATTCGTAAAGACCATTCCAACGGGCCTGTACAGCAATCCCCCAATGAGCCCCATAACAACCCCTACGATAAGGGAATATTTTATAAGTTGATTACTTAGCTGCAGTAGTAAATGGTATTTTTTGGCACCAAATAATTTTCCAGATAGGATGTTTCCTGCGCTCGAATACCCATCGACGGCAAAGGCGGCAAAAAACCATAAATTAATAGCGATGGTATAGGCTGCGATATAGGAGTTTCCATAGCCCGTTGCAAAACGTGCTGCAAAATATAGAGCCGTGTTAAGGGCCAATGTTCTCACGATCAGATGTCCGATCATATTCAAAAACCGTGGAATTTCTTTATTAAACGGCCGAGTGAATCTTAAAGGGATTTGTGTTTTCTTTAAAAGAAAATAGGTGGCCATTGCGGCCATTAAAAACTGAGAAATCACACTTGCAAGGGCGGCACCTTTAAGGTACAGCGGCGGAAACACATTGGCAATTCCATAAACCATTAAAACATCTAAAATAATGTTTAGGACGGCCCCTGTGATGGCAATGATCATGGGGTAATAAGTGTTTTGAAGGCCTCTAAAGACTCCAAAAACGGCAAATGTAAAGAGCGTAAAAGGCAATCCTAGGACCCGGATTTTATAATAGTCAATACTGTACTCCAAAAGTAATCCAGAAGCATTATAAAGTTTAAAAATGGACCGACAAAACGGATAGGTTCCTAGACAGATTAATAAACTTAGCAGCAAAATAAGAGTGATGGCTTGGGCGGGTAAATTTTTGACTTCCTCTAATTTATTAGCACCGACATACTGAGAAATGATCGATGAAATAGCACTTCGCGATTGTCCTAACACCCAAATCAGCATGGATAAAAAGGTAGTAACAATACCCACAGCAGCCAAAGATTCTGTGGCATATATTGGAATATGGCCCACGATAGCGGCATCTGTAAGAGAAAGAATCGGTTCAGAAATACCTGCGATAATGGCTGGCACCGCAAGTTTGTTGATGTGTTTGAGGCTTATGCTTGTTTCCAATTGGACTATTTTCCGCGCCCTGTTTTTCTAACGGCAGTGGTTTTACTATTATTTTTACTCTTAAGGTCCGACTTGGCACCTTTTTTCGTGTCTGCTTGTTTTACGGATTTATTGCCAAAAAATTTACTGCTCATAATTGATGTAATTTAGAATCAAATGTACGAAAAAGACTTCTAAGTCACGACGTTAATATTTTGAACTTACGTTCATTTTAGAGTTAGGGGCTATAATTCATGGAGGTTTTCAAATCTGATTTTTAAAATTTAGGTTTTTTATTTGGGTTAAATTGCAAGGATAATATAATAATTGTAGATTTATAAACTATTAATTAAATCAAACTAAAATGAAAAACACAATTTTTTTGATAGCATTTATGCTATTCAGTACCATGTCATTTGCTCACTTTCCTGTGACAAAAACAGTCGTTGAAGGCAACGAAGTAATTGAAGCTACTATTTCAAATTCTGATGCATTTGCCGGAAAAACACAAGTAGCTGCTTTGTTAATTTGTTTCTTTTTAGGAGGTATTGGTATCCACAGATTTTACCTAGGAGATATCTGGCAAGGGGTTGTCCAATTATTAACTTTCGGAGGCTTGGGTGTCTGGACGTTAATTGACTTTATTAGAATTTGCGTAGGCGATCTTGGACCAGGATGGTAATTAAGATTAAATATAAAAAGCCAGAAATAGTTTTATTTCTGGCTTTTTTATGCCTTATAAATTTTTCTCTGGCGCAAAGTTATTCTGGAGTTATTCAGGTATCCGACTCCATTATTTTCCCGTATTATCTAAAATTACCAACTAAAGCAACGAATGGCTATTCCGTGTCAGATATGCACGGATCTACAGAAACGTTAAGCCTTATTTCGTTAAAAGACTCAGGAAATGGAATCATTAATGTAGAGGAATCTTTAGCGATTTACACGCGTACAAATAGCGACGACTATGATGATTTTTGCAAATTGTTTTTCGATCTAAAAAAGAAAGACATCGGCTCTAAGTCGATGGAATTTGACTTTGAAGCCAAATTTAATAACAACACCCAATGTGCTGTAGGACTCATTAGCCTTGAAGAAACAACGAATTTAAAAAACAAATTAGACAACGTAAAAAATAAAATTGCCAACAACAAGGTGTTAAAATCGCTTAGCGATCCATCGGATCGGGACATTTCGATTCAAAAAATTGAAAGTTTACAAAAGTTTTCACCCGATAATTTTATTGATAAAATTGAATTAAAACACGAGGATTCTATTGGTTTTTTATGTTTGTCCGAGAAACAATCGATCCGTTTAAACTTTAATAGACCCATCGAAGAAGTTGAGCGGCATTTAAAGTTTGTGACCAATGCGAGGATCTTAAAATCATCCAACATAATCACTTTCGAAAGAATGGACTCTACACAAAAAATGGTTGTGGGTATAACCGCTTTGGATTCTGCAGATTCCATTAATTTTAAACTCAATACTATTGAAAATTTAGAGTTGCAGTTTTTTATAGATTTAAAAGCTGCGGATTTTATTTCATTAGCCTTTTAGATCTCAGTAATTTCATTACTTTTGACGAAGGTTTTAAGAGTCTCTTTTAAGTTCAAGATTTCTAGACTGAATTTAAAAACGGATCATTGTAAATGGGGATGTAGCTCAGTTGGCTAGAGCGCTTGACTGGCAGTCAAGAGGTCGTGAGTTCGAATCTCATCTTCTCCACTTTTTATTCCCATGAAGCCAACACTTCCTAAAACTAAGAAAACTCTAATTCATATTATAAATTTTTGAAATGGTTAAGATAAAACACTTAGGGCTCTCAATTGGAATTTTTGGATGTCTTTTTAAGCTGATGTCTTGGGTGGGCGCAAGTATTTTGTTAGTACTTGGCTTATCATTACTGGGGATTTATTATTTAATTAAGGTATTTAAATAAAAATAATTATTCAAAACGCTCCAATCCTAAAAACCTCTACCGCGATGTAGAGACTTTTTTTGGTGCTCTGAACAAAGCGCGTCTAATTTCTAATTGACAAGACAGCCTTTGGAGCCTTTTATGACCCCAAAATAAGTTTTAAAATAAAATCTATTATATTTACTACTTAAACCAATTTAATGATGAAAAAATTTCTGTGTTTATTTTTAGTGTTTTCTTTGCTTGGAGTGTCAGCACAATCCGTTTCTAAACAGGTGATTAGCCCTTTGGGAGGTAGCGCTTCTTCGGACACGCATCAATTAAGCTACACCACCGGTGAAGTGGTGGTCGGTGCGATGACTTCCGAAGATGGGAGCATTCAGCTAGGCAATGGCTACTACCCATCGATGGATTTAGAAGCCTTAAGCCTTCAAACGCCCAACACCAATTTAGTGGTTAAGGTCTTTCCAAATCCTGTCACGGAGGCACTTTATATATCACACCCAACGGCCGTTTTGTTTGAGGTTCAATTCACAGACATCTCCGGCAAACTCCTTTTTAAAACCACCCATCAAAAAGACCAACCGCTCTCAATGCAGGGCTATGCGCCGGGAACGTATCTAATAGCGGTATCGACTCAAAAATCTAACCAAATTAACACTTACAAAATTATTAAGCGATGAAAAATTACGTCTATATTTTAATGTTAACCTTGTTGAGTTTTAACATAAATGCACAAACCCCTCAGGGCTTTAACTACCAGGCAACCGTAAGAAATTCTGAAGGGGCTTTGATTACCGATGCGAACGTCTATTTTAAATTTAATGTTTTACAAGGTTCAATATCGAGCGTGCCTGTTTTTACAGAAATACACTACATCGCAACGGATGATTTAGGTCAAGTAAACCTAATCATAGGAGAGGGGACCGCCACTGAAGGTGACTTTTCTCAAATAGATTGGTCCTTAGGGAGTTATTTTTTAGGGGTCGAGCTTAACATCACGGGACAGAGCTATGTGGCGATGGGCACCACACAACTACTAAGCGTTCCATACGCTTTGTATGCTGCCAACAGCGGAAATGCCACCCCCAGTACAACTTTAGGATCTGTATTATCAGCAAATAATTCGGCCGACCAACAGCAAATCAA
>JAQXBT010000047.1 GCA_029252265.1 Flavobacteriaceae bacterium | reverse complement strand
CGACTTACTATCGTTGAAAGTGTTTGCACAGGTAAATTTTTTAAATTATTAGCGCGATCATAAAAACCTAAAATAGCTGGTTGGTAATATTTACCAATAATAACATTATAGGCATTATTGAATACGATATCTAACAATCCTGAAAATGTTAATTTATATCCAAATGAAAAATGGTATTTAAATTTCTCTAGATGAAACACTAAAGAAGGTAACCATTTTGTATTATAAAATAAAAACAGCATATCTAAAATTGACCTAAAAATAGCCATATAAACTAAACTCCAAACTCCAAATCCTTCATAGGCCAAACATACACCTAAGATCCCAGCCAAAATCGTGGATGGTAAAGACACTTTCATTTGTGTTTTAAAATCAACTTGTTTTGTGAGTCTTGTAACTTGAATCATTGAAAAAGCATTAATGACAATCACAATTGAATACCATCTTACAATATCAATTAAAAGAGGTTAGTTGTAAAAACCTGAAATCCATGGAGCTAAAAAATAAATAATTACATAAACAATAACACTGCCTATTAAATTGAAAAAAAAACCGTAGAATAATCTTCTTCCGTTGGGTCTTTAGTTCGAATCAATGATTCGCCTAGCCCAGCATTTAACAATGTATTTCCAACACCCATAAAGACCGCTATCATAGCAATAAGACCAAATTCTTCAGGCAAGAGTAGCCTAGCTAAGATTATAGAAATCAAAAATGAGATACTCTGGGTTCCAAACGACTGAACGGAAGACCAAAAGATTCCACTAAGTGCTTTCTTTCTAAATGACAATTAAGTGAATTATAAATTACTTAGGGATGCCTTCAAACTGGCAAGATGCCCTTCTTTAAAATGGAATACGATTCTTATTGAAAGTCTATTTTTTTGGAGATCGCTAAATTCTAGTTGTAATACGCCAGATACCAGCTTACAAAGGCCTTTATACCTGTTTCAACAGATGTCGAAGGTTGGTAGTCATAATCGGTTTTAAATTGCTCGACATTTGCCCAGGTCTGATTGACATCCCCTGCTTGCATGGGCAACATTAGTTTCTCAGCCCTTTTGCCTGTACTTTTTTCAATCGCTTTAATAAAATCTAATAATTGAACCGGTTGACAGTTCCCAATATTATATAATTTATAGGGCTGGTTGTTTTTGGAAGGCTTTAAAAGTGTGGCTTCAACACCATCAATTATATCATCAATGTAGGTGAAATCTCGTGATAAATTTCCGTCATTAAAAACTTTAATCGGTTGGTCATTTAAAATCAACTTTGTAAATAAAAACAAAGCCATATCTGGACGTCCCCATGGACCATAGACTGTAAAAAACCGCAAGCCAATTGTTTCGATATTATAAAGGTGGCTGTAGGTGTGCGCCATTAATTCATTGGCTCTTTTGGTCGCCGCATACAGACTGATCGGTTGATCTACAACGGCCGTTTCTTTAAAAGGAACTGCATTGCAATTTCCATATACACTCGAGCTACTTGCATATACTAAACGCGTAATTTTGTACTGCCTGCAACATTCTAAAACATTAAGAAATCCAGTAATATTACTATCAATATAGGACTCTGAGTTTGCATTCGAATTTCGAACTCCTCCTTGGGCAGCAAGGCTACAAACACTGTCAAACTGATGGGACTTGAACACTTCTGGTAATGCCTCTCGATCTTCAAGGTTTAAACGTATGAACTGAAACTTGTCTCCAAAAATTTCACTGTTTACTAAGAAATCAAAACGTTCCGCTTTGGAACGTGAAATCCCTAATGCTTTGAGACGGTCATATTTTAGATTGACATCGTAATACGCATTAATATTATCCAGTCCTAGTACGGAATGTCCTGCTTTTAAAAGGCGTTCACAAAGATGAAATCCAATAAAACCTGCCGCGCCTGTAACTAATATTTTTTTTTTTGAGACATGTTATTTTCCAATGGCTTTATAAATAAACCCAATCGATTCAAGTGCCGCTTGATCTAAAATATTTCGTCCATCAAAAACAAAAGCTGGTTTTAGCATCCCATCGTATATTTTTTGCCAATCATAGGTTTTAAATTCATCCCACTCGGTAATCACTGCGATTGCATGTGTGCCTTCTAAGGCTTCATACGGGTTGACATGAACTTCTAAAAATTTATTATTTTCAGATTCTTTTCTGGTGTTCAATGCATTCAAATCGGATTGCATTCGAACAGCTGAAACCTTAGGATCGTAAGCCTGAACTGACGCATGCTCTTCAATAAGTTTATCTGCGATATAAATCGCTGCAGATTCTCTGGTATCGTTGGTGTCTTTTTTAAAGGCCCAACCCAAAAATCCAATTTTCTTTCCAGCTACCGTTCCATATAATGATTTAACAATTTGACTCGCAAAACGACTGCGTTGGTGGTTATTCATTATAATGACTTGCTCCCAATAATCGGCAGCTTCGTCTAAGCCCAAAGACTTACATATATACACTAAGTTTAAAATATCTTTTTGAAAACAAGACCCTCCAAATCCGACAGAGGCTTTTAAAAATTTAGGGCCAATTCTTGAATCCGTTCCAATCGCTTTGGCGACATCGTCAATATTAGCGCCGGTAGACTCACAGAGTTCTGTTAAGGCATTAATCGAAGACACTCGTTGCGCTAAAAAAGCATTAGCCGTCAATTTTGAAAGTTCAGAAGACCATAAATTAGTCGTGATAATTTGATCTCTCGGAATCCAAGTGGCATAGATATCTACTAGGGTCTGAATGGCTTTAAGGCCCTGTTCTGTTTGATCGCCACCAATTAAAACACGATCGGGGGCTTCTAAATCTTGAATGGCGGTTCCTTCGGCTAAAAATTCTGGATTTGATAAAATTTCAAAATTCACACCAGTACCAGTATTTTCTAAAATGTCCTTAATCGCTTCGGCTGTTTTAACTGGCAGGGTCGATTTTTCGACAACGATTTTATCAGAAGTTGCAATTTTGGCAATTTGACGGGCACAGAGTTCTACATATTGTAAATCTGCGGCCATGCCTTTTCCTGCACCATACGTTTTTGTGGGTGTATTCACAGAAATGAAAATCATATCTGCTTCATGAATCGCTCCATCTACATCGGTTGAGAAAAATAAATTTCGGCCCCGTGCTTCTCCAATCACGGCATCCAATCCGGGTTCAAAAATAGGAAGCTTACTTAAATCTTCATCATTCCAAGCGTCAATACGAGCCTGATTCATATCAACAACAATCACTTTTATAGACGGGTTTTTTTGGGCAATAACTGACATTGTTGGTCCGCCTACATAGCCTGCTCCAATACAACAAATTGTATTTATACTCATTTTTGGTTAATTCTTAAACTGTTCCCAGTACCATTCAACGGCATTTTTAAGACCGCTTTCGAAAGCGTGGGTTGGTTTATAATTTAATAATTTAACTGCTTTTTCAACAGAGGCCTGAGAGTGCGGAATATCTCCGAACCGTTTTGGGCCATGAATCACTTGAACGTTAGCAATTGTTGGGTCAAATTTAGCTAAATATTTTTTTAAACTATGCACAAGTTGGACTAAAGTCGTCCGATCACCCACAGCTGTGTTATATATTTGGTTTAAGGCCGACTTATTAACAGTCGATAACGCTAAAAGATTCATTAATATGACATTATCAATATACGTAAAATCTCGAGAATACGAGCCATCCCCGTTAATCACCGGAGATTCATGATTTATAAGTTGAATTACAAATTTAGGAATGACCGCCGCATAGGCCCCTTTTGGGTCTTGTTTTTTTCCAAAAACATTAAAATATCGCAAGCCGACAGTATCTAAATCAAACGTATTTTTAAAGATTGTTGCATATAATTCGTTTACATATTTGGTGATGGCATAGGGCGATAAAGGTGCGCCTATAACCGCTTCATTTTTAGGAAGTTGTTTTGAATCTCCATAGGTAGAACTACTGGCAGCATACACAAAACGTTTTACCTTTTGATCTCTAGATGCGACTAACATATTAAGAAACCCATCAACATTCACCGCATTAGTGGTCAATGGATCTTTTATGGATCGTGGCACAGAACCCAATGCAGCTTGATGCAGCACAAAATCGACTTCCTGACACGCTTGCTGACAGGTTTCTAAATCCCTAATATCGGCATTGATGAAACTAAAATTTTTATGCGCTATAAACGGTTGAATATTATGCATAAACCCCGTTGATAGATTATCCATACAACGAACCTTGGTGCCTAACTTCAGCAAGGCTTCACAGAGATTCGAACCAATAAACCCTGCACCACCAGTGACTAAGACTGTTTTAGATTTTAAATTTGAAAACATAAATTATAATTTTGCGTCAGCTTTTGTTCCTAAGACGCCTTTTACGTCATACACAACCGTAGTCTTTTTCATTAATGGTTTCAGGTCCATTTTAATAAATTCTTTATGAGCGACGGTCAGAACAATGGCGTCAAAAGTATCTTTGGGAGCCTCTTGTGTTGTTTTAAGATGATACTCCGACTTTACTTCCAACGGATTCGCCCAAGGATCATAGATCGTGAGATGCATTCCATATGTCTTGAGATGAGAGATGACATCAATTACTTTGGTATTTCTTACGTCTGGGCAATTTTCTTTAAATGTAATGCCTAAAACAAGGACGCTTGCCCCTTTAATTTTTATATCATTTTTGACTAATAATTTTAAAACTTGCCCTGCGACGTGTTCGCCCATAGAATCATTTAAACGACGCCCAGCTAAAATTATTTCAGGATGGTAACCTACTTCTTGCGCTTTTTGAGCTGTGCGTTATTGGCATCAGGGGTTTACAATGATATTGGGGAACGAATGGTTGGCGATATTGACATTCTCGTTGAACCAGAGCATTTACACAAAGCAGAACGCTTATTAAAAGAAACTGGCTACAACTCATTAGAAGAGAGCCTTTTTGGTAAATACAAGGATCACCGCCATCTGCCAAGATTGATTCACCCTGAACGTTTAGGCGCCGTCGAAATTCACTCAAAATTATTAAGAAAAGAGCGACGAAATATTTTGAATATTAAAGAAATTCTTGCAAACCGAAGAACCATCAAGGGCGTTTGTGTTCCAACCATTGAAGCAAATTTAGACATCCTTATTTTGAACCATCTAATCAATGATTTTGGCTATTTGTTTAAATCCATAAATCTTAAAGCCTGTTATGATAGTTTGGCTTTAGAGCAACAGAATGAACCGTCTACTGCTAGTAAGACTTCTAAATACCATCGACTTTTTTATACTTTGAGAGCACTCAATTTTAAACCCTACTCAAAGACCTCCAAAAACACGAGTTCAACTGTTTTAAAAAAGATGTATAAATACTTAAGTAAAAAAGGACTTGTGAGACGATTTTACACAAGACTTGTGAACGTCAATATAAGGCTCATCACAGCCCTCGAGGGCCTTAGGTTGTTTTTTAAAAACAAACACTTTAGAGCAGCTGTTTGGAACCATAAATCTGAAGTCATCAAACTATTAAAAGACGATAACTGAGGCTGAAATTGTATTAGAAAATATAAAAAGGGTCAAAAGCAAAAAGAAGATGAATCAAGCTATAAACCCCCATATGCACTAGTTTCAACGGGTGTCTATGATTAGTGTGATCTTTAGTTTAAATAAACTTCTTTGATCCGTCGATCATTATTGTTTTGTCTAAACTTTAAAACAGGCGTCTTAGACTTCGTGTAAGTCATTAGAACTTCATCTATGCGTGTTACGGAGAGTCTTAGTTTTTTTACGCGAGATTCATAGGATAAATTGGGCTCAAAGAAATTTAAAATTGAAGGAAAGTCAACAGCCTTTGGGTATTGCTTTAATAATTGTTCCAAAATACTAAAATCTTCAACGCTTAACTCCTTTTTTATTTTATTTAAATTTTCTAAAACAACGCTGTAATTACTTTTGGGCTTTGCTTTTAAATAAACAACAAGAAGAATTACCAATACTAAAATTAATAAAACAAAGT
>JAQXBT010000043.1 GCA_029252265.1 Flavobacteriaceae bacterium | reverse complement strand
TTAAAAGGAGTTTATATTAAATTTTATTATTTGTTTATAAATCCATTCAATATATGTTAATTATAATTAAAGTATATTTGTTTAACTAATTTTAAAATAATTAACACAAATGAAAAATTATTACATTCTGTTGCTAGCGTTTGTTAGCATCAATTTTGCAACTGCTCAAAGCATTACTGGTAAGGTTTTGGGTACCGATGGCACGCCTATAACAGGGGTTAATGTCATTGAAAAAGGCACGAGTAATGGAGCAATCTCTGACTTTGATGGAAACTATCAAATTAACGCAGGCTCAAATGCTACTTTAGTATTTAGTTATGTTGGATTTGAAACGTTAGAAATTGCAGTCGGAAATCAATCTGTTGTAAATGCAACTTTAAAAGATGGATCTTCACTTGATGAAGTAATCCTAGTAGGGTCGCGTACAGCGCCTCGAAGTAATGCAAACTCACCACTTCCAGTGGATGTTTTACAAGCAAAAGAGCTTTCTAGAACAGGTCAAGCAACCTTTGACAAAGCATTACAATTTAGAATTCCATCATTTAACACGGTTCAAACGCCAGTGAACGATGCGACTTCTTTATTAGATCCGTATGAAATCAGAAACATGGGACCTAGTAGAACACTTGTTTTAATTAATGGAAAACGTAAAAACGTGAGTGCATTACTGTACACACAAGATTCTCCAGGACGTGGTGAAACAGGAACAGATATCTCTGCAATTCCAATTGATGCAATTAAAAGCATACAGGTATTAAGAGATGGCGCATCTGCACAGTATGGTTCTGATGCCATCGCAGGTGTTATCAATATTATACTAAAAGATAATGCTAGCGAAGGTTCTGCAACTTTAAGAGCAGGAACAACTTCTGAAGGCGATGGCGACATGATTGGCGTAAGTATCAATAATGGATCTTCTATTGGTGACGATAAAGGGTATGTTAATTATACGATTGACTTTTCTAAAGTTGGATTAGCAAACAGACCTGGAATGGTAAGTGCACTGGGAGAAGCTGATGGTGGAACAGGATTTGGAGCTAATATTGACCAAGTTAGAGAGTTTTTATCAAGAAAACCAGATGCGGGAAACATTAATGGATCTCCAGAAACCGTTGCATCTAAGTTCTTAATTAACGGAGGTTATGATTTATCTGATGAAGCAGAATTATATTTTAATGCTGCTTATGTATTTAAAAAAGTAAATAGTTTTGCAAATTACAGAACTCCATATTGGAAAGTCGCAACAGGCGATTTAGCTTATTTAACAGATTTATTCCCATCTGATGAAGCAGGTGGATTTGATGGGTATGTTCCAACTTTCGAAGGGGTATTAAACGATTATAATGCCACTGTGGGAATTAGAAAAACGGTTAACGAATGGAATGTGGACGGAAGTATTACTTTTGGTGGTAACAAACAAACCTACAAAGTAAACAATTCTCATAACGCTAGTGAGGATTACCAAGCATTAAGTCCTACAAGTTTTGATCCGGGTGGAACTGCTTTTAGTCATGTCGTTGGAAATTTAGATGTTTCTAAACTTCTTTCTGATAAAGTTAGTATTGGTATGGGTGCAGAGTTCAGAAATGAAAACTTTGAAGTCATCGCAGGAAAAGTATCTTCTTATGAAGGTGGTGGATCTGATTCGTTTTCAGGAAATGATATTAAAAACTCGGGGATATTTAATAGATACAACTTAGGTGCATATTTCAGTTTAGATTATGATGTATCTGAAGATTTTTTATTAAGCGGTACCGTACGTAGTGAGAATTACTCTGATTTTGGAGATACGTTTGTTTACAAGCTTAGCTCTCGTTACAAACTATCAGACAAAATTACAATGAGAGGTTCTGTTTCTTCAGGATTTAGAGCGCCTAGCTTACACCAAATATATACTGAAAAATCTCAATATTCTTTTGCTGATGGTGGAGGAATTGATGTGGTTGGTTTAGTTAATAACGTATCTCCTAAAGCGAGAGAGTTAGGAATTCCTAAATTAACGCCAGAAAAATCAACAAACTTTACAGTTGGTTTGGGTGGTAAATTATCCAAAAATGTAAGCTTTACTGTTGATTACTACAAGATTGATGTTATGGACAGAGTTATCTATACAAACCAAATTGGGAAAAATCAGTTTTTCATCAATGGTTTTGATACCACTACTTCTGGGATTGATTTTGTTTCAGGTATTTCAAATATTGAATTGGGAGCTGGTAAATTAGCATTAAATCTTTCTGGAAACTATACGATTGAAAACAAAAACACAGAGGATGTTCCTACAATTGTCGTTGAAGGAGCAGAATATGATGTTCTTGACCGATCTAATTTAGCATTAATGTTTACCTCAAGACCAAAAACTAAATGGATTTTAGGGGCTAATTATGATTTAGATAAGTTTGGTGTTTCTTTAAACAACACCTATTTCGGTAAAACAACGTTCAAGCAAAAATTTATGAGTGAGAACTTAAGAACTGAGTTTATACCTAAAGTAATTACAGATCTAGCAATCAATTTTAATGCGACTGATAAATTAACCATTGCTTTTAATGTAAATAACTTGTTTAACATATTACCTGAATGGGAATTTAAAGCAGAAAACATTGCTGGACAAGCAATTATTAATGACACAAGGCTTACGTCTTCAGGGTTAACTCAACTCCAGAACGAATCTAATGCCATTACGTTTAACCAACGTTATTCTCAAATGACATACGATGGTTCTCACTTTAGCCAATTAGGAACGATGTTTAATTTATCTTTAAACTACAAGTTCTAGTCGATAGCTAAAACGAGTACAAATAAAAAGCCATGCAAATTGCGTGGCTTTTTTTATATAAAAAATATAAAATTATTCTGGATGCATAAAGCGTTGTTTTCCTAACAACACTTCTTCCGTTTCAACATGTGAGTCATCGGGCACACAACAGTCCACAGGACACACTGCAGCACATTGAGGTTCTTCATGAAACCCAACACATTCCGTACACTTATCGGGTACGATATAATAGAGCTCATCGCTAATGGGTGTTTGAGCCGCATCGGCATTCACTTCTTTTCCATCCGTTAATACCAAATCACCTTCAAGGCTGGTACCATCTTTATAACGCCAATCATCCGCACCTTCATAGATGGCAGTGTTTGGGCATTCGGGTTCACAAGCCCCACAATTGATACATTCGTCAGTTATAATAATCGCCATAGCTGTATTGAGTATATATTACTTAAATTTGCAAGCAAAAATAACTCCAAAAAAGCGGTTACACAAATAATGGATCACAAAACAAGTACAATTACGGCATTAAATGAATTAGGGCGTTTTTTAAGTCAATTCACAACAGAATCAACCAAAAAAAACGATTCTGTACGTTTCAACGATTTGTTTTTTGATGGATTCTTGCATCAAATTAAAGTATCAAAAGAACACAACGGGTGGTTTTCGACCTCAAATATGATGTTTGCGATTGAAAATTGGGCAAAACTTTTGCGAACAGAACCGTTAACCAACTGGGTGTCTAACTATACTTTTGAATCTGCTTCCCCAAAAAAAGTAGCCATTATTATGGCAGGAAACATTCCACTTGTCGGCTTTCATGATTTTTTATGTGCGTTGATTTGTAACCATGAAATTATCATCAAACAATCCTCCAATGACAAACACCTTTTACCGTTTTTAGTCCTTTATTTAACCAAAGTCGCTCCAGAACTGAAAGATAAGGTGTCTTTCTTAGAACAAAAAATAGAAGGATTTGATGCCGTAATTGCTACTGGTAGCAACAATACAGCGCGTTATTTTGAATACTATTTTAAGGATAAACCATCGATCATTCGGAAAAACAGAAATTCGTTAGCGATCTTAACTGGCGAGGAGTCCAAAAAAGATTTAATGCAACTGTCCAATGATATTTTTCAATATTACGGATTGGGCTGCCGAAGTGTCTCTAAATTGTTGGTTCCAAAAGACTATAACTTTGACGCCTTTTTTGAAGCGATGTATCACTGGCACCCGATTATCAATGGCGCAAAATATGCTAATAATTACGATTACAATAAGGCTGTTTACTTGATGAGTGAGTTTAAAATGCTTGAAAATGGGTTTTTAATGCTCAAGGAAGATTCCAGCTACGCCTCTCCTATCGCCACCCTTTTTTATGAACATTATGAAACCTTAGAATCGTTGACCGCTAAATTAAATGCCGATGCCGATAAAATCCAGTGCATTGTTTCTAATAACTTATTAGCGCACCACCTTCCTTTTGGAAGCACACAAACCCCGCAATTAGAAGATTATGCGGATGGGATTGATACTGTTGAATTTTTGTTAATAATATAACATAATATTAGCATTTTGATATTTAATTATCTTTAATAAATTCAGACCTTTACAGCTTGATTATTTTACATTAATTTGCAACTAGCACAGACACCAAAAATCAAATGAAAAAACACAATTTTAGCGCAGGGCCTTGTGTCCTCCCTCAAGAAGTTTTAGAAAAATCAGCCCAAGCAGTTTTAAGTTTTGATGATGGTCTTTCATTAATTGAAATATCCCACCGTAGCAAAGCTTTTATTGATGTGATGGAAAATGCGAGCGCTCTGGCCCTCGAACTTTTAGGATTAGAAGGAAAAGGCTACAAAGCACTCTTTCTTCAAGGTGGAGCGAGTACACAGTTTTTAGCAACCGCATTAAACTTATTAGAAAATCGTGCTGCCTATCTAAATACAGGAACTTGGAGTGATAAAGCAATTAAAGAAGCGAAGCTCTATGGAGACGTTCTTGAAGTCGCTTCTTCTAAAGAGGCGAATTTTAACTATATCCCCAAAGGATATAATGTACCTTCGGGTCTTGATTATTTCCATTGTACTTCAAACAACACCATTTTTGGAACACAAATAAAGGAGTTTCCCAAATTAGAGATTCCATTAGTTTGTGATATGAGTAGTGATATTTTTTCTCGAACCCTTGATTTTTCAAAATTTGATTTAATTTATGCAGGGGCTCAAAAAAACATGGGACCTGCAGGCACAACACTTGTAGTCGTTAAAGAAGCTATTCTTGGAAAAGTATCCAGAAAAATTCCATCCATGATGGATTATAAAGTACAGATTGATAAGCAGAGCATGTTCAATACACCACCTGTATTCGCCGTTTACACGTCGATGCTCACACTTGAGTGGTTAAAAAATATTGGTGGTATTGAAGCCATAGAAAAAGAAAATTTTAAAAAAGCACGTTTAATGTATTCTGAAATTGATTTGAATCCTTTATTTAAAGGGTTTGCTGCCACGGCAGATCGGTCGACAATGAATGCCACATTTTCTTTAACCGATGACAAATTAAAAGATACTTTTGATGCCATGTGGAAAGAAGCTGGTATTAACGGCTTAAATGGTCACAGAAGTGTTGGAGGTTACAGAGCCTCCATGTACAATGCATTGCCATTAGAAAGCGTCGCAACCTTAGTAGACGTTATGAGTGAACTAGAACGAAAAGCATAAAAAAATGAAAATATTAGCAAATGACGGAATTTCACAAAGTGGAATAGACGATTTAACCGCTGCTGGATTTGAAGTCTTAACGACCACTGTAGCACAAGAACAATTAGAAAATTTCATCAACACCGAAAACATCGTCGCACTTCTAGTTAGAAGTGCAACCACTGTAAGACAGGATCTTATTGATGCTTGTCCAGGTTTAAAAATCATCGGAAGAGGTGGTGTTGGAATGGATAATATTGATGTTGAGTACGCTCGTGAAAAAGGATTAAGTGTTATTAATACGCCAGCCGCTTCGTCTGAATCGGTAGCAGAATTGGTATTCGCTCATTTATTTTCTGGAGTTCGTTTCTTATACGACTCAAACAAAACTATGCCCTTAGAAGGAGATACAAAATTTAAAAACCTTAAAAAAGCCTATGCCAAAGGAACTGAATTACGTGGTAAAACTTTAGGTGTAATTGGCTTTGGTCGAATTGGTCAAGCCACTGCAAAAATGGCTTTAGGATTAGGGATGAAAGTCATTGCTTTTGATCCATTTTTAGAAAAAACTACCCTATCACTTTCTTTTTATGATGGTCAAACTGTTGATTTTGAGATCAAAACAGTCTCCAAAGAAACCGTTTTAAAAGAATCTGATTTTATCACTTTACATGTGCCAGCACAAAAAGATTTTGTAATTGGCAAACCAGAATTTGATCTTATGAAAGACGGATCTGCTCTCGTCAATGCGGCCCGTGGAGGTGTGGTCAATGAAGTGGCGCTTGTGGAAGCTCTTGATTCTAACAAACTATCATTTGCTGGTTTAGATACCTTTGAAAACGAACCATCTCCTGCAGTTCAGATATTAATGAATCCAAAAATATCTTTAACCCCTCATATTGGGGCAGCTACTAATCAAGCGCAAGATCGAATAGGTTCTGAATTAGCGTCTCAAATTATTTCTATATTGAAATAAACTTCAACATAAATTCTGATTATCAAAACCTTAACACTTTAGTTAAGGTTTTTTTTGTAGATTGGCGTTTTAACCCCTTAAAAAATCTATATGTCAGGAATTCTAGACCTACTAAACAGTGATATCGGAAAATCACTAATTAATGGCGTGTCCGGTCACACAGGACAATCAAAATCAAAAACTTCTAATTTACTTACCATGGCAATGCCCCTATTGATGCAAGCCATGAAACGAAATGCCAACTCGAGTGAAGGCGCTTCAGGAATTATGGGGGCACTTCAAAAACACGATGGAAGTATCTTAGACAACCTTGGTGGCTTATTTTCTGGTGAAAATATTAATTCAGTTTCGGATGATGGCGGTAAAATCTTAGGTCATTTACTAGGAAATAAACAAAGTAACGTACAAAATGCTTTAAGTCAAAAATCTGGAATTGATGCTGGTTCAGTGGGACAGATTTTAAAAGTCGCAGCTCCAATTTTAATGGGAGTCTTAGGCAAACAACAACGTCAAAGCAATGTTAATTCATCTAGTGGAATACAAGGCCTTCTTGGAGGGTTGATTGGAACTAACGCCTCAGATCAAAATCAAAGTTTCTTAGAATCTATGCTCGATACTGATGGTGATGGCTCTGTAATTGATGATGTTACTGGAATGGTTCTTGGTGGAAATAAGAGCAAAAGTGGTCTCGGCAGTTTACTTGGTGGACTGTTTGGTAAAAAGTAATTTTTTACCCTAAGATGTAGTATATTTGCTTCAAAATTTGAAGCATGAAGACATTTAAAGCAAGGTGGGAAATCAAACAAAATTGGCAACTATTGTTTCCAATTCTTGGGCTATTTTCTCTCGGGTATAGTTCATTTAAATTGGCTAAAACACTGCCTTTTGATGCGCTCTATATTACGATCCCTGCTTTTGTGGTTATCTTTTATATCTTATTAAAAGTAGTGCTTTTTGCTATCAATAAAGTAGAATCTCGATGGGTTGTCAATCAACGTTGGGAACTCATCAGGATTTTTATTGTCTTTGCTATTACAGGATCCTCTTCTGTAGTTGTAGGGCGCCCCATTATTCAATTGATTGGAATCACAAAAGAAAATTTACATCCCATCCTCTATTGGATTTTATTTGTCGTTATTAGTTTAATTTTTTATCAAATTTTATTGGTTTTGCTAGGTTGGATTTTTGGACAATTTCAGTTTTTCTGGAATTTTGAAAAGAAAATGATTCGCCGTTTTGGATTGGGAAAATTTTTAAATGAGTCCTAAACCCTTTTAGAACTTAATTGGACACTTCGCTTGACGCTTTAGAGGACTTGTCAAAATAATTGGTGTAAACCCACATAATTGTAAATGTTGGAACCACATCTAATATCGGGAGTGCTTCTTCAATAAAGATCAGTACACCTGCTATTTTTCCTTTTTTACCTTCAAAAAGTTGGGTCATTAAATATCCCGACAATGGCGCCCATAAAATATCGAAAAACGGAAAAAGAAGAGAAACATAGCCTAACGCATCAAAGCATAAACTGAAAAATAATTTTGATGTTTTGGATTTATTTTTAAGGTTCATTACTATTAGAATTGGGAGTAGATTTTATTTTAAAATTTTATTAAAATGAGTCGTTAGTTTTTTAATTTTCGGATCGATTAAATAGGTGCAATACGGCTGTTCCCTGTTTAGATCATAATAACTATCATGAGCGTCCTCGGCATCATAAAACACCTCCAAAGGCGATAATTCTGTGACAATTGGGTTTTCAAAAACCTTGGCAGCGTCGAGAGATTTAATGTACTGATTGGCCGTTTCATACTGCTCTGAATCTGTATAAAAAATAGCCGATCGGTATTGAGTTCCTACATCATTTGCCTGCCGATTGAGTGTTGTTGGATCATGGGTTGCAAAAAAGACTTCCAATAACTCCACATACGAAATCAATGTTTCATCATAATCGAGTCGAATGCCTTCTGTATGGCCCGTACGACCTTGGCAAACCTCACGGTAAGCTGGATTTTTTATAAATCCGCCTGTATACCCTGATTTGACATCCTGAACCCCTATAAGGCGATTAAAAACCGCTTCGGTACACCAAAAACACCCCCCAGCAAATATAGCTCGTTTCATGATAAATTAATTTGATTTCAAAGTTACTAAACAAATAATTAAAATTAGCTCGAATTATTGCACATAAAAACTATAAAACTTAATTTCACACTATGATAATTGCGAAGCACATACATAAATATTACGATCAACTTCATGTTCTTAAAGGGGTTGATTTAGACATAAAAAAAGGGGAAATCGTATCGATTGTTGGCGCTTCAGGAGCTGGGAAAACGACCTTGTTACAGATCTTAGGAACCTTAGATTCTTATTCGAAACATTCAGACAGTCAATTGCAGATCAATAACGTAGATATTACAACGCTTTCCGATACCTCTTTAGCAAAATTTAGAAATGAACAATTGGGTTTTATTTTTCAATTTCACCAGTTGTTACCGGAATTTACGGCAGTTGAAAATGTGTGTATTCCTGCGTTTATAAAAGGAATTTCCCAAAAAGAAGCCATCCAAAAAGCAACTGAATTATTGCGTTTTTTAGGTTTAGAAGACCGTATCAATCATAAACCCAACGAACTCTCTGGGGGTGAACAGCAACGCGTTGCCGTAGCCCGTGCATTAATTAATAACCCAGCGGTTGTTTTTGCAGATGAACCTTCGGGGAATTTAGACAGTGAATCCGCCGAACAACTCCATCAATTGTTTTTTAAGTTACGAGATCGTTTTGGGCAAACCTTTGTCATCGTAACTCATAATCGTGAATTAGCAGAGATGGCCGATCGTAAAATCACCATGGTTGATGGTCTTGTAAAAACGGTTTAAGGTGCAACAACTAAACAATTTTGAACTTAAGGAATTTCTGGATGCGAAAGTCATTCAGTATAACAATCCTGATTTTATAAACTCCGATCCCCTTCAAATCCCACACCGCTATTCATTAAAAGAAGATATCGAAATTGCTGGCTTCCTAACGGCGACCATTGCTTGGGGCAACCGAAAAAGCATTATCAATAATGCTAAACAATTGATGGCTCTAATGGACGATGCCCCGTATGAATTTGTCATGCAGCATCAACCAAAAGACTTAGAAACCCTGACGCCATTTGTACATCGCACCTTTAATGGCTCCGATTGTATTCAGTTTATGAAAAGTCTTAAACATATCTATACGCATCATAATGGATTAGAAGGTATTTTTAATACGTATGCGGAAGTCGATAGTTTACAACTGGCAATTCACTACTTAAAACACCATTTTTTTGAAATTGATCACCTCCAGCGTACCCAAAAACACATTAGTGATCCCTTAAAAAAATCGGCCGCAAAACGAATTAATATGTTTTTGAGGTGGATGGTACGTTCAAATGATACCAAAGTTGATTTTGGATTATGGACGCAGTTATCGCCTTCACAACTCTCCTGCCCTCTCGATGTTCATTCTGGAAATGTAGCACGTAAACTAGGGCTTCTAAAACGCACACAAAATGATGGAAAAGCTTTAGCACAACTGGACGAAGCTCTTCGTCAATTAGATCCCAAAGATCCTGTAAAATATGATTTTGCGTTATTTGGTTTGGGTGTTTTTGAGAAATTCTAAAAGGTAAACACTTTACCATCATCGGCCAACAACACGTCCTTAAATACGGTCTCAGCTTCTGTTTTAAACCCTTCAAGTCCACCATAACGTGTCGAATAATGACCTAAAATTAAGGTTTTAACATTTGCCTTCAACGCAATTGTAGCTGCTTGTTTAGCAGTCGAATGCTTGGTTCTTTCACACAAATGCTCATGCGCGTCCAAAAAGGTGGATTCATGATATAACACATCCACATCTTTTATAATTGGGACAATCGCTTCCTTGTAAGCGGTATCGCTACAAAAAGCATAACTTTTTGGTGGATGCCCCTCAAAAGTAACGTCAGTATTAGAAA
Source organism: Flavobacteriaceae bacterium (assembly GCA_029252265.1). Taxonomy (GTDB): domain Bacteria; phylum Bacteroidota; class Bacteroidia; order Flavobacteriales; family Flavobacteriaceae; genus Hel1-33-131. The sequence goes on along the minus strand of JAQXBT010000043.1, from coordinate 50,925 downwards.
TTAATTCGCCCTGTTCGTTCAACACATCATCGCCTTGTTTGAGTTTTCTATAATACGCCTTGTCAATATGAAGTTCTTCCGCTTTATCGATGTCTAACTTCCGATCAAATGGTTTTTCTTTAAATAAAAATCCGTTGGTATATATACGGTGATCGAGAGGAATGGTGTGAACAGAGACTTTCTCATCTTCATAAACAAGTTCTGATGATTTGGAAGATAGTACATGAAAGATCAATTTATAATTTGTCCATGAATCGGCGAGTTTCATCTGAAGTGTTATTAACTCCTTTAACCCTTTTGGTCCATATATATGTAAATCTGTTTCACGGGTGAGCAATCGAAAGGTGGAGATTAATCCGACCAATCCAAAATAATGATCGCCATGTAAATGGGAGATGAAAACATGTTTGATTTGATTGAACTTGATTTTATGGCGTCTTAATTCGACTTGCGTTCCTTCGCCACAATCAATTAAAAATAGATGCCCTCGCATCTCCAAAACCTGAGAGGTAGTGTGTGCTATAATTCGGGGGGTTGCACTGTAACAACCAAGAATAGAAAGTTTCAAAAGTGTTGTTTTTAAATTCCTAAATCGCGAGATAAAAGGTCCATTTCTATAAAATCATAGGCCTCTTGTAGGGTTGGAACAATGATAAAATCATCTTCGAAATCATTTTGATTTAAGTGTGGACTAACAATCACAAAAGAATGATTTAAAAGACTATGTTTTTTTGAAATAGCGATTAATAAGTCTAACGTTCCTATAGAAGTATCGTTCAAATTTAAAACAATATCATCCGCTTTAAAACGTTCGTAAAGCAGCGAGAATTTCGTTGAAAACTCTGTCAGACTTGTCTTTTTTTGCGTAATAACGGCGATCGAGTTGTGGTGTTCAATAATCATAATTTTACTTGATTTTTAGAGCTAAGAGATAAATCACAGCCATTCGAATGGCGACCCCGTTTTCTACCTGATTAAGAATTATTGATTGGTTAGAGTCAGCGACTTCACTGGTGATCTCTACACCTCTATTAATTGGGCCTGGGTGCATGATAGAAATTTCTTTATCCAACGATTCTAGCAGGTTTTTAGTCACGCCATATTGTTGTGTATATTCTCTTGTGGATGGAAAGTAACTAATTTCCATGCGTTCATTTTGGACGCGCAACATATTAGCCACATCACACCATTTTAATGCTTTTTGTAAGTTTGTTTCTACTTTAACCCCTAGTTTGTCAATGTACTTTGGAATGAGAGTTTTTGGCCCGCAAACCATCACTTCAGCCCCTTGTAATTGCAAAGCAAATATATTTGACAGGGCAACTCTACTGTGTAATATATCGCCAACAATGACTACTTTTTTCCCCTTTACTTCTCCATATTTTTCACGAATCGAATAGGTATCTAAAAGAGCTTGTGTTGGATGTTCGTGGGTTCCATCGCCTGCATTAATAATTTTTGCATCTACATGTTTCGATAAAAATGCCGCCGCTCCTGGATTTGGATGCCGCATCACAACTATATCAACTTTCATCGACAGAATATTATTAACGGTGTCAATAAGCGTTTCCCCTTTGTGAACCGATGATTGCCCTGAAGAGAAGTTAATTACGTCAGCAGACAGTCGTTTTTGAGCTAACTCAAAAGATAATTTGGTGCGCGTTGAATTTTCAAAAAAAAGATTAGCGATTGTTATATCTCTAAGCGAGGGTACTTTTTTTATGGGACGATTGATCACTTCTTTAAAATGATCGGCAGTTTCAAAAATAAGGGAAATATCGTCATTGTTGAGATATTTTATTCCTAATAAATGATCTACACTCAGTTCGCTCATGGTCTAATTATTTATTAAGTAAACGGTGTCTTCACCGCTGGTTTCTTTCCAGTTTACCAACACTTTTTCGTCATTAATAGCATCGACTTGTCGGCCTCTATAATCGGGCTGAATGGGTAAATGTCGACTAAACCGACGGTCTATAAGGGTTAAAAGTTCAATTTCACTCGGGCGACCAAAGGATTGAATGGCTGTCAAAGCAGCACGAATACTTCTACCGGTGTATAAAACATCATCAATAAAAACAACGCGCTTATTTTCTATTAAAAAATCTATTTCAGTTGAATTTGCTTCGAGTACTTTAGCTGATCGTCTAAAATCATCTCTGTAAAAAGTAATGTCTAGAAGTCCTAATTTGACATCAGAAATGTGATACTCTTCTGTTAATAATTGCTTGATGCGATGCGCTAAGAAAGTCCCTCTTGGTTGAAGGCCTATTAAAACGGTTTCAGAAAAATCGGTATGTTTTTCAATGAGTTGACAAGCCAATCGATGTAGAATGATGTTTACTTCTTTGTTGTTAAGTAAAACTTTTTGACTCATAGTGGTTCAACGTATTCGAAGTACAAAGGTAATGAAAAAATTAAAATAACATCACGGCTTCTTCATTTAATGACATCGAGTCCATTCAGTGCAGACCGCTATTTTAAAAACGAAATACTGAAAGGATAGCTTGGCAAAAGCCCATGACTTGCTTTGATGGCATTTTTAATAGGATAAACAATCGATGCAATTAAAATCAAAATCAGTCCTATAATACCAACTCCAATAAGCACTAAAGGGATACAGATTAAACTGTAAATTAATAAACTAAATTGGAAGTTAAGAATGTTTTTTCCATGGGTATCTAAGTCTCTGATAGCTTCCTTTTTGGTCATCCAAATATAAAGCGGGATAAGGATACTTCCAAAGCTTAAAGCTATGGTGACAAGTTGAGAAAGATGCATCAGCACAATGGTTTGATTGTCTTGTTTCATGATAAATAAGTTTAATTATTAGACGTCTAAATAGCTGATTAGTTACAAATTAAGAATTGAATTCCTTAAAAATAATTACCGCCGCCATGATGATCATAAAGCGTGCAAAATTGATTTTTAAGGTCGATTCTTGAACGAAATTTGAGAAATAGGATCCAACAAAAATACCTAATATTGAGAGTGCTGTAAAAAGACTCAAAAATCGCCATTCAATTTGTAATAAGGGCAAATCGGCACTAAATCCAATAAGGGAATTAAAGGTAATGATGATTAAAGAAGTTGCAACCGCTTGTTTAATTGATAATTTGGCAAATAACACTAAGGCTGGTACTATAATAAAACCGCCACCAGCCCCTACTAAACCTGTGATAAGCCCAACCCCCAATCCAATAATTAGTAAAAATAGATCCTTTCTTTTAGAATCTGACTTAGAGTCTACAGTCGTTGGTTTTTTCATCATAAAAACAGAAGACAAAATAATAATGAGGCTAAAAAATAACATCAATGCCATTTCTTTGGTAATGACAAAACTTCCAATGGTTGCTACATTATCAGGAAGATTTGGAATTATAAACCTCCGGGTTATGAACACGGAGGCCAATGCAGGCAGTGTAAAGATGAAGGCTGTTTTATATTCAATTATTTTTTTTCTAATATTGATAAGCGTCCCAATGGCCGCAGAAAATCCAACTACAAACATAGAATAACTCGTAGCTAAAATGGGGTTTAATTGAAATAAATACACAAATATAGGCACGGCTAAAATGGAACCACCGCCCCCAAAAAGGCCAATAATTATTCCGGTGACAAAGGCCCCAAAAAACCCAATCAGTTCTAAATAATTCATATTGACGAATTTAAGGCATTATAAAGTACTTCAATAGGATGAAGTGCTGTTTTTTGAACACCATCTTTAATTTGATGCCTGCAACTTGTTCCTGATGCCGACACGATCGCCGGTGTATCTATGGTTCGAAGTACAGGGTATAAACGGTCCTCTCCTATTTGTTGACTTAGCTCATAATGTTCGTTTTCATATCCAAATGAACCTGCCATACCACAACAACCACTGTCGATTGAATGTACTTTGAAATTCTGAGGAATGCTTAAAATAGAAACTGCATGCGCATTAGAGGACACTGCTTTTTGATGGCAGTGCCCATGGTAATAAACGGTTTTTGGTGTTGTTGTGAACTTTGAAACATCAATCTTATCAAGGGTCATTTCATTGGATAGAAATTCTTCAATCGTAAGTACATTTTTGGCTAGAGTTTCAGAAGAAGCCTTTAAGTCTGACTCCACTAAATTCGGATACTCATCTCGAAACCCTAAAATGGCAGAGGGCTCAATACCTATCAATGGTGTTTCTTTTGTAATCAATGAACTAAAAATGTGAATGTTTTCGGTCGCGATGGCTTTTGCTTCCTTTAAAAATCCTTTTGAAATATAGGCTCGAGCACTCTCTAGATGGTTTGGCATGAATACTTTGTAACCCAATGTATTTAATAGTTTGACCGATTTTTTACCAATTTCAATATCGTAATGATTGGTATATTCATCACAAAACAAATACACTTTTTTTAAATAGTTCCCCTGATGAAAACCCTCAAACCACTGTCTGAAAGTGGTAGAATGTAATTGAGGAAGCGATCGTTTTGGGTGGATTCCAATAAATATTTTGAACCAAGAATTGTTTCCGAGAAAATTATAAATCCCTGCAAATCGATGTGCTAAAGAATTAATTTTAGCATTATGAGCAATTAATTTTGTTCGGAGGGAGACTGGATTTGATTTATTATATTGGTACAAGAATTCAGCTTTCAAGGTGGCCATATCAACATTGGAGGGGCATTCTGATTGACACGCTTTGCATGACACACAGAGGTCCATAGCTTCTTTAATCTCGGGGTGATCAAATGGATTGTCTTTGGTATTTTGAGTTAAAAACTCTCTTAATACATTGGCACGACCCCGCGTCGAATCCTTTTCATCTAAAGTTGCTCGATAACTTGGGCACATAGTACCACCTGCAAAACTTAGTTTTCGACAATCGCCGGAACCGTTACATTTTTCGACGGTGGATAAAATACCCCCCGTGGATTCAAAATTATAAAGCGTCTCTATTTTAGAAGTTTTTTGATCTGCTTCGTATCGTAATGAAATGTCCATAGAAACCGCATCAACTATTTTCCCTGGATTGAAGAGCGTTAACGGATCCCAAGTCGATTTAATTCGTTTTAGGAGTTGGTAGTTTTCTTCGCCTAAAACCAACGGAATAAATTCCGATCGCACCCGGCCATCCCCGTGTTCGCCACTGAGGGCACCCCGATACGATTTGACTAATTTTGCAGAGGCTTCACTGATGGTACGAAACAATGCAACGTCGGTCGATGCTTTTAAATTTAAGATCGGCCTAAGGTGTAATTCCCCCGCCCCAGCATGAGCATAATACACTGCTTTTTGATCGTAGGATTTCATAAGTGCAGTAAAGGCTTCGATATAAAGAGGCAAATCTTCAATTGCCACCGCTGTATCTTCAATACAAGCAACCGCTTTTGCATCGCCCGGAATATTTGCCAAAAGACCCAAGCCTGCTTTTCTTAAATCCCAAACGTTATTACATGCATCGCCTTCCACCAAAGGATACGCATAGCCTAAATTTAAATCTTTGAGTCGTTGCTCTAGCAATGCTGCTTGTTTTTTGGCAGCTTCTAAGGAATCACCCCTAAACTCTACCATTAAAATAGCTTCGGGATCGCCTTCTACAAAAAATCGATTTTTTTGCTGGGTACTATTATCTTTTGTACAATCCAAAATAGTTTTATCCATCAATTCACATGCAGACGGTGCTTGTTTCATAGCAACCAAAGTCGCTTGAAGACTCTCGTTAATGGAACTAAAATGTGCATTTAAAACCACTTGAAATGGTTTTGGCAACGGTACAATTTGAAGTTTTAGCTCTGTAATAAACGCTAAAGTTCCTTCCGAACCACATACTAATTTCGAGAAATTAAAAGAATCACCAGTTTCATTGAATGGACTGCTATGCATGAGTGCATCTACAGCATAGCCCGTATTTCTTCGGCTAATGGTCGCTTTTGGATAGCCCGCTTCTATTTGATCTCGAATCAGGGGATTATTTAACTCCGAAAATAGTTGTTTATATAAAGAGGCTTCTAACGTATCGCCTTTTGTTTTTGATTTAAATTCTTCTTTGGATAACGCAGAAAATACAACTTCACTCCCATCACTCAAAAGTGCTTTGATCGCAAGGGTATGGTCGCGAGTCGAACCATATTCAATGGAAGTTGATCCACAAGAATTATTTCCAACCATACCTCCCATCGTGCAACGATTGGCAGTCGAAGTGTTGGGGCCAAAAAAGAAACCATAGGGTTTTAAAAATGTATTTAAATGATCACGAACCACACCTGGCTGCACACGCACCCATTGATCTTGCGTATTAATTTCTAAGATTTCATTTAGATATTTAGATACATCAATCACAATACCATCGCCCACACATTGACCCGCCAAAGAAGTGCCTGCCGCACGCGGAATAATTGAAAGCGCATTTGAATTCGCAAATTCAATCAATCGTTTAATATCCGTCGTTGTTTTTGGAATGGCCACCGCATAGGGCAGTTCTCGATACACAGAGGCATCAGTAGCATACAAGGTTTTTACAAGATCACTGTCGTAAAGTTCGCCTGAAAGCTGTTGTTTTAAAGTTGTAAGATGTGTTTGCAATACATTTAATTATATAAAGTTTAAAGGTATAAAAAATTGAGCTTGTTATTTTGATTCATGGATTTTAAATTGATTCGAAAAAATTTGGAACATTTTTTGGAAGGATAAGAACAATCAAATTAATATATTTACAATCTAAGATATGCCAATACGCTTCATGAATCGATATTTGATACTGTTACTACTCGTTTTCGGAATGCAAAATACTGCATTTTCCCAGTTAGAGACGACTCAAGAAACGTTTCGAATCAAAGCCTTAGCCTTAGAGAAAAATGAGGTCTCAGAGCAATATCCATTAACAGTATCTCCTATTGTGGGATTAACGGATAAAGGAGTGACCATTACCATGGGAATCAAGCCGATTGATGGATTTGCAAAAAAGAAATATGGAATTACCGAAACCCGAGATGTGGTCGATCCTACTTGGGAAATTAAACAACAGTTTAATGAAAACCGAAAAAATGTATCTAAATTTGATCGGGATTATTATTTAGGAGATATTAAAACGACTTCCAAATACATTCGCATCTTGTGTCGAGATCATGAGTATGAAGATGGCGATCGTATTAAATTAATACTTAACAAAGCCATTGTTCACCCTAATATTACCCTAAGAAATTCAGCTTATATTATTGAAGTTGAATTAAAAGTAGGCCTAAATACAATTGAATTTTATGCGCTTAATGAAGGCAGCTCCAGTCCAAATACGGCTCAACTAAAAGTTTATAATGAAAATGACAGCATTATTGGTTCTGGGGAATGGTTGTTAACAACAGGGTATAAGGCCAGTTTGATTGTACTTAGAGAGTAAGGAGACTATCCGAGATTTTGTGCTTAATGTCCTCAAAATAATAAAAACTCCAAAAAAATAAATCTCTTAAAAGCTTACATCAAATGATTCAAGTTGACCTCATTGGTCGATTTACTTTGAGACAGCGCTACATAGCTTTGTACATTGCTTAAATCGGCGATAATAGCGAGTTTGGTTAAGATAAATTGCTCATAGTCTTCAATATCAATCACCACTAATTTTAATAAATAATCGAAATTTCCCGAGACCCGATGGCATTCTACCACTTCTGGAAATCCTTGAATGGTAGTGACAAATTTCTCCAAATAACTGCGTGTATGGGCTTTAAGCGTGATTCCCACAAAAACGGTCAGTTTTAAACCCAATTTTTTAGAATCCAAAATGGCTGCATATTTCTTAATAAATCCATTTTTTTCTAATTTTTTAATGCGCTCAAAAACAGGGGTCGTTGTCATTCCTAAGATGTCAGCTATATTTTTGATGGTACGGTTACTATTTTCTTGTAATAACCTTAAGATTTTAATATCGGTTGTGTTTAGTTTATCAAGCATCTAGAAAAAACATTTATTAATAATTAAATTAGCATCTTAAAAAAGAATAAAAACACTTTATTAATACAAAAATACATATAAATATTCTTATTTAGAAACTGTTTTAGTAATAAACAAATAAGTAACTTATATTATCTATAGATTTGTTCTTGTCAATTATTTTACTAGTTCATGTCAATTTTAAATCCAAAATATGCCTAGATATCATACGTTAGGAAAAATTCCAGCGAAGCGACACACCATTTTTAAAGATACAAACGGCCTTTTTTATTATGAAGAATTATTTGGCACGATTGGGTTTGATGGCATGTCTTCTTTAATGTATCACACCCAACGCCCCACACAGGTCAAAGCGATTCTAAAATCCTATGATGTCGCACCAAAGATTGCGGTTTCTAAAAACATGAAATCTTTAAAATTTGAGGGGTTTAAAGTGGCTCCAAAAGCTGATTATTTAGAAAGTAGAACTTGCGTATTAACAAACAAGGAGTGTCAAATTAGTTTGGCAGCTCCAACAGAATCATTAACAAATTATTTCTATAAAAACACCGATTCTGACGAAGTCTTATTTATTCATAAAGGCTCCGGGAAACTAAGAACCCTTCTTGGGAATATTGATTTTAAATATGGTGATTACCTTGTAATCCCTAGAGGCATAATCTATCAAATTGAGTTTAACGATGCCGATAATCGACTCTTTATTATCGAATCCAAGAGTCCCGTTTATACCCCAAAACGCTATCGAAATTGGTTTGGCCAACATGCAGAAGGCGCACCCTATTGCGAAAGAGACCTTCACCCGCCTACCGAACTTGAAACTTTTAATGAGACAGGTAATTTTTTAATCAAAGTTAAAAAACAAGATACTATACACGAATATATCTATGCAGCCCATCCGTTTAGTGTGGTTGGCTGGGATGGTTATAACTTTCCATACAAATTTTCGATTCATGACTTTGAACCTATTACAGGGATGATTCATCAACCACCACCCGTGCATCAAACCTTTGAAACCAGCGCATTTGTGATCTGTTCCTTTGTCCCTAGACTGTATGACTACCACCCAAATTCGGTACCAGCACCCTACAACCATTCAAACATAGACTCCGATGAAGTGATTTATTATGTGGATGGTGATTTTATGAGTCGTAAAGACATCGATCAAGGGAGTGTGACGCTGCATCCTGCCGGCATTCCGCACGGACCACATCCTGGAACAATGGAAAAAAGTATTGGTAAAAAAGAAACTTTTGAACTCGCTGTGATGGTGGATACGTTTAGTCCATTAATGGTGACTGAAGAAGCACTCAAAATAAGTGACGAATCGTATTATAAATCCTGGTTAAATAAGAACTAAAATGGAACCCGCAAAAACTATTGAAGAATTACAAAATTTTAATTTCGAGATTAAAAAAATATTTGATGACGCTCAGGATTTTTTACCTATTGTAGGCACGGACTACATTGAATTCTATGTAGGAAATGCCAAACAAAGTGCCCATTATTACAAAACCGCTTTTGGATTTCAATCGGAAGCCTATGCCGGCCTTGAAACTGGACTCAAAAACATCGCATCTTATGTTTTAAAACAAGGAAAGATTCGACTCGTTTTAACCACTTCTTTAGAAGAAGGCAGTGTCATTAATAAGCATATTGATCTGCATGGTGACGGTGTTAAAATAATTGCGTTGCATGTTGAAGATGCCACAAAAGCATTTAATGAAACGGTCAAAAGAGGCGCGAAACCGTTTCTGGAGCCTACTGAAGAAAGTGATACACATGGAACCATCATCAAATCGGGGATTTATACTTATGGAGAAACCGTGCATCTTTTTATCGAGAGAAAGAACTATTCAGGCTTATTTCTTCCAGGGTATAGAAAATGGGATTCTCATTACAATCCCGAAAACGTTGGTCTTAAATATATTGATCATATTGTTGGAAATGTCGATTGGGATGAAATGAATACTTGGTGTAAATTTTATCAAGAAGTGATGGGCTTTGCCCAAATAATTTCATTTGACGATAACGATATTTCTACCGAGTTCACGGCGCTTATGAGTAAAGTGATGAGTAATGGAAATGGCCGCATCAAATTTCCAATCAATGAACCTGCTGAGGGGAAGAAAAAATCTCAAATCGAAGAATATTTAGAATTCTATAAGGGTGCTGGTGTCCAACATTTAGCATTGGCGACGGATGACATCGCCAAAACCGTTCAAGAGATGAAAAATCGAGGAGTCGAATTTTTATACGTCCCTGAAACTTATTACGATGATTTATTAGAACGTGTAGGAGAAATAGATGAAGATTTAAGTACCTTAAAAAAACATGGCGTTTTAATTGATAGAGATGAAGAAGGGTATTTATTACAGATTTTTACAAAACCAGTCTTAGATCGGCCTACTATGTTTTTTGAAATCATTCAACGTAAAGGCGCACAATCGTTTGGAAAAGGAAATTTTAAAGCCCTATTTGAAGCCATTGAAAGAGAACAAAAAAATAGAGGCACCCTTTAAATTTAAAATTAATGCTGAACCATGAAGAACAGACGATGCCATTTAATCGCGTAACTGAAAAGTTACCTAAACATCTTCATAAATTTATGGTTCAACAGCCCTATGGCGCATATACGGCCCAAAACCAAGCAGTATGGCGGTACGTGATGCGTATAAACATCAGTACTTTAAAGCATCGCGCCCATGAAAGCTATAGCGATGGACTTAAAAAAACGGGCATCGATGAAAATACGATTCCTGAAATGGAGGGCATGAATCGAATTCTAAAAAATATTGGATGGGCTGCCGTTGCCGTTGATGGATTTATTCCTCCAAATGCCTTTATGGAGTTTCAAGCGTATAATGTGTTGGTGATTTCTTCCGATATTCGAACGATCGATCATATTAATTACACGCCTGCTCCCGACATTATTCACGAAGCGGCGGGCCATGCCCCCATCATTGCAAATCCAGAATACTCAGAATACCTCAGACGTTTGGGGGAAATTGGATGTAAAGCCATCGCATCCCCAAAAGATGACGCAATGTATGAAGCCATTCGGTGGTTGTCCATTTTAAAAGAAAACCCGCAGTCATCTGAGACTGAAATTAGCGCTGCAACCAATCATGTTCACAAACTTCAGAACCAAATGGGAACGCTTTCTGAAATGGCACAAATAAGAAATTTACACTGGTGGACGGTTGAATACGGGCTAATTGGGACGCTCGACACCCCCAAACTTTACGGAGCCGGACTATTGTCTTCTATTGAAGAAAGTGCGTTGTGCTTGAAGAAAGAGGTGAAAAAAATACCGTATTCAATTGATGCAGCCAACGTTAATTTTGATATTACAAACACACAACCCCAATTATTTGTGATTCCTAACTTTTCAAGTCTTAGCTTTGTTTTAGAAAAATTTGCAAATACTATGGCGATACGAACCGGCGGACTCGAAGGATTACAAAAACTCATCACTTCTAAAAAATTAGGAACCCTCGAACTAAGTACAGGGATTCAAATTTCTGGAATTTTTAATTCGGGGATCGAAGCCAATAAAAGGCCTATTTATTACCAAACCAATAGCCCTACAGCCCTTTCTTTTAAGGGGACAGAGCTAATCGGGCATGGCACCGAACATCATGCCAATGGTTTTGGAAGTCCTATTGGTCAATTAGAAGGCATCAATATTGCGATTGAAGATATGTCACCCAAAGATTTAGAAGTCTATGGGATTATAGAAGGCCAAACGACCCGACTTCAATTTGAAGGTGGCGTGAGAGTTGAAGGAGAAATAATTACTGGAAAAAGAGATCTCCAAGGAAAAATTATTTTAATCACTTTTAAAAACTGTAAAGTAACCTATCTTGAGGATGTCTTATTTGATCCGAGCTGGGGCGTTTATGATATGGCGATTGGAAAACACATTCAGTCGGCATTTGCTGGGCCAGCAGATTCCGATTCATTTGATGATTTATACCCCTTATCCAATAAAAAAACTACCAAAACAACGTATTCTGAAAACGAAAAGCAGCTACATAATTTGTATGAAAAAGTATCGCAAATTAGAACTTCTAAATTAATTGAAGTCGATGCTATTGCTGCAATTCTAGATGAAGTCACCAACAACTATCCCTCAGAATGGTTGCTTTTATTAAACTTATATGAGTTGGTTTACGACAAAGAAATTGCTTTAAGCACCAAAATTCATAAACAATTACTTAAATTAAAACAAAACAAACAATTTTCTAAGCTGATCCATGATGGCTTGGAGTTAATTATTAAAAAATAACCTATGCAGTCTTGGATTAAAATTGATCAACACTCAGATTTTAGCATCTATAATTTACCGTTTGGAATTTTTTCCGAATCAGATGATATCAAACGCGTTGGAGTCGCAATTGGAGACCAAGTATTAGATCTCTATGCCGCCTTTGAATTAGGTGTTTTTAAAGACTTAAACTTTGATGTAAAAGTTTTAGAATCAGACTCTTTAAATGACTTTATTGCCTTAGGGAAATCGACCACTGTAAAAGTCAGAGAACTGATTCAAGCCGAATTATGTGCTGAAAACTCCGTATTAAAATCACACCCTTCTGTGTTTATCAAACAAAGCTTCATAAAGATGCATTTGCCCGTAAAAGTGGGTGATTATACCGATTTTTATTCAAGTATTGAACATGCCACCAATATAGGAACCATGTTTAGGGATCCTACCAATGCATTGCTCCCAAACTGGAGACATTTACCAGTTGGATATCATGGACGGGCTTCCTCAATTATTGTGAGTGGAGAAAACGTTTATCGCCCAAAAGGACAAGTTATTTTAGACCCCAACGCCCCCCCAAGTTTTCAAGCATCGACTCGGGTTGATTTTGAATTAGAAATGGGGTTTATCATTGGTAAATCAACCAAACTTGGGGATTCTGTTTCAACGGAAACGGCTGAGGAATACATTTTCGGAAAAGTCTTGTTTAATGACTGGTCGGCACGCGACATTCAGAAATGGGAATACGTACCCTTAGGGCCCTTTTTGGCAAAAAGTTTTGCGTCCTCTATGTCGCCTTGGGTCGTGACTTTAGAAGCACTAGAACCCTTTAAAATTTCGGGGCCGACGCAACAACCCGCTGTTCTGCCTTATCTGAGTTTTGAGGGTCCAAAAAATTATGACATTCAGCTAGAAGTCTCTATTCAACCTAAAAATTGCCAAGAAACAGCGGTAAGTCAGTCCAATTTTAAATATATGTATTGGAATATGAACCAACAATTGGCGCATCATACCGTGAACGGCTGTAATTTGAATGTGGGCGATTTGATGGCGTCTGGAACCATCAGTGGAAAACGTTCCGATTCGTATGGCTCCATGCTCGAATTGTCGTGGGCAGGCTCCAAACCTGTAGAATTAACAGAAGGCGGCCCCCGAAAATTTATTGAAGATAATGATACTGTGATTATGAGAGGCCATTGCCAAAAAGGTGCAATCCGTGTCGGATTTGGAGCGGTGAAATCAACATTACTAAAAGCTAAATAAAAATTATGTCGACTATCAAATCATTTGACCCCGAATTATTAGAGACAAGAGACGTGCATAAATTACTCTCCTCCTCGATTGCCCCCAGACCAATTGCGTTTGCAAGTACAATTGATGCAAAGGGGAATGTGAACCTAAGTCCGTTTAGTTTTTTTAATGTCTTTAGTACCAATCCCCCCATTTTAATTTTTTCACCCGCCAGACGTGTGCGTGATAATACCACCAAACATACCCTTCAAAACGCAGAAGAAACAAAAGAAGTGGTGATCAATATCGTTGATTTTTTGATGGTGGATCAAATGTCACAATCCAGTAATGAGTATGCCAAAGGGGTGAATGAATTTATAGAAACAGGACTCACCGAAGTTCCCTCCCTTAAAGTAAAACCCCCTCGGGTTTTGGAATCTCCAGTTTCTTTTGAGTGTGTAGTGGACAATATTATTTCACTCGGTGAACATGGCGGTGCTGGGCAATTAGTCATTGCTAAAGTGGTGCATATTCATGTCAAATCGGACTTGTTAGATATTAATGACCAAATTGATCCTGTAAAATTAGACCTCGTTGCACGTTTGGGTGGCGATTGGTATACACGAGTGACAAAGGACAGTATGTTTAAACTTGCGAAGCCTAAAGGGTGATTTTTAGTTTTGTTAGCCCGGTAGCTAAGATGTACGCAGACTACAAGTCCTAAACTAGCGATTTACTTTTTTTTATGACCATACGAAAGATTCGTGCGGCAACGGGGTTAATTATTTTAAGAAACTACCTAACCTTGCGCCATATAAAGACTCCTCCAACAGACGCCATGCAACCCACAATCCACTTGATAGTACTTTCCATCCCTAAATCTATTGCCAAGTATAATCCATAAAGAAGCCCTGCAATAGAGGCTATAGCGAAGATCATCCCAAAAGAGGTGATTAAAAAAGCAAATATTGAAGCTCGGTTATTTAATCTGACCTTGCTTTTTTGGTCAATCTCCGCCATTTTCATTATACGCTCTGCAAAAGTAGAGTCAATACGATTGTAGTCGCTAAGAGTTTCTGGTGTTGGAATTGGTCCCGAAAAAAATTTAGTTTGTGTTACTTTAACTCCGCTATTTTTATTTATTGGCAGCGTCTGTTTTCTTTTTCTCGACATTGAAGGCTTTGGTTAAGTGCCCAAATGCATTATTAAAATGCTCGCCTATACCTCCTTCATTAGATTCAAAGTAAAGTTCTTTAGCCTTAGAAGGGTTGAAAAATAAACAAAATCCATTAAAAAAATGTTCCATGTTTTAGGGTTATTGGGTTAAGATTAGAGTTATTAAATATTAAGCAAAAATATTAAGTTATAAAAATTTTATATCTACTTTAACGTTTAATCAAATTACACAAAGCGGCTACAATCAAAGGCATAAATAGGTTTTTTACTTCCATAGGAAAAAATAAAAACCACGTTGCCGCACGAATCTTTCGTGTAGTAATTTTTAAATTAGCCCTAATACATTCTAAAAACTAACACATCATCAATTAGTCCTTTTTTATCTCCTTAGGCTTGTGTTTATTTAGACCCATTTACTGTGTTTTGGTCACATTTTACTTAACCTCCATCGCGGATGTTTAAAATCCCAAAACCTAAAGGGTAATTTTTAGTTTAGAAACAAATTCATAAAAAAATCTGAAACTACTTCCCGATACAAAAATTAGCAAAGATATTACCCAACAAATCATCAGACGTGATTTCACCGGTGATTTCACCAAAATGATACAATGCCTGACGGATGTCAATCGCTAATAAATCGCCTGAAAGTTTGGCGGCCATCCCCTGCTGTACTTTTTGTACCTCTGAGAGCGCTTTTAATAGTGAATCGTAATGTCTGGAGTTGGTAATGATGGTATCGTTATTGCGTAATGCTCCTGTATTTACAAATTCCAACAATTTTGTTTTTAAAGACTCAATCCCCAATCCGCTTTTTGCCGACGTAAAAAGGGTGTGTGGATATACAAAAGACGTTTCAATAAACGTTTGGTCTGCCTGATCCATTTTATTGGCTACAACGATAAGTTGTTTGTCAGGATATTGTTCTTGTATTTTCCGAATGTCTGTATTAAAAACTTGGTTGTTTTGTGTCGTCACTTTAGACGCATCTATCAAATATAAAACCACTTGTGATTGTGTGATTTTTTCAAATGTTTTTTTTATGCCGATACTTTCAATGGTGTCATCGGTTGTTCGAATGCCCGCAGTATCTATAAATCGGAACTTAATTCCATCAATAGTGATTTCATCTTCGATCGCATCTCTGGTCGTCCCAGCAATGTCACTCACAATGGCTTTATCTTCGTTCAAAAGCGCATTTAATAGCGTGGATTTCCCCACGTTAGGCGCCCCAATAATAGAAATTGGAATGCCATTTTTGATCACATTTCCTGTTGAAAAGGAATCAATCAAATGTTTTAAAACTTTAATAATGCGTTGTAGTAATTCTTCAAATTGCTTGCGATCGGCAAACTCTACATCTTCTTCCGAAAAATCGAGTTCTAATTCGATGAGTGACGCAAAATTCAACAATTCATCTCGTAGGGCTTTGATCTCATTACTAAACCCTCCACGCATTTGTTGCATGGCTATTTGGTGTGATGCTTTATTGTCGCTAGCAATCAAATCGGCTACGGCTTCGGCTTGACTCAAATCGAGTTTTGCGTTCAAAAATGCGCGGAGTGTAAACTCTCCAGGATTGGCAATACGCGCCCCATTCCGAACAAATAACTGTATAATTTCCTGTTGTATATATGAACTCCCATGGCAGGAGATTTCTACGATATTTTCACCAGTATACGACTGTGGGTTTTTAAAAACAGAGACTAAAACTTCATCCAAAATTATAGAACCTTCAATGATATGTCCTAAATGGATGGTATGTGTTTTTTGAGATACTAATTTCTTGGAATGTATCGATTTAAAAAAAGCATCAACCATCACAATTGCTTCGGGGCCTGAAAGTCGTATAACCGCAATGGCACCCGCACCAGAAGGTGTGGCCAATGCTATAATGGTATCGTTTTGATGCACAGTTTTATTTTTTACAAAAGTATTAATATTACTTCAAATGATATAAGTAAAAATTTTAATTTATTTTTGTGGAAATCTAAAATTGATTCAAATGAAAACGAAGCTCATTTCTGTTATTATATTAGCTCTTTTGTTTACTTGTAAACCTTCCTCCAAACTGTCGGGGAATGAATATGAAATTACCGTCAATACCGAAGGCGTTTACAATGGATTAAGAGCGTATTTGAAAACGACCGAAGCTGGAAGCAGAGCCGTCACAATTGATACTTCAATTGTTATGAATGGATCGTTTAAATTAAAAGGAATCGTTCCAGGATCTCAAATGCGTGCCATAACAATAGATGGAGTTTTGGGGAAATTAGTTTTCATTTTAGAGCCCGGTGAAATTTTTATCGAGGCGTATAAAGATAGTCTAGGAGCTTCCAAAGTTACAGGAACGTATAATAATACTGTTTTTGAAGCATTTAAAACTCAAAACCGTGTGTTATCAGAAGAAATAGGGAGCATCCGTAAAAAATACATGGAATCAAACAACGATCTTGAATTGCAAAAAGTACTTCGAAAACGAGGCGATTCGCTTCGAAAAGTAAATAAAAACTTTGGTGTTGAATTTGCGATTTCATATCCCGACTCTGATTTCTCTCTTCTTTTGTTAGAAAATTTGACGGTCAGAAGTGGTTTTGATGTCGAGTTAATTTCTGAAGCATTTGAAGGTTTAGACGAAACGATGGTTAGTAGAAACGCTTCTAATATTTTGATTGCCAATAAAGTAAAAACTAAAATTGAAGCGGCCTCAAATGTTCCACTAAAAAAAGGGGATTTAGCCCCTGATTTTACAGCCCCAACCCCCGAAGGTCAACAAATCACTATGAGTAAAATTAAGGGAAAAGTAACGATTATCGATTTTTGGGCCTCTTGGTGCAAACCATGCCGGATCGAAAACCCTAACCTAGTAAAAGTTTATAATGAATATCATGACAAAGGTCTCGAAATTATTAGTGTGGCTTTAGACCGTGAAAATAAAAAAGAATTTTGGACCCAAGCGATCCAAAAAGATCAATTGAATTGGTACAATGTTTCTAATCTTAAGTATTGGAACGATCCGATTGCAAAAGCTTACAATGTAAATTCAATTCCTGCCACATTTATTATCGATGAAAATGGCGTTATTATTGCCGACCGTTTAAGAGGGGCTGATTTAGAAACAAAAATAAAAGAATTGCTCAACTAAAAATTAGCACACTTAAAGGGTGTCTGTCGTTTTATTCTAAAACTTCAATTTGTGTTGCTTCTATAAAATTTGTATTATTACTAACTCTATGAAAGCGTCCACGGTTGTACAACTCAAAAAAGAACTAGAAACTTTAAATTCCGAACATTTAAAAGAACTCTGTTTACGCCTCGCACGCTTTAAATTAGAGAATAAAGAACTCCTCACCTATTTACTTTTTGAATCAGAAGATGAAACTTATTATATTGAAGGGATCAAAGAAGAAGTAGATCGTTTGTTTATAGAAATTAATACCAAAAGCTATTTTTATATCAAAAAAAGTGTTCGCAAAATTCTGCGGCTTCTTAAAAAATATGCTCGCTATTCTAATAAAAAAGAAACCGAAATTGAACTCCTACTCTATTATTGTTATAAACTCAAAACGCTCAAACCTTCAATTAATAACAACGTAACGCTCACTAATATTTATTTGAAGCAAATTGAAAACATTGAAAAAAAAATTATTAAATTACACGAAGATTTGCAATATGATTATAATATACAACTCGACGATCTTACAGAACTTTAAAACTATCTCATGGAAATTTTAGGAATAGACATTGGAGGCACTGGCATAAAAGGTGCCATTGTAGATACCAAAACAGGGGAACTATTAAGTGATCGCCTTCGGGTTTCAACCCCTAAACCCGCCACACCAGAAAGTGTAGCTGCGGAGTTAGAAACCTTTATAAATACCTTTGACTGGAAAGGTCCTGTTGGAATTTCATTTCCAACGGTGATTAAAAATGGGAAAGCGATGCAGTATGGTAATCTAGACAAATCGTGGCAATACACTCAAATAGACACGCTTTTTAAATCCAAAACAGGGCATGATTTCTATATCGTCAATGATGCAGATGCCGCTGCAATGGGAGTGATGGAATTTGGCGTAGGAAAAAACCAAATGGGTTTGGTTATTACCATCACTTTAGGAACCGGAATTGGATCTGGAGTCTTCTTTGATGGGAAATTATTATCTAATTTTGAGCTTGGGCGCATGTATGGTCGAAAAGGAGATATCATGGAGTCTTTTGCTGCAGATTCTGCCAGAAAACGCGAAGAATGGAGTTTTAAAGCATGGGCAAAACGTGTGAACTTTTTTTTAAATCACGTCGAAAAAACCTTTAATCCTGACCTCATTATTATTGGAGGTGGTGTGAGTAAAAAGATGGATAAATTTGAACAGTATATCGATCTTAATACGCCTTTAAAAGCCGCTGAATTAAAAAACAATGCAGGAATTATTGGCGCAGCCATTTACGCCAAAACTTGTATTGAGAGAAACGCATAAAAGACTGTTTGTTTTTTTTTTCATACACTTGTATTGCAAGTCCCAAATTGCTTTTAAACATGAACATACCTACAGACTCTATCAAACAATTGGTCCTACCCAATGCATCCATTAAACTTAGTAGATTACTGATTACTGAAATTTCAATTGAACAAGACACCCCCTTTGTTTTATATCAAGTGCCCTTTGCATTATCAACAACACCAAATAGAGCATGGAAAGAAGCACTTATGGTGAATTGGTCATCCATTTCCAAGCTTAGAAATCGTGCTTTGAAAACAATCATATGGGTCTATCATAATCGAGTATTAATTAATAACGTCCCAATTGAACTCTTTCAAGAAGATTTAGAAAAAATGCTTTCGAGTGCTATTGAAATGACCAATACTCAAATGAGCAGGAAACAGAAACATGCTATTTAAGAATGTTATAAATCAGTTCGTTATATAAGTCTCTAGGCGATAAGTTAGCACCGACACCTTTACTTTTAGCATCGTATTTTCGAAGCGTTTCAAGAACTCCACTAATACGTCTCATAGGGAAGTTTCGAGACACTGCAATGTATTCATTTACAAAATATGGATTCACTCCCAACGCTTTGGCCACGGTCCCTGGGTTTCGATCTCGAACCGTATGTAAAGTCATTAATTTTTTGAAATATAAATACAGTATCGAAATAGTCAACACAAACGGATGTTGCTTAGAGTTTTGAGAAAAATAATTAACAATTTGATAGGCCTTTTTATGATCCAAATGACCAATCGCTTTTTGAAGTTCAAAATTATTAAAGTCTTTAGAAATTCCAATATTTTCTTCAATAATTTCAGGCGTAATTTCTCTTTGAGCACCCACAACAATTTCTAATTTATTGAGTTCATTGGCTATTTTACTCAAATCATTCCCCAAAAATTCCGAAAGCATTAAAGCAGCCTTTGGAGTGATCGTGATTTTTTTTGCGCTTAAATAATTCTGAATCCAACTTGGGATTTTATCTTCGTAAATTTTTTTACTTTCAAAAACAATAGCTGATTTTGATAGTGTTTTGTAAAGTGCTTTTCGTTTATCTAAGGATTTGTATTTATAATTAAAAACCAAGACTGTGGACGGCTGTGGGTTTTTAGCGTAATCTACAAGCTGTTCGATGGTTTTAATAAGGTTTTGTGCTTCTTTTACAATAATCACTTGACGTTCGGCCATCATGGGATAGCGCTTAGCATTCGATACAATGTCCTGAATGGAGACGTCTTTTCCATAAAGTACCATTTGATTAAATCCCTTTTCTTCTTCTGCCAATACATAGGATTCAATATAATCAGAAATCATATCTATATAATAAGCCTCCTCACCCATTAAAAAATAGATGGGCGCAATCTTACCTCCTTTAATGTCAGTTATTAGTTGGTTATTAGTGTACATTCAAAAAAAATTACCAAATTTGTATCGTGCAAAATTTAAATTTTCCAACATATTCGTTCAGGCTCAAAAATAGCGAAAATAATACTCATATTTTTGATGTTATCCGTAAAAAATTTGTGGTGCTTCATCCCGAAGAATGGGTGCGCCAACATTGTGTTCAGTATTTAATTCATGAAAAAAAATATCCGATTGCTCTTATTAATGTTGAAAAAGCAGTTTTAATCAATGGGCTCAACAAACGTTATGACATCGTTGTCTTTAATTCAGACGGAAGTTTGTGTGTTGTGGTGGAATGCAAAGCTCCTAATGTCAAAATATCTCAAGATACATTTGATCAAATAGCACGCTACAACCGCACTCTAGAAGCCAACTATCTGATGGTAACTAATGGAATAAATCATTATTTTTGTACAATGAATCATGACTTAGAGAGCTATCAGTTTTTAGAATCTCTCCCAAACTATAATAAAAAATCAATTTGAAATTAGCTATTGTCATCCTCAACTGGAATGGAAAAAAACTCTTAGAAACGTTTCTTCCTTCTGTTATAGCGCACTCCAAAGGGCATCCCATTTATGTCATTGACAATGGATCAACAGATGCGTCAGTTCCTTTATTAAAGACTCAATTTCCTTCAATTAAATGCATTCAATTGATGCAGAATTTAGGGTATGCTGGTGGCTATAATGAGGGGCTGAAACACGTTAATGAGGCCGTTTATTGTCTACTAAATTCCGATGTTGAAGTGACTGAAAACTGGTTAAAACCTGTTATTGGTGCATTTGAATCCAATCCAAACACAGCGATCATTCAACCTAAAATTCTAAATTATAATGATAAAACTAAGTTTGATTATGCGGGTGCTGGCGGCGGTTTTATCGATCAACTTGGGTACCCGTATTGCAGAGGTCGAATTTTTAATGCAATCGAGAAAGATCATGGCCAATACGACGACCAAAAAGATGTATTTTGGGCTTCTGGGGCCTGTTTTTTTGTTAGAGCACACGTTTTGGAAACTTTGGGAGGCTTTGATTCTAAGTTTTTTGCTCATATGGAAGAAATTGATTTGTGTTGGCGCGCTAAAAACAACGGCCTGACAGTTTCTTACATTGGAACTTCGACTATTTACCATGTAGGGGGCGCAAGTTTAGAAACTTTGAATCCAAAAAAAACATATTTGAATTTTAGAAACAGCTTATATACCGTCGTTAAAAACACCCATTCTCATCTCTTAGTGATTGTTTTTATTCGATTAATTTTAGATGGTCTTGCGGGAATTCGATTTTTAATTCAAGGCCAACCAAAACACACGATTGCCATTCTTAAAGCACATGGAAGTTTTTATACCGCTCTACCCTATTTACTTAGATTTAGAAAACAGCATCGGACAAGAGTTCTATTTAGGCTTTTGCCATCAATTGTATGGTCTCATTTTGTATCCAATATTTCTAATTTTAAAAAATTGTAAAATAGTGGTGCTTATGGTGGTATTAAGAAGAATAATTTCATAATTTTACATTTTAAATAATTAATTATTTTAAGATGAAAATAATCTACACCCTAGGAATTACTGCACTCATAGTGCTAACATCATGTGGCCCAAGCAAAGATTTGGTGGCTGCTCAAGAAAAATTAAAAAACACTGAAAATTTATTAAATACGGCGACTGTAAAGTTAAATAGCTGTTTGTCCGATAAAGCCGTTGCGAACGCCAGTTTAACTGCTTTAAAAGATCAATTAGTCGATTTAAGAAAAACGAATGATGCTCTTATAAGCAGTTCTAAAGACATGACGGTTCTTACTACTAAAGGTGCTGATAATTTAGAAAAAACACTCGAAAGTCTACAAGAAAGAGACTTGAAAATTAATCGCCTTCAAGATGCTATGACCAAAAAAGACAGCATTACTTTGGCAATTGTTTCTAGTCTAAAGAAATCTGTAGGCATCAATGATCCGGACATCGAAATAAATGTTGAAAAAGGCGTTGTTTTCATATCCATTGCTGATAAATTATTATTTAAAAGTGGAAGTTTTACAGTAACTCAAAAAGCAAAATCAGTTTTAGAAAAAGTAGCAATGGTCATTAATGATAAGCCAGATTTTGAAGCCATGATTGAAGGACATACTGATGATCGTACATATTCAAGCGGCGTTTTGGTTGATAACTGGGATTTAAGCGTTAAACGCTCCACCTCTATCATTAGAGAATTACAAAGCATGGGTGTAAATCCTGCTCAACTAATTGCAGCTGGACGAAGTAGTTATGTACCATTAACAGATAATGATACTTCCGAAAACAGAGCTAAAAACAGACGTACTAGAGTGGTCGTACTCCCTAAAATTGATCAGTTTTACGAAATGATAGAAAACGAAGTAAAAGCGCTTTCTGGTCAATAGTCAATTACCTAAGATAAAATTACAAAAGCCCGCCGTTTAGGTGGGCTTTTTATTTGATAGCTAAGCGCTTTATTTTATATTTGCTCAAAAGCAATAATTCCGCATAATGAAGATATCATATAATTGGTTAAAACAATTTATTAAAATTGATTGGACTGCAGAAAAAACCTCAGAACTACTTACCGATTTAGGGTTAGAAGTTGAAGGACTAGACGTGTATCAATCTGTTAAAGGCGGACTAAATGGTATCGTAGTAGGACATGTCCTCACATGTGAACAACACTCTAACGCAGATCGATTACGTGTGACTACTGTAGATATTGGTGCCGAGGCTCCGTTAGCCATTGTTTGTGGAGCCCCCAATGTAGCTGCGGGTCAAAAAGTAGCCGTCGCTACCATAGGAACTACTTTATATACGCCAGAAGGCGAAGCTTGGACCATCAAAAAAGGTAAAATTCGTGGCGAAGAAAGTCACGGAATGCTATGTGCCGAAGATGAATTAGGATTAGGGAAATCTCATGATGGAATTTTGATTTTAGAGGATTCTCTAAAAGTAGGAAGTGACCTTGCTAATCATTTTAACATTGAAGATGATTTAGTTTTTGAAATTGGATTAACGCCTAACCGTGCAGACGCCATGAGTCATTACGGAACGGCTAGAGATTTAATGGCTGGTTTGACCCAGCATGGAATAAATACAAAAATAATAAGCCCGTCTGTTTCAGCTTTTCATGTGGATAATAGAGGTCTCAAAATTGATGTTATTGTTGAAGACAAACTCAAAGCACCTCGATATTGTGGATTAACAATTTCTGAGATTGTAGTAAAAGAGTCTCCAGAATGGTTACAAAACCGGCTTAAAGCGATTGGAGTCAATCCAATAAATAATATTGTGGATGCTACAAACTATGTGTTGCATGACTTAGGACAACCCTTACATGCTTTTGATGCAGACCAAATAACAGGCAAAAAAATCAAGGTTAAAACAGTAAAAGCAGGGACTAAATTTGTCACCTTAGATGGTGTTGAACGAACGCTTCACGAAGAGGATCTTATGATCTGTGATGCCAAAAAACCGCTCTGTATTGCAGGTGTTTATGGAGGTGAAAACTCTGGAGTTTCCAATTCAACCACTTCTATCTTTCTTGAAAGTGCTTACTTTAACCCTGTGAGCATTCGAAAAACAGCAAAAAGACATGCTTTAAACACAGATGCTTCATTTCGATTTGAACGTGGAATTGATCCGAATATCACCAAATACGCACTCAAAAGTGCAGCATTATTAATTACAGAAATCGCTGGTGGAAAAATTTCCAGTGACTTAATTGATGAGTATCCTAATAAAATTGAAGACGCTCAAGTATTTTTAAGTTTTGAAAACACCAATAAATTAATTGGTCAAGAACTCCCAAAAGAAACCATCAAAGAAATCTTAAGTGCTTTGGAAATTAAGGTGAATAACGTCACTGAAAGTGGGCTGGGACTCACAATTCCTGCATACAGAAATGATGTGCAACGAGAAGTGGATGTCATAGAAGAAATTTTAAGAGTTTACGGCTATAATAATATTGGAATCACCAATAAATTAAATGCTTCCATTTCGAATACTTCTAAATTTGAAAGCTATAAAATCGAAAATATTCTTGCGAATCAACTTGTAGGACAAGGGTTTTATGAAATTATGAGTAATTCTCTGACTTCTGATAAATACACGTCTTACAGTGATCTATTGGATAAAGCGCATGATGTTCAGATATTAAATCCATTAAGTGCCGATTTATCTGTGATGCGACAATCCTTAATTTTTTCAGGATTAGAAGCGATTACATTTAATATTAATAGACAACAAAGTGATCTAAAGCTTTTTGAATTTGGTAAAACCTATCACAATTTCGAAGCTAAAAAAGAAGAATTAAACCACCTTTCTATTTTTGTAACTGGAAATAAAGTTGGTAAACAATGGAATACCAAAGACACAGAAGTTGACTATTTTTATTTAAAAGGATTAGTCTCAGCTATATTTGATCGATTGGGAATACAAAAACTTAAAAGTTCACCACTCACAAACGACGTTTTTAGCGAAGGACAACAGTTGAGTGTCGGCAAACACGCGTTGGTAGAATTTGGAAGTCTAAAAGCCAGCACACTTAAATCTTTTGGAATTTCTCAAAGTGTTTTTTGTGCTAATTTTAATTGGGACAACTTGTTAAAAGTTATCAATCAAAACACCATCAAGTTTAAAGAAATTTCAAAATATCCTGAAGTAAAACGTGACTTTTCATTATTAATTAATGAAGATATTACTTTTGAAAGTATCTATAAATTAGCAAAACAAACCGAAAATAACTTCTTGAAAAATATCAATTTATTTGATGTATATACTGGCGATAAATTAGCCGAAGGCAAAAAGAGTTATGCGGTTAGTTTCACATTACAAGACAAAAACAAAACGCTGACAGATATTCAAATTGATAAAATCATGTCAAAAATCCAAAAGCGTTTTGAATCAGAATTAGGTGCTGAACTACGCTAACTAGCCTTCTTTGGCAGCCAAATAGCGTTCTGCATCAAGAGCAGCCATACAACCTGTTCCAGCGGCAGTAACAGCTTGTCTGTATACATGATCTGCAGCGTCACCACTCACAAAAACGCCTTCGATATTGGTTTTAGAAGATCCCGCTGTATTAATAATATATCCAGTTTCATCTAACGTCAAATAGTCTTGGAAAATATCTGTATTGGGTTTATGTCCAATGGCAACAAAAAATCCGGTCGCTGGAATATCTACTAAGGCATTTGTTTTGTTGTTTTTGACTCGAACGCCTGTCACAACTTGACCATCTCCAAGGACTTCATCTGTTTCTGTATTGAACAAAATTTCAATATTTTCTGTATTTCTAACTCTGCTCGCCATAATTTTTGAGGCTCTAAATTCATCTCGTCTCACCAACATGGTAACTTTCGTACAAAGTTTAGATAAGTAATGTGCTTCTTCACAAGCCGAATCACCCGCACCTACAATGACAACTTCTTGGTTTCTGTAAAAGAATCCATCACAAACTGCACAAGCGGACACACCACCACCAAGTTTTAAATATTTTTGTTCAGAATCCAAGCCTAAGTATTTTGCAGTGGCGCCTGTTGAAATTACAATCGTTTCACAGTGAATTTCCTTAGTACCATTAATCCAAACTTTATGAATTGGCCCAGAAAAATCAACTTTCGTTACCCATCCATCTCTAACATCGGTCCCAAATCGTTCGGCTTGCGCTTGTAATTCGAGCATCATCGCTGGTCCTGTAATACCGTCAGGATATCCAGGGAAATTTTCAACTTCATTGGTGGTTGTTAACTGCCCTCCAGGTTGAGTACCTTGGTATAACACTGGAAACATATTGGCACGAGCTGCATAAATAGCAGCGGTATAGCCCGCAGGACCCGACCCAATAATTAAACATTTTACAGACTCTATAGTATCAGACATAATTTTAAATTTAGGATACAAAAATAGGCGTTTTACATAAAATTTGAGTGGGAAGTTATTAACAGTTTAATTTATAATTGTAGACTAAATCATCGCATTATTATTGGGGTGCAATAAACCAAAACCAAGAAAATAATCTTAACTTTGTTAAAATTGAAAAGCAAGAGTTATGTTAATTATTGGTATTGGTGGTGGAACAGGAAGTGGAAAGACCACAGTGGTCAATCAGATTCTATCAGAGTTTCCTGCAGGTGAAGTAGAAGTGATTTCACAAGATTCCTATTATATGGACACCTCTCATTTATCTTTCGAAGAGCGTTGTAAAATCAACTTTGATCATCCACAATCAATTGATTTTGAGCTTCTTGAATCCCATCTAAAATCTTTAAAAAAAGGCGATAATATTAATCAACCTGTATATTCGTTCAAAACACACAATCGTACCGGAGAAACTACCGTTACAAAGCCAAAAAAAGTGGTCATTGTTGAAGGTATTTTGATTTTATCGAATACCGAATTAAGATCTTTATTTGATATAAAAATATTTGTTCATGCCGATAGTGACGAACGATTAATGCGTCGTTTAAAAAGAGATATTGCTGAACGTGGGAGAGATTTAGATGAAGTCTTAGAACGCTATCAAACAACACTCAAACCGATGCACCAACAATTTATAGAACCCATGAAAGCATTTGCTGATATTATCATTCCTAATAATCATTATAATACGGTGGCCGTTAATGTTGTAAAATCTATTATAAACGAACAATTGTAATGTTTAAAAAGCTAAAAAGTTTTTGGAGTTTTTTAAAACCCTTTAAGAATATCTATTTCCTTATATTGATTATATTTATTGTATGGATGACTTTTTTTGATGCAAATTCTTGGCTAATTCATAAAGATCTAAATGACGATATTGAAGATTTAGATTCAAAAATTGAATTTTACAACAATGAAATTGAAAACGATTCCGAAGAAATTAACACTCTTAACTCACCTGGTGGAATTGAAAAATATGCACGTGAGCATTATAAAATGAAAAAAGAAGATGAAGTCGTTTATATCATTGAAGACTCCGACAGTTTAAAAATTAAAACGAATGAGTAAGTCGAGTCTTTTTGAGAATTTTGAATCCCTTTCTGCTAAAGCTTGGAAACAAAAGATTCAATTTGAACTTCAAGGAAACGATTTTAATGAGCACTTGGTTTGGAATTCTATAGAAGGGATTGATGTGAAACCGTTTTACCATTCTGAATCCTATTCAAAAGCGCCTTCAATTCAACAAAATGCCACCGATTGGAACATCGGGCATTCAATCTATGTAAACTCAATACAAAAAAACAACATCCATGCTATCGATCTCATTGAAAATGGTGTAGAAAGCTTACATTTTACGCTCCCAACAGATGAAATATCGTTAGAGAAACTTCTCAAAAATATTGATACAAGCAAAATTCCCATTTATTTTGAACCGTTGTTTATTTCTAAAAAACTGGCGCTAACACTTAATACGTATGCCGTAAATCATAACGCTTCATTTTATATTTTAAATGACCCTATTGGTCACTTAGCTCGTTCTGGGAATTGGCATAAAAATCTAACTTCAGATTTAGATCATTTAAAACAAATTCTGGTTACTGGACCTGATTTAAAAAGTGTTCTTTCGGTAGATTTAGGGCTCTTTCAAAACGCAGGAGGAAGTATGATTCAACAACTGGCTTATACCCTAGCCCATGCAAATGAATATCTTAATTTAGTAAATGAAAAGAGTTTGAAATCAATTGTTTTTAAAGTCTCTGTTGGTGGTAATTACTTTTTTGAAATTGCAAAACTTCAAGCAGTTCGTGTGTTATGGCAAAGTCTCACTAAGGAGTATGGCGGGTCTATTGACTGTCACATTCTTACTCAGCCGAGTCGTCGCAATAAAACGATTTATGATTATAATACCAACATGCTTCGAACCACTACAGAATGTATGAGCGCTATTTTGGGAAGTAGTGATACAATTATTAATATGCCTTACGATCATTTATACCACAAGGATAATGAATTTGGGGATCGATTGTCAAGAAATCAATTACTGATTCTTAAAAATGAAAGTTATTTTGATGCGGTTTCAAACCCAACAGAAGGCACATATTATATTGAAACATTGACGCATCAATTGGCTCAAAAATCCTTAGAATTATTCAAAGAAGTTGAGCGACAAGGTGGCTATTTAAAACTCCTCAAAGAAGGACTTATCCAGCGAAAACTTAAAGAGCACGCTCAAAAAGAACAACGGATATACGATGAGGGGCATGAAGGTTTATTGGGAACGCATTTTCAAAAAAATGCCTCCGACAAAATGAAAACAGAACTTGAGTTATATCCATTCCTCAAACAACAGACTCGAAAAACTTTATTAGAACCCATCATCCCTCGTAGAATTTCTGAGAAAATTGAACAAAAACGTCTGAAAGATGAATAGAAAAAAGGTTCAACATATTGTTTTAGAAAGTATGAGCTCTAAAGTCATTTCAAAAAAATCTTTTGAAACGGCCGAAACAATTGCAATTCAATCCAACTATTCTGAAAAAGATACCGAAACTCTAGATCACCTAAATTTTGCAGCTGGGTCTCCCCCCTTTTTAAGAGGGCCTTATAGCACGATGTATGTCCAACGCCCATGGACTATTAGACAATATGCTGGATTTTCAACAGCAGAAGATAGTAATGCTTTCTACAAAAGAAATTTAAAAGCGGGACAAAAGGGGCTTTCCGTCGCCTTTGACTTGCCCACTCATCGTGGGTATGATAGTGACCACGAACGGGTCGTTGGAGATGTAGGAAAAGCAGGTGTTGCCATTGATTCTGTTGAAGATATGAAATTATTATTTGACGAAATTCCTTTGAATCAAATGAGTGTTTCCATGACCATGAATGGGGCGGTTTTGCCCATCATGGCATTTTACATCGTCGCAGCACAAGAACAAGGGGTGGAATTACATCAATTGAGTGGCACGATTCAGAATGATATTCTAAAAGAATTTATGGTTAGAAACACCTACATATATCCTCCAGAAGCGTCCATGAAAATTGTGTCAGATATCTTTGAATATACCAGTAAACACATGCCAAAATTCAATAGCATTAGTATTTCTGGATACCATATGCAGGAAGCAGGTGCAACCGCCGATATAGAACTCGCTTACACGTTAGCAAATGGACTTGAATATATAAGAAAAGGATTAGGCGCAGGACTAGATATCGATACTTTTGCACCAAGGTTATCCTTTTTCTGGGGCATCGGAATGAATCACTTTATGGAAATCGCCAAACTGCGTGCTGCACGTATGTTATGGGCTAAAATTGTTCAGGAATTTAATCCAAAAAATAAAAAATCATTAGCTTTAAGAACGCACTGTCAAACAAGTGGTTGGAGCTTAACAGAGCAAGATCCTTTTAATAATGTCGCTCGAACTTGTATTGAAGCGACGGCAGCCATTTTTGGAGGCACCCAAAGTTTACATACCAATGCCTTGGATGAAGCCATCGCTTTACCTACCGATTTTTCGGCGAGGATTGCAAGAAATACACAACTATACCTTCAAAAAGAGACCAAAATCACAAAAACCGTCGATCCATGGGCTGGAAGTTTCTATGTTGAAAGATTAACCCATGAAATTGCTGAAAAATCTTGGAGTCTTATTGAAGAAGTGGAAGCATTAGGTGGTATGACGGATGCCATTAAAACAGGCGTTCCTAAACTGCGAATTGAAGAGGCCGCAGCCCGAAAACAAGCCCGAATCGATTCTGGCCAAGACCTTATTATCGGAGTTAATACATACAAACTCGATAACGAAGACGCATTGCAAATTTTGGAGGTTGACAATGAACTTGTACGCTCGCAACAAATAAACCGATTAGCAACCACTAAATCCAATCGAGATTCTAAGAAAGTGAAAATGATATTAAAAAAAATATCAGAAGCAGCTGCGAATGGAACCGAAAATTTATTAGCTTTAGCCGTAGAAGCTGCCAAAGAACGAGCAACATTAGGTGAAATTAGCGATGCATTGGAACACGAATTTGGACGGTATAAAGCAGACATAAAAACATTTTCAGGCGTGTACAGTAAAGAAATTAAAAACGATGTGTCTTTTGAAAAAGCCAAACAATTGGCCAATAAATTTGCGAAATTCGAAGGGCGTCGCCCCAGAATAATGATTGCAAAAATGGGGCAAGATGGACATGATCGAGGTGCAAAAGTGGTGGCGACTGGCTATGCCGATTTAGGGTTTGATGTTGATATTGGCCCACTTTTTCAAACCGCCGAAGAAGCTGCGAAACAAGCGGTTGAAAATGATGTTCATATATTAGGAGTATCGTCTTTGGCAGGTGGTCACAAAACGCTCGTCCCTAAAGTTATAGAAGCTCTAAAAGTACATGGTCGCGAAGATATTATGGTGATTGTAGGGGGGGTTATTCCCAAACAAGATTATCAATATTTATTTGATGCCGGTACCGTCGCTGTTTTTGGGCCAGGCACTAAAATAAGTGATGCTGCTATTACAGTTTTGGATATACTAATAAATTAATTACCTTTATAAAATCTTAACCGGATCTACTGACATGTAAGTTGCAAATGAAATCCTAAATCTCATATGCTTCAATCAAAAATAATAGCAATTGCTAATCAAAAAGGTGGGGTGGGTAAAACTACCACTGCTATAAATTTATCCTGTGCTCTTGGCATTTTGGATCAAAAAGTGTTGCTTATCGATGCCGATCCACAGGCTAATGCAACTTCAGGCTTAGGAGTTTTAACAACAAACCTTAAACATTCTATTGTAAATTTATTCCAAGGAGATGAAGATATTAATCAATCTATTTTAGAAACTTACAGTCCAAATTTAAAAATAATACCAGGATCTATTAAACTTGCTGAACTTGAAATAAATGTTCAAAACACGAACGTCAATCGATTAAAAGAGGCACTTTGTAAATTGAAAAGCAAATATGATTATATTATTATAGATTGTTCGCCTTCATTAGGATATCTGACTTTAAATTCATTTGTCGCCTCTGACTCCGTAATAATACCTGTCCAATGTGAATTTTTCGCATTGGACGGATTAAGTAAATTATTCTCTACGATTCAAAGTGTTAGAAAATCATTCAATTCAAACTTAGATATTGAAGGGATTTTAATGACAATGCATGATGAAAGATTAAGACATAACAACCATGTTATTTATGAGTTAAAAAAACATTTTAACGATCTAATATTTAAAACAATTATCAAAAGAAACGTAAACTTAAGCGAAGCGCCTAGTTTTGGAACCAGTGTGTTTGATTACAAAGCGACATGTGGAGGCTCTACGGATTACCTAAATCTATCTCGAGAAATTATGAAAAATAAAAAACTATCCAAACCAAAAAAATTAGGTAAAGAATTACATCAAATCATGAAAGAGACAAACGAAAATGTTTCTTTTCACCTACTGAAAAAGAACGAAATCTCGATGATTTTAATTCATTTTCATTAGAAGATAAAAATTACAGTAAGCTGCGTGGTTACACAAAAAATGAAATTATAAATGTATTAGGATTGGTTTATAATGACTTGCATAGTGAAATCTGGATGTATCGTGCTAACGATAAAATAAGTCTATTTCGTAAAAATTATCTTTATTTATATTTTGAAAACAATAAAGTTAAAAGTATTGAATTAAGACGCTTCAAGTACAGTTAAAAACTTGATTAAATTCTTAAACAAATTGGTTTTAATTCATCGTAATTAATTGTATTTTTACCTAAATATATAAAAATAATAATGGGAAAACTCATTGCTATAGCAAATCAAAAAGGAGGCGTTGGAAAAACCACTACTACGGTGAATCTGGCTGCCTGTTTAGGAGCTTTAGATAAAAAAATATTATTAATTGATGCAGACCCACAAGCTAATGCCTCATCTGGTCTCGGGATCGATGTCGATTCTGTAGAGCTTGGAACGTATGAACTCTTAGAGCATAATTGTACTGCCAAAGAAGCTATACAAAAAACATCCGCTACAAACGTGGATATCATACCCGCACATATTGATTTGGTAGCCATAGAAATTGAACTCGTTAATATGGATAAACGGGAATATATGCTAAAACAAGCGATTGAACCTATCAAATCTAACTACGATTATATTCTTATAGATTGCGCGCCATCTCTTGGCCTGTTGACTCTAAATGCACTCACGGCAGCCGATTCGGTCCTCATTCCAATTCAATGTGAGTATTTTGCACTAGAAGGCTTAGGTAAATTATTAAATACAATAAAAAGTGTTCAGAAAATTCATAATCCAGAGTTAGATATTGAAGGGCTTTTACTCACAATGTATGATTCAAGGTTAAGATTATCTAATCAAGTTGTTGAAGAGGTTCAAAACCACTTTTCAAACATGGTTTTTAAAACCATTATTCAACGTAATGTAAGACTCAGTGAAGCGCCAAGTTACGGAGAAAGTATAATTAATTATGACGTAAATAGTAAAGGTGCTACAAATTACTTAAGTTTGGCTAAAGAAATCATCAGTAAACAGTAACATAATGGCCAAAGCTATTAAAAAACAAGCCTTAGGACGCGGATTATCTGCTCTTTTACAGGACTCAAAAAATGACCAATCATCTATTGAAAGCATAAACAATAGCCCTCAAATTGGATCTATCGTTGAATTAGAATTAAATCTAATAGAGGTCAATCCTTTTCAACCTCGAACCCAATTTAAAGAAGATGCCATCAGAGAATTAGCGTCTTCAATTCAAGAATTAGGGGTTATACAACCCATTACCGTTCGTAAAATAGAACCTAATACCTTTCAATTAGTATCTGGTGAACGTCGTTTTAGAGCATCAACTTTACTTGGATTAAAAACAATTCCTGCATTCATAAGATCGGCTAATGACCAAGAAGCCCTAGAGATGGCGTTGGTTGAAAATATTCAACGAGAAGATTTAGATCCTATTGAAATTGCTTTAAGCTACCAACGTTTAATAGATGACATTCAACTGACGCAAGAACAAATGAGTCAACGTGTTGGGAAAAAACGGTCTACGATTGCTAATTATCTCCGCTTATTAAAATTAGATCCTTTAATTCAGACTGGAATGCGTGATGGATTTATTAGTATGGGACATGGAAGAGCAATTGTTAATATTGGATCACTTTCTGATCAAATTGACATCTACAAACAAATTTT
This sequence comes from Flavobacteriaceae bacterium, assembly GCA_029252265.1. Lineage (GTDB taxonomy): Bacteria > Bacteroidota > Bacteroidia > Flavobacteriales > Flavobacteriaceae > Hel1-33-131. The sequence goes on along the minus strand of JAQXBT010000043.1, from coordinate 17,329 downwards.
ATCAAATAAACTATCCGTTCGAGCTACAGAAATACTTGTCAAAAAGTATCACACTCCAAAATCAGTAAAAGTGACAAAACAGACTGAACTTCCTGAATTTATTCAAAAAGGAGTTCAAGAAATAGCGTCTTACTTTGGTCATAAAATTGACATTAAAATGGAGAAAAATGGTAGTGGAAAAATTCAAATCCCATTTCATTCTAAGGAAGATTATGATCGCATCTTAAAATTATTTAAAAGTGATAAATAAGCAATGGCTCGTTATATTTTTCTGTGCATGCTCGTGGATTAATTTTGCTCAAGAACTCGAAGCACCACAAATTGATGAAGATTCTCAAAGTGTTTTGGAATTTGAGGGGGTCACCCCTACTGTCATAGATGCCTTAGCTCCATCGAGAGCAGCCTTTTATTCTGCGATACTCCCAGGGTTAGGCCAAGCATATAATAAAAAATATTGGAAAATTCCGATTGTTTTGGGAGCCCTTGGAACCGGGATCTATTTTTACAACTCTAACAACAAACTCTACAAACGCTACAGATCAGCATACAAAAGACGGTTAGCTGGGTTTTCAGATGACGAATTTTTTGGAACTACTGAAGTTCCAATAGTTTCAGATGAAGGACTCATTAGAGCTCAACAATCACTAAGACGAAATAGTGAATTATCTATTTTAATTACGATAGGCCTCTATGCCTTAAATATTATTGATGCCAACGTTGATGCCCATTTATTACAATGGAATGTCGATAAAAATTTAGCCATCAGACCTCATTATGACTTTGAATCGCCTGATACTTCATCACAAATGGGTCTCACATTAAACTTTAATTTTTAAAATGAAAATAGCACTTTTAGGATACGGAAAAATGGGAAGAGTGATCGAGAAAATTGCGATTAGTCGTGGACATGAAGTGGCGTTGAAAATTGATAAAGACAACGCTCCTTACGATATCAAAACAGTGGATGTAGCAATTAATTTCAGCACCCCTGATTCTGCGGTCAGTGCAATTAGTAGTGCGCTATCAAATGGAATTCCAGTAATTTCTGGAACCACAGGCTGGTTATCTGAAATGGAAATTATAAAGAATCTTTGTGATACAAAAAAAGGGGCCTTTATTTATGCTTCCAATTTTAGTTTGGGAGTGAATATATTCTTTGAACTCAACAAACATTTAGCCAAGATGATGAGAAATCTGACGGACTATGATGTCAATCTAGAAGAAATTCATCACACCCAAAAACAAGATGCTCCTTCTGGAACAGCGATTACACTGGCAGAAGGTATTTTGCAAAACAGTGATTATGATAACTGGGGGTTAGCCCCTCTAAATGATGACAAAAAATTAGCCATCACTGCTAAACGTACCAATGATGTACCGGGAACACATACTGTAAATTACGATTCTACAGTCGATAGCATTTCATTAACACATACTGCTCATAATAGAGAAGGTTTTGGACTTGGCGCCGTTGTTGCCGCCGAATGGATTATCGGAAAAACGGGTATTTTTACAATGAATGACGTGTTAAACATTGGTTAAACTGCTATAAACAAATAGTACTAAACTATAAATTTAGACATTTAAATAACTTATTTCAATTATGACATTATCTCAATGGTTTATTTTTTTCTTAATCGTGCAATTAGTTCACGGATTAGGAACTTGGAAATTATACATAAAAGCAGGTCGAAGCGCATGGGAAGCATTCATACCCATTTATAATGGCATTGTATTGATGAAAATAATCAACCGTCCAACTTGGTGGGTTGCGTTGTTATTTTTACCGGTGATCAGTTTAATCATGCTAATTATTATATGGGTCGAAACCGCTCGTAGTTTTGGGAAAAATAAATTTTCTGATACTGTATTAGCAATTTTCTCATTAGGGTTTTATAATTACTACTTGAATTATTTCGCAGAAGTCAGTCACATTCCAAACAGAAGTTTACAGCCTAAATCGGGTTCAGGAGAATGGACGAGTTCTATATTATTTGCAATAGTTGCTGCGACAATCGTTCATACCTACTTTCTTCAGCCTTATGTAATTCCATCATCATCGCTTGAAAAATCGTTGTTAGTAGGTGATTTTTTGATTGTTAGTAAAATGCATTACGGTCCTCGCGTTCCAATGACTACGGTTGGACTTCCAATGGTCCATGATACGATTCCGATAATAAATAAAAAATCGTATTTATTTGACGATCAAATTGAGTTACAAAACACATCTTTGAAAAGTAAATTTCAACTCCCCTATTTACGGATCCCAGGGTGGGAAACCATCAAACGTAATGAAATCGTTGTTTTCAATCAGCCCGCAGATACGCTTTTGGATATGAACGATTTTAATCCAGATAGAAATTACTACAAACCTATTGATAAAAAAACCAACCTAGTAAAACGTTGTGTGGCGATTGCTGGAGATACGCTAGAAATAAGAGATGGATATGTATATATCAACGGGATTCAAAATACTTTACCCTATCGTGCAAAGCTTCAGTTTAGCTATGAAGTAACCTTAAAACCCGGAAAAACGTTTGAACGAAGTATTATTGAGCAATTAAAAACGCGCTATGATATTACCGATGGCATTTATGCAATGGGTAATAAAATCATCATCCCTGCTGCTTCCAATGAGGCTGTCAAGGTGTTTAAAAACCACCCGAGTGTGGCTACAATCGACCGCTTCATTGAGCCAAAAGGACAACGAGATCCTTTAGAATTTCCACATGATCCTAGTTATGATTGGAACCGCGATTTTTTTGGACCTTTATATATACCAGAAAAAGGCAAAACAATGGCGCTTAATCTAAAAAACCTGCCCGTTTATAAACGTCTCATTACTGAATACGAAGGAAACAAACTCTATACAAAAGGAAATCAAATTTTCATAAACGGTCATCTCTCTGATTCATATACTTTCAAACAAAATTATTATTGGATGATGGGTGACAATAGGCACAATTCTATTGACGCTCGAAGATGGGGATTTGTTCCTTTTAATCATGTGGTTGGAAAACCTGTTTTTATATGGATGAGTTGGAACACCAATGGCAAAGGGTTCAATAAAATACGATGGGATCGTGTCTTTACAACCGTTCATCCAGATGGAGAACGCACCTCTTACTTCATTCCTTTCTTAGTTTTATTAGCTGTATGGATAGGGTATAGTAAATGGCGCAAAAGAAAAAACACGACCGTCTAATACTTTGGTATGACACTTCTTTACCCTACATTTTTCCCAAACGTTGCTAGCTATATGGTGATGGTACAATCCACAAATTTAGTGTTTGAAATTCAAGATTCATACCAGAAACAGACCTATAGAAACCGCTGCTATATTTATGGTGCCAATGGAAAACTAGGGTTAAATATTCCGGTTCATTATTCTCAAAAAAATCGTCAAAATTCTACTGAAATCAAGATTGACAATTCGTCTAACTGGCAGTCTATTCAATGGAAATCAATTGAAAGTGCTTATAAAACTTCGCCATTTTTTGAATTTTATGAAGATGAATTTACGGCGCTATTTAATACCCCTAAAGAATTTCTGATCGCTTTTAACTTTGAATGTATTGAAGTAATCAATCGCTGTTTGAATTTGGAAGTCATTTTCATGAAATCCGATCAATTTTCAAAATCAACCTCCGATTCAGATTATCGATTTTTAGTCAATGCACGCAAAGAATCCATCATTAACAATCCGAGCTACATTCAAGTTTTTCAAGATAAACATGGCTATATAAATAACTTGAGTATCTTAGATTTATTATTTAACGAGGGACCTAATGCTTTGACATATTTAAAACAAAATCCATTAACATTCTAAAAGATGATACAAGGATTTGTTCATTACGGGATTCATTTTTTAGGACCGTTGCTATTGGCTTTATTAATCTATAGAACTAATTGGGTCAAAACTTTTGTCATTTTACTGAGTACTTTTATCATTGATCTCGACCATTTACTGGCCATGCCAATATTTGATCCAAATCGCTGTAGTATTGATTTCCATCCGCTTCACTCCTATTTTGCTATTGGTTTATATGTGTGTTTGCTGATTCCATCCAAAACAAGATTGGTCGGTTTAGGCCTTTGTATACATATCTTCGCGGATTATTGCGATTGTTTATTTATCTAAAGAAAACTGTGATAGAATCGGATAATGATCAGAATAAGGAACGGAATAGTTCTGAAATGATTCTACTTTGAAACGTTCATCGGCTAAAATAAAATCGATTCTAACTGGAAAATATCTAAAATTAAAGGTGCGACCAAAACCATTTCCAGAAACATCAAAAGCATCTAATAAATCGCCTTTCAAAATACGATACACATACGAATAAACGGTATTATTAAAATCACCGCTCATCAATACCTTGTGAGGTGACTTTGCAACATGATCTACTACTAGTTCGGCTTGTGATTGTTGGGCTTTAAAAGTGATGCCTAAGCGTTTTAAAAGCCTATTGGATTGTTCTTTGTCAAGCGATTCTACATTGGGATTGATGCCTGACGATTGAAGATGCACATTATACACCCGAATGGTGTCGGATTTTATAAGAATGTCCGCATAAATGGCACTATTGGCAGAATTAGAAAAATTAATAAATCCTGAATTCAGAATTTTATATGTCGAAAAAATAGCAAGTTCCGATTTATTGTTAGAAGTGTTTATTTGATGCTTGTAAGCGTACGACCTAAAATCCAACCCAGCACTAGAATCATACTCTTGAAAACACAAAATACTTGGGGCTTCTTCTGCAATAAAATCCTGAATTTTAGAAGGTATTGAATCCTCTTTAATCCAATTATATAAATTTAACAAGCGAACATTGTAACTCATCAGTGTAAAAGTAGCTTCTGAATTGGAGGAATCCTGAGACGAAAATTTATAAAATGATGCGACATAATTATACCCTACAGCAAGAACTAATAGAGAAAGAATCAATTGCTTTTTTAGTTTGAGCAGCCAAAAAACTACAAACATAATGTTTAAAATAATGAGCAATGGAACGGATAAGCTTAACACTGAAATCAGTGAAAACGTTTTGGGTGGTACATAATAAATTCCGTAGGACAATAGCGTCAACAGTGCCACCACTGAATTTATCAGAAACACAACTTTATCTAAAAAATTTAAGTTTTTCAAACGTCTCTATTTTCCAGCTCTGAATAAAAAATCCTTCTCTACTTGGGTTAAACTATCATAACCACTTTTACTAATTTTATCCAAAATAAGGTCTATCTGTTTTTGATGCGTAAAACGGTCAAACTCTTCTTTTTTCTTTCCAGCAAAGGAATTGTTTTTTTTCTTTTTGTGAACCGTCTTTAGGTTGGATTTTGAAGCTGAAAAATAGGACGTAATCCGATCTATAAATTGTCCTATATCAACTCCATTTTGAAATTGTTTTGCATAGATATACCCTAAAATATATCCACCAATATGAGCCACTGTTCCGCCAGAATTTTGAGTAAACAACCCAGGGATATCAAACAAAATCAATGCGATCCCAATGTACTTTAATGGGAATTGGAAGGTGAAAAATCGAACTTCTTTATTGGGTAAATACGTACATAAAAAAATAATAACTGCACGAACGCCTGCTGAAGCACCAACCAAAGGACCAACTGTATTTAAAATCCCCGATGGAAATAAATTATAAACTAGCACAAAAGCCAATCCTCCAGAAAATATACCTAAAAAGTACACTTTAAGCGACACATCTTCTTTGAATAAATTAGAAAATGATCGACCAAAAAAATAAAGGACAATCATATTAAAAAACAAATGACTAAAGCTATAATGAGAAAAACCATACGTAAGAAGTGTCCAAGGTTTTGAAAGTAAATCGGAAAACGACTTTGAGAGTGAAAGCCATTGTAAACTAGCATCCGATCCTTGAAGTCTCATGCATATGAAGCTAATTAAAAAAACAACGAAATTAGCGACAATAATTTTTTCAAAAATATTGAGGTTTGATAATTTTTCTCTGATATCTTGATTAAGACTCTTCATTAATTCCAACGGTATTTATCAAATTGATTTTTTTTCCAAAAATACATTAACAAGAAGCCAGTGACTGCGCCTCCAATATGGGCAATATAGGCGGTATTACTCGGGCTAAAAATGGACATCCCAGTAAAGGCAGAAAACAAATCGAGTGCTATAATTCCAGGAATGAAATATTTTGCTTTAATTGGGATTGGCAAAAACAACATCATTAACTCGGCATTTGGATTGAGCATACCAAACGCTACTAAAATACCCATAATAGCTCCCGAAGCTCCAACCATAGATCCATTACTATTCACATTCAGATCAAAAAACATTCGAAATGAATCCTGATTGAGTTGACTCATATTATAGCCATAGGTTGACAATACTGGTTCTATTTTAGAAGCTAAAATCTCGCCTTGAAACATACGATCACTAAGAATATTTAAACTAGAGACTTCCTTTATAAAATCAAATGAAAATCCTAATGCTTTTAAATCACTTATAAGTGGATACACCTGAACGTAGTAAACTAAAAAAGTTAAAGCCACAGCACCTAAGCCAGAACTTAGATAAAAAATTAAAAACTTACGTTGTCCAAACACACGTTCAACAGCAGTACCAAACATAAATAAAGCAAACATATTAAACAATAAATGCTGAAAACCTCCATGCATAAACATGTGAGTAAAAACCTGCCAAGGCATGAAATTAGCACTCAATGGATAGTACAGTGCCAATAAACCATAGAAGAAACCCTTATTCCCCAACAGGAAAGTACCCAAGAAAACGATGATATTAATGATTAGAAGATGCTTTACTGTAGGAGTTAATTGACGCATTTTAATTAAATTTTTTATCTAAATCTTCCACCTTTAAAGTGGTGAAGATGGTTTTGTTTGAAGGCGAAACTGAAGGCTCTTTACAAGAAAACAAGGTATTCACGATGTATTCCTGTTCCTGAATTTCTAATTTCTTTCCATTTTTAATCGCTAAACTTTTGGCTAAGGATTTTGACAATAAGTCACTAAGACTAAAATTTACATCTGGAACTTCATGCTCGATATCGTGAATGAGTTGATCGAATACGCTTTGAACTTCCGATTCTTTGACGCCAACGGGCAGCCCAGTTAGCTCAACACTTTCGATCGTAAAACTAGAAAACACAAAACCTGTTGTTTCTAAAGCCTGTTGAAGGTCTGTTAATATGGTGAACTCGGATTTCGAAAAATTAAGTTGTAATGGAAATAACAATTGTTGACTAACGGCTTCATTGACGGTTGTTTTACGAAGAAACTCTTCATATAAAATTCGTTCATGTGCTCTGTTTTGATCAATCACTAACATCCCTGATTTAATCGTATTTATAATGTATTTATTGTGTAATTGGAATGTTTTCTGAACCTTGCGTTCAGTTAAATCGTCAAAAATAGACGAGGTCATTTCATCGGATTCAAATTTGACTTGACTAAAACTATCTGTATTTGATTTAGATTCCAAACCAACGTATAATCCCTCCCAAGCCTGCGTTGCCGGTTTCGAAAAAGTAGACGCGCTTGTTCCAGACTTAGAAAATGGATTAAACTCTCGGTCCACTTCCACTTTTGGTGTGGGGGTTTGCGTGCCTTGAAACCCGTAAGGGGTATCTAAATTCTTATCTCGTTCAAAATCAAGCACCGGCGCAATACTAAATTGTCCTAAACTATGTTTAACCGCTGCTCGTAAAATAGCATAGATGGTTTGTTCATCATCAAATTTAATTTCGGTCTTGGTCGGATGAATATTGATATCGATACTTTGAGGATCAACTTCTAAGTTTAAAAAATAACAGGGATGTTTTCCATATTGAAGTAAGCCCTCAAAAGCCGACGAAATGGCATGGTTTAGGTATGGACTCTTAATAAAACGATTGTTGACAAAAAAGAATTGTTCGCCACGAGATTTTTTTGAATATTCTGGTTTTCCAACAAACCCAGTGACGGTAATAATCTCGGTCGTTTCATTTACAGGAACCAATTTTTCGTTCATTTTCCCACCAAATGCACTTACAATTCGTTGTCTGAAATTTCCTTTTAAGAGGTTAAATAAATCACTTCCGTTGTGGTACAAGGAAAAGTTAATCGCGGGATGTGCCAATACGACTCTATGGAATTCATCGATGATGTGACGGAACTCGACCGTATCCGATTTTAAAAAATTACGACGTGCAGGGATGTTAAAAAATAAATTCTTAACGGCTATTGAAGTTCCATTCGGGGTTGCAATTACATCTTGAGAGGTGAAAACACTCCCCTCAACCGTTAAAAGCGTCCCTAATTCGTCTGAAGCTTGTTTTGTTTTTAACTCTACATGTGCAATCGCGGCGATACTAGCCAACGCTTCCCCTCTAAAGCCTTTGGTGTGTAAATTAAATAGATCGTCGGCAACTCTAATTTTTGAAGTCGCATGTCGCTCAAAACTCAATCGTGCATCGGTTACGCTCATACCTTTTCCATCGTCAATGACTTGAATGAGTGTTTTACCAGCATTTTTTACTAACAGTTTGATTGTTGTTGCCCCCGCATCAATTGCATTTTCTAGAAGTTCTTTAACTACAGAAGCAGGACGTTGCACAACTTCACCAGCAGCGATTTGATTTGCAACATGATCGGGTAATAAGTGAATTATATCGGCCATGTATTAGAAAAATATACTTAAATCAAAATCTATAATCCAAAGGAAGACAAATATTAATATTAAAATTATAACAGAAACCCGTCTGTTGGCTAAGGTATTAGGGTTGGTTTTTAAATCATCAATTGCATTGGTGATTTTTCCTTTCAGATTTGTTTTTTTGATGGTCACCCGTTGATCATCAAACTTGTGTTTTATTTCAAACGGGCTACGTTCGCCTTTGTAAAAGCGAGGTGTATAATTATATTTTTTATTTTGTTTTGTTTTAAATATACCCATTACATAACATTATAAAGTTTCTAATATATAGATTCCCATCAACAAAAGGACCAGTGCAATTAAAAGCCAAGTTAATGAAAAACCGCGTGATTTTCTAGTGGATTTCACAAGAAAACGATCCTTTTTTGAAGCATTATTAGAACCTGAAATATCATTTTCAGAGACTCTTAACGTAAATTTTCTGGATTTTCTAGGAAACACACTATTGTGATTTGAAACTATTCAAAAATACTTAAATCTAGAGTATCAAAAACGAATCAAATTAAAAATTATCAACAGATGTTGAATTTACAAGGTATGATTCAAATGTGCCATTTTAATTGCAGTAATAGCGGCCTCAATGCCTTTATTACCATGCTTCCCGCCTGATCGATCGATCGATTGTTGAAGGTTGTTATCTGTTAAAACACAAAAAACTACCGGCACATCATGAAGGATGTTCAAGTCTTTGATGCCTTGAGTGACGCCGTCACATACAAAATCAAAGTGTTGCGTTTCGCCTTTAATAACACTTCCAATCGCAATCACAGCATCCACATGTTGCTGCTGCATTTTTTTAGCGCCAAAAATAAGTTCAAAACTACCAGGAACATGAATGGTTTTGATATTTGAATCTTCTACACCACACTCTAACAGAGCATCTGTAGCTCCTTTAAGTAATCCTTCTGTAATGGTTGGATTCCATTCAGAAACAACAATCCCAAACCGAAATTTTGTCGCGTCTGGGAGTGTCGTAGAATCGTAATTAGATAAATGCGTGTTTTCGGTGGCCATAATTAGTTAATCGCTGCCTCTGCTTTACCAATAAATACTTCAATGTTTTTGGATTCATTGCTTTCAGAAAACTCTGATTTAATTTGATTGAAAAAACCTAAAGCTTGTTTATTTTTCTCTAACTTTAAGCCAATCACTCCTGCTTTGTAAAGATACATTGGAGTTGTGTAGTTGTTTGATTTTAGTTGTGCTGCTTGTACATAATACTCATAGGCATCTTCTAATTGTTCTAACTGTACAAAGGCATCGCCAATACCGCCTTTTGCAATAGGGCCAAGGACATCATCATCAGATGAAAACGCACTTAAATAGGTCACTGCATTCGGATAATCTTTCATATTTAAAAAAGCCATCCCTGCATAATAGTTTGCTAAATTTCCAGCATCTGTTCCAGAGTAGACCTCAGCAATATCAATAAAACCATATTTGCCATCAGATCCATTTAAGGACAGGGTAAATAATGAATCTTTAGAAGCTCCATTGACCGCTTGATCGAAATATTGTTGGGACTGAAATAAATCATTTGTTGCTTGACTTTCTTTAGGCTCCTGAACATATTTACTAAATCCTAGAGATCCTAAAACCAACACTGCTGCGAGTCCTACAATAATAAAAATATATTTTTGATTTTTTATTACCCACTCTTCTGTGCGAGATGCCGATTCATCTAAGGTGTTAAAAACCTCTGCGGTTGTGGAACCATCTTCTATTGAAGTCTCTAATTCTGCCTTCGTGGACGGTTTTCCGCCTCGTTTCTTATATGTTGCCATAGTCTTGTTATTGTTGAAGCTCAAAAATATAATTTTTATTCGTAAAAAAAAGGCAAATTATTTGTTATTTTTCAATAATTTGCAGCATCTTTTTTAAGGCCACTTCAAGAAGATAAATAAAAAATTAAGACCAATTTTTCATGATTTTAAAATCATTAAATTTATTAAACTATAAAAATTTCGATGCTTATTCGGTAGAATTTGATGCGAAGATCAATTGTTTTGTGGGTGCTAATGGTGTCGGAAAAACAAACATATTAGACGCTATCTACCACCTATCCTTTGGGAAAAGCTATTTTAATCCAATTGCATCTCAAAACATCAGACATGAGCAAGATTTTTTTGTTGTTGACGGCTTTTATGAAAAAAATGAACGCGATGAAAAAGTGATTGTTTCGCTCAAAAGAGGACAAAAAAAAATTATCAAACGTAACGGAAAAGCATACGACCGATTTAGTGATCATATTGGGTTTTTACCCTTAGTAATTATCTCACCTACCGATCGAGATTTGATTATTGAAGGCAGTGATACACGACGGAAATTTATGGATGGGGTCATTTCTCAAAGTGATAAAAGCTACCTAGAAGCGCTTTTAAACTATTCTAAAATTCTCGCACAGCGAAATGCCTTATTAAAGTATTTCGCTTTAAATAATAACTTTAATAAAGATACGTTAGAAGTTTACAATGAACAACTTAACGAATATGGAAATCATATTCATGAGAAGCGAAACTTATTTTTAGAAACCTTTACACCAATCTTTAAAAGTCGTTATAAAGCCATTAGTAATAACAATGAGGATGTTGACCTTATATATAACAGCCAGTTGAATGAATCGACATTAATAGACTTGTTCGCAACGAATCTTAACAAAGATCGGATGCTTCAATATACAAGCGTTGGTATTCATAAAGACGATTTAGATTTTTCAATCAAAGGCTATCCAATTAAAAAATTTGGAAGTCAAGGACAACAAAAATCGTTTTTAATCGCTCTAAAACTGGCCCAGTTTGATTTCATCAAAGCACAAAGTGGGGTCACCCCTCTGCTCCTTCTTGATGATGTATTTGACAAACTCGATGAACAACGCGTGGCTCAAATCATCAAATTGGTTAATGATGAAAATTTTGGGCAGATTTTTATTTCAGACACGCATGCTGATCGTACCGAGAAAGCTATCAAAAGCGTTCATCAATCCTATCAAATATTCAAACTGTGAAACAACTTCTAGCGCTCCTCTTAATCATTTCACTAAACAGCTGCAGGTCAGATGTCACAACCTACATTCCATTTATCGAGGGCTATTGGGAAATTGTCAGTGTGACTAAAGATCAGAATAAAATAAAAGAATTTAAAATTAGTGGATCGATCGATTACTTTAAAGTAAATGAAAATTTGTCTGGGTATCGAAAAAAAGTAACTCCACGATTTGATGGTGCTTTTGAAATGTCTCAACACCAATCTGAATTTACCCTCTCAGTCGATAAGGATCAATTATGGATTCAATATGATAACAATGCTGTTTTTTTTCGTGAAGAAATTATTCGGGCCAATGAATCTAGTTTAATTATCAGTAATAACGATGGGTTTATTTATACTTACAAACCTTATGAACCTTTAATTTTTGACTAATGAGTAAACGCCAAAACAATCCGTTCAAAATGGATGATTTGATGAAATCATTCATGAAAGAAAACAAACTAGAAAAAGGGCTCGACAAAGTCAATGTTGAAGCGGCTTGGCGAGATTTGATGGGTACTGGTGTGAATAATTATACCAATAGCGTTAAACTTCACAAGGACACCCTCTACGTCGAGTTGAGTTCCTCTGTACTTCGGGAAGAACTCAGTTATGGAAAAGATAAAATTATTGGCATGCTTAACGAAGCGCTGGGGAAAAACCTGATTACAAAAATAATTTTAAAATAATTACTAGTATAAAAAAAGCCACAATAGAATTGTAGCTTTTAAATTGGTATTAGATTGAATTCTCTTAGAACATCTCTCTTTCCGAAAAATGGAACGCTCCTTCAATAGCAGCATTTTCATCACTATCACTCCCGTGTACTGCATTTTCACTAATAGAATCTGCAAACATATTTCGGATGGTTCCTTCAGCTGCTTCGGTTGGATTTGTCGCTCCAATTAAGGTTCTAAAATCTTCTACTGCATTTTCTTTTTCAAGAATCGCTGCTACGATAGGCCCACGAGTCATATACGTGACCAAATCACCAAAAAATGGACGCTCGTTATGCACTGCATAAAACGCTTCGGCGTCTGCATTGGTAAGTTGTGTTAATTTCAAAGCAACAATTCTAAACCCTGAAGCTGTGATTTTTTCTAATATTGCACCAATATTCCCTTTTTCAACAGAATCTGGCTTAAGCATTGTAAACGTTTTGTTAGTAAACATAATGTGTGTATAATTTTTGTGCAAAAATAAGGTTTTTCTATAGATAATCAACTTTCCAACTATTTTAAAAAATTGTATCTTCGCTAGCTATGAATACTGCAGAAATTTTAGACTTAAAAAAAATACTATCCACTCCAAAGAAAGTGGTCATTGTTCCTCATAAAAACCCCGATGGTGACGCCATGGGATCTACTTTAGGACTCTATCATTACCTTGAAAAACTTGGGCATTCAGCAACCGTTATTGCACCTAATGACTATCCAGAATTCCTTAAATGGATTCCTGGAACAGAATCGGTTGTTATTCATGAAAAGGAATTAGCCGTGGCAGATGCACTAATTTCTGATGCTGATCTAATTTTCACCTTAGATTTTAATGCGCTACATCGCTGTGGTGCGATGGAAATTCCAATCGAAAACTCTAAAGCAATTAAGGTTATGATTGATCATCACCAACAACCTGATGCGTATGCCGCTTTTATGTATTCGGATGTGACCATGTGTTCTACCTGTCAAATGGTGTATCATTTTATTGAAAAAATGGGGGATTTAGATTTAATCGACATTACCATAGGAGAAGCACTATACACAGGGATTATGACCGATACAGCCTCGTTCCGATTTCCACTAACGACAAGTACCACTCACCGAGTCATTGCACATTTAATTGATGTTGGCGTCGAGAAATCTAAAATTCATAATTCTGTTTATGACACCAATAGCTTTGGGCGCTTACAACTCTTGGGATGTGCGTTAAATAATTTACGTTTTTTAGAAAACTTTAAAACGGCCTATATCAGCTTATCAAATAAAGAGTTAGATGCACATGGATTTGAAAAAGGAGATACTGAAGGATTGGTTAACTATGGACTTTCGTTAAAAGGCGCAAAATTTGCAGTCATATTTATTGAGCATAAAGAAGAAAGTATCATCAAAATTTCATTTCGATCCAAAGGGAGCTTTGACGTAAATGAGTTTGCTCGCACTCATTTTCATGGGGGTGGACATAAAAATGCGTCTGGTGGGCGTAGCACCCTTAATCTCGAAGACACTATTGCAAATTTTATTAGTATATTGGAAGACTATAAATTTGAACTTGATTCATGAAACAGCCCCTGTTTTTTTTGTTAACTCTTCTGGCCTTTATCAGCTGTAAACCTTCTGAAGCGAGGCGCCCAGTTTCGAGCAATTCAGGCTCATTTATTGACGCTTCAATTGAACGTAACAAAGAATTAAACGAATTTGAATATACTCGTATCGCTTCTTATATAACGACCTCTAAAACAGACTTCACCCCTTCTGAATACGGATTCTGGTATCGTTATAACACAAAAATTGATCTGGACGCACAAACACCCAAATTTGGAGACATGGTTACGTATACTTACAACGTTCAAACTTTAGAAGGTCGCATTATTTATACGGAGGATGATTTAAAATTGCAAACTTATTATATAGATCAGCAAGAATTATTCACTGGTCTTAGAGAAGGCTTAAAACTTATGAAAAAAGGTGAATCGGTTACTTTCATCTTCCCCTCTCAACAAGCCTATGGCTATTATGGTGATAACGATCAAATTGGGAGTAATCTCCCACTAGTTTGCGATGTCTCAATACTAAATCTCACTACAAATTAAAACACTTTTAATCTTTAAAACCCCATAAAAAAATAAAAAAATGAAAATCACTAAATTATTTATCAGCGTATTTACAGCAGGACTTTTGTTAAGTTCTACTGCTTGTCAACAACAATACCCAGATTTGGGTGAAGGGATCTTTGCCGAATTTGTAACTTCGAAGGACACGGTCATTATTCAGTTATTTTATGACAAAGTTCCTTTAACAGTTTCCAATTTTGTTGGATTAGCAGAAGGCTCACACCCAATGTTAGCCAATTCTTTAAAAGGAATCCCTTATTATAACGGAACCGTTTTTCACAGAGTTATTGACAAATTCATGATTCAAGGTGGCGACCCAACTGCAACTGGAACGGGAAGTCCAGGGTTTAAATTTGGGGATGAATTTGACAGCAGTCTAAAACATGATAAAGCCGGAATTTTGTCAATGGCCAACTCAGGACCAGCAACTAATGGCAGTCAATTTTTTATTACAGATGCACCAACCCCGCATCTTGATAACAAACATGCTGTATTTGGAGCTGTTGTCAAAGGTATTGAAGTCATCGAAGCTATATCTAGTGTAGAAGTAACATCTGGATCTAATAAGCCTGTTGAAGACGTCAAAATATTGGAACTAAACATCATCCGTCAAGGATTAAGTGCAAAGCGATTTGATGCGGCCGATATATGGAACATAGAACTTCCTTTATTAGAAGAAAAACGGCTTAAAAAAATTAATGAAGCAAAATTAAAAGCAGCTGAAGCTAAAAAGATTGCAGAAGAAAAAACTGCGATTGCTGCCAAAGAAATGATTCCTGTTCTTGAAAATTACAAGAGCAAGGCGACGGCCCTTCCTTCTGGACTATTGGTCTATAACATTGTCAAAGGCGAAGGTCCAAAACCTAGTAAAGGCACGACTGTAAAGCTTAACTATGAAGGCTATTTTACAGATGGAAAATTATTTGGAACTAACATCAAAAGCATCGATGAAAAATGTGGAACTTACGATGTCCGAAAAGAGCAACAAGGGGCTTATAATCCACTCCCAATGCCGCTTAATCCAGAAGCACAAATGATCCCAGGATTTAAAGAAGGGGTCTTTAATATGTCTGTCGGTGACAAAACATTCTTATACCTTCCTTCTTATATGGCGTATGGAGAAAAAGGGCGTGGACCGATTAAACCAAACACCGATTTAATTTTTATTATCGAAATGCTTGGAGTTGCAAAATAACCCTCAACAAAAATAACTCACAAAAAAAGCAGCCAATTGGCTGCTTTTTTTTAAGATAAAATGAACGTTTATGCTTTGGGAATGTTTTTTAAAATTTCTAAGACAAAGCTCCAGAATTTTTGAACCGATGAAATTTGTGCACGTTCATCAGGAGAATGTGCCCCTCTTATATTAGGCCCAAAACTAATCATTTCCATATCTGGATAATTCGTTCCTAAAAGACCACATTCTAATCCCGCATGACAGGCTGCTACATGTGGTTTTTCGTTATATAATTTTTCGTATAAAGTTCTCAATACTTTCAAAATAGACGAATCCATATCGGGTTCCCAACCTGGATAATCGCCAGAAAGATCCACATCACACCCTGTTAATTCGAATGTTGCTCGTAGCATCATTGCTAAATCCATTTTAGAGGACTCGACCGAAGACCGTGTGAGACAGCCTATTTTTACACGTCCGTTTTTAATAATCACGCGTGCGATATTATTCGATGTTTCTACTAAATCAGGAATGTCAGGACTCATTCGGTACACCCCATTATGGGCAGCGTAGAGTGCGCGCGTTAAACCTTCTTGAACCCCCAAATCCATAATCATTTTTGGCGTTTCAATTTTACTGAAAACAACCGTTAAATCTGGTTCTAATGTTTTTAGTTCTAATTTAATAGATTTAACTAAGGAACCCATCTCAAATTCAAAAGCAGTTTCGTGCACCTGATCAATGGCAACAATCGCTTTGCTTTCTCTTGGAATGGCGTTTCGTAAACTTCCACCATCAATTTCAGAGATTCGTAAACCAAAGTTTTCAAACCCATCAAAAAGTAAACGGTTCATGATTTTATTGGCGTTTCCAAATCCTTTATGAATATCCATTCCTGAGTGGCCACCTTGCAATCCTTTGACTTCAATCGAATAGCCTATTTTAGTTTCTGGTGTGGGTTCTTCATTGTAAGTCCCTGTTGCGGTTACATCTATACCTCCTGCACAGCCTACTCCAATCTCATCGTCTTCCTCAGTATCTAAGTTTAAGAGAATGGCTCCATTCAACAACCCACCATCTAGCCCCTTGGCTCCTGTCATACCTGTTTCTTCATCAATGGTAAACAGTGCTTCAATAGCAGGATGTGGAATGTCTGTGCTTTCTAAAACTGCCATAATAGTTGACACGCCAAGACCATTATCAGCACCTAATGTTGTTCCTTTTGCTTTGACCCAATCTCCATCTACAAACATTTCAATTCCTTGAGTTAAAAAATCGAAATTAGTATCGCTATTTTTTTGATGTACCATATCTAAATGCGATTGCATCACAATAGCTTTTCGATCTTCCATTCCCAAAGTTGCTGGTTTTTTGATGATGACATTTCCTACTGAATCTTCAATGGTTTCAAGATTTAATTTTTTTCCAAAATCTTTCATAAATGAAATAACACGTTCTTCTTTTTTAGAAGGACGAGGAACCGCATTTAAATCTGCAAACTTGTTCCAAACTGCTTTAGGTTCTAGCTGACGTATTTCTTGACTCATGATATATGTGTGTTTATTTTTTGTCGTACAAAGGTACGGAT
>JAQXBT010000007.1 GCA_029252265.1 Flavobacteriaceae bacterium | reverse complement strand
TTATGAAGAATCAGATTTGGGATCTAAGACTGC
Organism: Flavobacteriaceae bacterium; assembly: GCA_029252265.1. Classification (GTDB taxonomy): domain Bacteria; phylum Bacteroidota; class Bacteroidia; order Flavobacteriales; family Flavobacteriaceae; genus Hel1-33-131. The sequence continues at coordinate 8,537 of JAQXBT010000007.1, read as the reverse complement.
TATAAAAGTAAAAAATAATCATTGATAACCAAATATATACTTGATTATAACTGTTTAGGATACATTGTCTTTTTTAATTTATAAATCATAAAAATCAATACTATGAGCAGTCATTTTAGGAATTACAATTTTATTTAAATCACTGTCATAAAAAATATCTGCAGGTCCACTCAAGCCTGTTTTTAATAGAGAAGGAGAACTATTCGGATCCGATAGATCTAAACTAAAAAGACGATGACTCCAGTCCGTTAAGTACAATGTATTCTCAACTAAGACTACACCATCATATAAAAAACCAGTTGTACTTCCCCCTAAAATCGAACCGCTATTGTCATTTAAGTCTATTTTGACTATTCGCGCATTGCTTCCAGTGCTGTCACCAAACTCAACCATATACAATACACTATTTTCATTGTCTAAGGCTATGCAATTGGTTTGTTTGAGGGTGACCCCTTCAACCACTAATTCTTCTATTGCTCCAGAATTAATATTGAGTTTAAAAATTTTACGTGTTCTTGTGGCAGTTATAAATACAGTTTCAGTATCGGTAAATAAGTTTGTGACGTCATTAAGTAGGGTTACGCCTTTATTTTGAAATGAATAGGATTGTACCATTTCTTTGGTCTCAATATTAAAAACTTTAAGTTCAGATAAGTCACATACATATAACAAACCGTTGATTATTTCTAAACCTTTTGGCGAATCTAACCCTGTAATATAATTTTGAATTAATCCTGTTCCATCCAAGTTAACCAATGAAATAAACCCATCACCATCAGCGGTATCAGGTAAGAGTTGAACACCTAAATTTGATACCAAATAATAATCATTATATTTTACTACAGATTCTGGATGATATAATCTTTGATATGTATGATTGTCACATAAATCACCTACATTATTGTTGTTAAAATCTAACTGATTTGGATTAGGGTGATCAGGACAATTATCCGATTCATTGATGATGTTGTCTCCATCTCTATCTAGATCGCAAAGATCACCAATAGCATCACTATCAATATCTGCTTGATCAGGGTTTGGGTTATTCACACAATTATCTGTGGAATCAGCGATGCCATCATTATCGGCATCCATTATTTCAACAGTTTCATTTTTATCTTCTATTGGTTCAGTAGTTTCATTAGAATCACTAGAACAATTTGTAAAAATAAAGAGCATTAAAAAAGTGTAAATTATTTTTTTCATCGTGTTATGTATTTAGTTAAAGTTTTTAAATCATTCACAACACATTATTGAAATTAAACATACCTTTTGTTTAACCCTGTGCGTTGCCGTACTTTTAAGACTAGAAAACAGAGCCAGCTAGGTACGGTATTTATTTTTTTAGTAGAATAATCGCTTACTTAGAGATCAATTGGTTGTGAAGAATCAGATTTGGGATCTAAGTCTGATATAAAAGTAAAAAAAAATCAGGCATCTCCAAAGAAATACCTGATTATTAAACGTTTAGTTTTGCAAGTGATGAGGATTTATTCATTCACGATCACCCATTCGCCTTTGGCAATGAGCGGCTCTGCTTGCTTGTATTTTACGGTTTTATTTTCGCCGCTCATCACATGCTTAATCGTCACACGATCGTTACGTCCAATTTTTGGCTGGTCTCTCACAATGGTTTCCACGGTTTGTGGTTGACGTTGTGTGTTGCCTGCCGCTCTGGATTGTGCCGAACGCTCATCTAAATTTGGAATATTTTCCTTAGACGTTTGTGTGTTTTCTCGACGGCGCGATTTTGCCTCTTGAATGGTATTGGCGGTTTCCTGTGGAATTTCGCCTTTGAATAAGAATGAGATCACATCTTTATTCACCTGATCAATCATGGCCTTAAACAATTCAAACGACTCAAACTTATAAATCAATAAAGGATCTTTTTGTTCGTGAACCGCCAATTGTACCGATTGTTTCAGTTCGTCCATTTTTCGTAAATGGGTTTTCCAAGCATCGTCAATAATGGCTAAAGAAATGTTTTTCTCAAAATCCGTTACCAGTTGTTTTCCGTTGGTTTGGTACGCTTTTTCGAGGTCGGTGACCACTTGTAAGGACTTGACACCATCAGTAAAAGGCACCACAATACGCTTAAATTTATCGCGCTGTGTTTCATAGACATTTTGAATGACTGGAAATGCTAACTCGGCATTTCGCTCCATTTTGGAAATATAGTGTTGAAAGGCATTTTTATAAACTGTTCCTGCAATCTCTTGCGTGGTTTTACTCGCAAATTCATCCGCTGAAACAGGGGCGCTCATTGAAAAGTAACGAATCAATTCAAACTCAAAGTTTTTATAATCGTTATTAGCCTTATTGCCTTCCGTAATAATTTCTGATGTGTCATAGATCATATTTGCTAAATCGACACGAAGACGCTCTCCAAAGAGGGCATTGTAGCGACGTTTGTAAACGACTTCACGCTGCGAGTTCATCACATCATCATATTCTAAAAGACGCTTTCGAACTCCAAATTGATTTTCTTCCACTTTTTTCTGGGCGCGTTCTATTGATTTTGAAATCATTGAATGCTGAATCACTTCGCCTTCTTCAAGACCCATACGGTCCATCATTTTAGCAATACGTTCACTTCCAAAAAGACGCATTAAATTATCTTCTAAAGAGACATAAAACTGGGAACTCCCTGGATCTCCTTGACGGCCAGCACGCCCTCTTAATTGTCGATCCACACGACGTGAATCGTGACGCTCGGTTCCTACAATGGCCAAACCACCAGCGGCTTTCACTGCTTCTGATAATTTGATATCCGTTCCACGTCCCGCCATGTTGGTGGCAATGGTTACTTGTCCGGGCTGTCCTGCTTCAGCCACAATATCAGCTTCTTTTTTGTGCAATTTGGCATTTAAGACGTTGTGAGGGATTTTGCGAATGCTCAACATTTTCCCTAATAATTCACTAATCTCAACATTGGTCGTTCCAATCAATACCGGACGTCCAGCTTTCGATAAATTAGTGACTTCATCAATCACAGCATTGTATTTTTCACGTTTGGTTTTATAGACTAAATCCTCGCGATCATCTCTTGCAATCGGACGATTGGTAGGGATTTCGATCACATCTAATTTATAAATCTCCCAAAACTCACCGGCTTCAGTGACTGCCGTTCCAGTCATCCCAGAAAGCTTGCGGTACATTCGAAAGTAATTTTGTAAGGTCACCGTTGCAAAAGTTTGTGTCGCGGCTTCAATTTTTACATTTTCCTTGGCTTCAATCGCTTGATGCAATCCATCGCTATAGCGACGGCCGTCCATAATACGTCCGGTTTGTTCATCGACAATCATCACTTTGTTTTCCATTACCACATATTGAATGTCTTTTTCAAAGAGGGCATAGGCTTTTAAGAGTTGATTGAGCGTGTGGATGCGTTCCGATTTGATTCCAAATTCTCGAAATAATTCTTCTTTGAGTTCGGCTTCTTTTTCGGCGGCTAGGTTTTGAGTTTCAATTTTAGAAATTTCCATGCCAATTTCTGGCATGACAAAAAAGTCGGGATTGTCTTTTCCAGATAAATATTCGACTCCTTTATCTGATAATTCAATCTGATTGTTTTTTTCATCAATGACATAATAGAGTTCTTCATCCACTTTGGGCATTTCTCTATTGTTGTCCTGCATATAAAAATTCTCCGTTTTTTGAAGCAGTTGTTTGATGCCTTCTTCACTTAAAAATTTTATTAAGGCTTTATTTTTTGGAATCCCCCTAAAGACCCGCAGTAGCTGAAAACCTCCTTCTTTGGTGTCACCAGAAGCAATTAGCTTTTTGGCTTCAACAAGCACGGTTGTTAGAAATTTTCGTTGAATACTAACAATGTCTTCTACTTTTGGTTTAAGCTCCATAAACTCGTGGCGATCCCCCTGAGGAATGGGGCCAGAAATGATAAGTGGCGTACGCGCATCATCAATTAAAACCGAATCGATTTCATCTACAATTGCATAATGAGGCGCACGTTGTACGAGATCATCAGGTGTATTTGCCATGTTATCTCTTAGGTAATCAAATCCAAACTCATTATTAGTCCCGTAAGTAATATCAGAGTTATAAGCGTTTTTACGTTCTTGAGAATTTGGTTTGTGGTAATCAATACAGTCAATAGTCAACCCATGAAATTGAAAAATAGGCGCCATCCAAGCGCTATCTCGTTTTGCGAGGTAATCATTCACGGTTACTAAGTGAACTCCTTTACCAGTCAACGCATTTAAGTAGACGGGGAGTGTTGCGACGAGGGTTTTTCCTTCTCCAGTATGCATTTCAGCAATTTTACCTTGATGCATTGCCACTCCTCCAATAAGTTGCACATCATAGTGGATCATATCCCAAGTAATTGGTTTTCCAGCGGCATCCCAAGAATTGGCCCAAAATGCTTTTTCATCGTTTAAAGTGACATAGTCTTTGGTGCCCGAAAGCTCGCGGTCAAATGTACTTGCAGTGACTTCAATTTGAGCATTGTTAACAAACCGTTTTGCGGTTTCTTTGATGACCGAAAATGCTTCGGGGAGAATTTCATTTAAAACGTCTTGTGTTTTTGCGTAAACATCATCTCGTAAACCATCAATTTCAAGATAAATATCTTCTTTTCGATCAATATCTTCGGTCGAATCCACTTCAAGATATAATTCGGCAATGCGATCTTCGAGCGATTTACAAGCGGCTGCAAGCATCGATTTGAATTCTTGAGTTTTGGCGCGTAAGGCATCATTGCTTAAGGCGGCAATGGCGGCTTCAAATGTTTTTATTTTTTTAACGACGGGCATGATCGCCTTGACGTCTTGTTTGGATTTATCTCCAACGAATACTTTTAGTACCGAATTCAGTAAACTCATTATAGGTTTTTATTTTAAGTATCTTTAAATGTAAAGACAGTCAAAGATACAGTTTGTTGTTATTTTCTTTGTGAAATAAAGCAAAAAAAAAGCCTCGATGGAGACTTTTTTAAATAATTTTTGAGTTTTTAATATTCATCTTCATTCCAAAGATAATCTTCATCTGATGGATAATCAGGCCAGATTTCTTGAATGGAGTCATAAGAGTCTCCTTCATCTTCAATTGATTGAAGGTTTTCCACAACTTCGAGCGGAGCCCCTGTTCTAATAGAATAATCTATTAATTCATCTTTAGTGGCTGGCCAAGGCGCATCACTTAGGTAAGAGGCAAGTTCTAATGTCCAATACATTTTTTGAAGTATTTAATTTTTGCAAAAATAATTTTTTAGTTGAAAAAATCAAGTAAAAAAGCATTTATTTCATCAATAAAGTTATGAACGTTCTAAAATCTTCTGAAAAACAACAAATTATTAGACAGTGATTTATTTTTTTAATCAACTATTAGGGGTTTTATTGGGGATCCATTTGATCTCCTCCGCCTGTAATTCATTTGACAATTTTCGTGCCAATACAAATAGGAAGTCCGATAAGCGATTTAAATACATCAGGAGTTCGGGTTGTAAGGGTTGCGCACTATGGAGTTCAGAGACATTTCTCTCGGCACGGCGACAAACACATCTTGCAATATGACAGAATGACACGGTTTGGTGTCCCCCTGGTAAAATGAAGTGAGTTAGTGCTGGTAATACGGCGTTCATTGCATCGATTTTTTCTTCCAAAAATGTAATTGATTCTGCTTTTAGGAAACTGATTCCGAGGCGTTTTCTTTTAGAGTCATCTTTAAGTTTATCAGGGTCCGTCGCTAGAAGAGCGCCAATGATAAATAGCTGTTCTTGGATTTGTATGAGTGCTGTTTTACTGTCTTTAGAAATCGTTTGATCTCGGACCAAACCAAGATACGAGTTGAGTTCATCGACAGTACCATAGCTTTCAATTCTTAAATCATGTTTAGGTAAGCGAGTCCCGCTTACAAGACCGGTGCTGCCTTTATCGCCTGTTTTTGTATAAATTTTCATAGGATTAATTTAATAGCTTTTTAGAAACGCTGCTTTTTTATAGGTTCTGTTTCTACGGAATATTTTCTATAAAGTTAAAAGTAATATTTTATTTCCCCAAGAGATTAAAGTCTTATCGTAAAATGTTCTTTGGGTTGTTCGGATCTAAGAAATAGGAGCCCCCAATAAAAAGTATCAATCGATACAGAAACTTCAGTTAAATCTTTGAGCTTGTTCCATTGTTTAAACTGTTGTTGGTTTTTTCGAATGAATTTGATAATTAGGACTGAATCCCGATGGCAGTGTTTGAGCAAGTGTTTGATTGAATTAGTTTCAAGAGCTTCCAAATCTAAATAAATGAAACAAGGGGCTTTTGAAAATGAATGTTCTCTGTTGATTAAGGCATCGATCGTTTTAAAAGGGGTGCAAGTCGTTTCTAAAGCCAACGCGCATTTGTGGTTTGAATCGATGGTATCCGGGATGAAACTGCGATCAAATTTAAAATAAGCGCTGAATCGATAAAGGAACTTTGAATTGGAGTCCTGTTTAGATAAATGTTGATAGTTGTTGTGTTTTGAACGATCATAAAAACACTTGGTCACTAAATCAAACACAAAAGGGGAGTGGACACCATGTTCGTTTTTGGAGCGCCACCAAAATTTTAAATATGATATAACGACAATCAATTTAGTTTTTCATTTAATTCCATCCACCTCAATTCCTTCTCTTCTATGACTTCGTTTAAGGTTTTGAGCGCCTCTGAAAGTGTGTTGATGGTCTCCATATCAATGTCTGGAATCAGAAACTTTGTTTCCAATTCTTTTTTATCAAATTCAAGCGATTTCAACTTACTCTCAAGATTGTTCAATTCTTTTTGGTCGTTAAAACTTAATTTTGTTTCCGATTGATTTGTGGCTGTTGGCTTTGCCGTCAATGTTTTTTTGGGTTCAGCGGCCACCGGTGTACTGTCTTCATACGTCCTAAAATCGGAGTAATTTCCTGGAAAATCTTCCACAATCCCTTTGCCACGGAATACAAATAAATGATCAACAATCTTATCCATAAAATAACGATCATGCGATACCACTAACAAACAACCCGGGAAATCGAGTAAGAAGTTTTCCAAGACATTGAGGGTTACAATATCCAAATCATTGGTGGGCTCATCGAGAATTAAGAAGTTTGGATTTTGAATTAAAACGGTACATAAATACAACCTTTTGCGTTCGCCACCACTTAGTTTTTCGACAAAATCATATTGTTTTTTTCGACTAAATAAAAAGCGTTCAAGCAATTGTTGGGCACTAATTTGTTTGCCTTTCATCAAAGGAATATAATCGCCGAAATCTCGAACGACGTCAATGACCTTTTGCATGGGCTTTGCTTTGATTCCGTCTTGCGTATAATAGCCAAATTTAATCGTTTCGCCTTCAATTATTTTTCCGCTATCGGGCTGAATTCCACCTGTAATCATATTTAGGAATGTGGATTTTCCGGTACCATTTTTACCAATAATTCCAATGCGTTCTCCACGTTGGAAGACGTATTCAAATTTGTCTAAAATTAGTTTTTCATCAAATGCTTTAGATACTTTATGGATCTCTAAAATTTTACTTCCCAAACGTTCCATATTGATTTCCAACTGAACTTCATGATCGTTTCTTCGTTTGCTGGCACGTTCTTTTATTTCATAAAAATCACTGATTCTTGACTTCGATTTTGTGGTTCGTGCTTTGGGTTGACGGCGCATCCACCCCAGTTCTTTTTTAAAGAGTTGCTTAGACTTGTTTGTTTCAATTGCTTCTCGCTCAATCCGTTCTTCTTTTTTCTCGAGGTAATAGGAATAATTTCCTTTATAATTATAAATACACCCTTCATCTAGCTCGATAATTTCCGAGCAAACACGCTCCAGAAAATACCGGTCGTGTGTCACCATAAATAAGGTGATATTCTCCTTCGCAAAAAACGATTCCAACCATTCGATCATTTCTAAATCCAAGTGGTTGGTAGGCTCATCTAAAATTAGTAAATCAGGTTTACTCAATAACGTATTAGCCAGTGCCAATCGCTTCTGTTGTCCACCAGAAAGTTGGCGAACCTTTTGATCTAATTTTTCTAGTTTTAACTTAAAAAGTATTTGTGTGTATTGCGTTTCAAAATCCCAAGCTTGAAAGCGTTCCATGTCATCAAAAGCGGTCTGATAGAGATTACTGTCTTCAGGGTTTTCAAGAGCTTCATGGTAGGTTTTTATGACCTTTAAAATCGGGTTGTCGGATTTTAAAATCGTTTCTTCGATCGTCAAATCCAAATCTAAAATAGGTTCTTGTGATAAGAACGTGGTTCGCAGGCCTTTTCGATACACGATTTGACCAGTGTCAGGAGAATCTTTTCCTGAAAGAATATTTAAAATAGTTGTTTTTCCAGTTCCATTTTTGGCAACAAATGCTATTTTTTGATCTTTATGGATACTAAACGATAAGTCTTCAAAAAGACTGAGTTCGCCGTACGACTTTGATATGTTTTCTACGTTGAGGTAATTCAAAATTTTGTTTTTGCAAAGAAAAGATAATTATCCACGATTTGCAGCCTTGAAATGATGAATTAAAAATAAATATCGAATACAAATCCCCAACAGCAG
>JAQXBT010000036.1 GCA_029252265.1 Flavobacteriaceae bacterium | reverse complement strand
TTTCCACATAAGGAGCAACCCATGGAATAGGCGCCATAATCCGTGCCTTTCCACCAATTAACAAAGCGTTCGCAGAAGACTTGAAATCGGTGCCATGTCTATCGTTATAATCCGAGTTTGTTTTGGTTAAAATTAGCCCAGCATAAGGTCGGATATCAATCCATTTTTTAAGCGTGTTTACATATTCGCCTTGAACATAAAATCCTGACCCAAATACATTAACATTTTCGGATGGATAACTAAACCCTAAGCCAATCGCTACATTAACAGATTTCTCTTTTACCAGTTGGGCATCGACTTGCATTGATGCAACGATCATTAAAATTAGGAAGGTATTTTTTTTCATAATCAATGTTGCTTAAAAGATTAATTCTAGAAATTATACCCTAGAGTAAAGCCTAAATGAGGTAAAAACCCGATGTCTCCTAAAAAAAAATCAATTGTTGGATCATCGCTATCAATATTTAAAGAACCACCTCCAAAAATGATTCCAATTGTCAATTGCGAATCCAAAACCCATTGATACCCCGTTGAAAGTCCGAAAGATGAAATCTTGGTTTTTAAATCAAGTTTATCTTTAATCATAAAACTATTATAAAAGGGTCCAACGTGCCACCCTTCCATTAAATCTTTTTTTGACGAAAAGTAATATCTACTTTCTAAATAATATCCAAATCCAGTTGATTTAGATTCAACGTCATTGACGGTTGTTGTAATTTTTGAATAGCCTATTTGTCCAATGACAGAAAAATGATCGGACAACGAACGTTCATACTGAACTCCTGTATTTCCTATTATAGTTGCAGCTTTTACAATGTTTTCTTGAGCAAATAGTCCGTTGAGTGCAACTAGAAGCATACATAATACAATCGGATTTTTAATCATTTTTTTAGTTTTAAATTAATAATATAGTTTGGTTTGTTATTCATAAAACTCCGTATAAACCCCCTATTTTATAGTCGCCAGAAATAACAAGGCATTACTAAACAAAGCCTATTTACTAGGAGTGTTTTTTTAGTAAAAACAACTTAAAAAAAAATTAATTGGTTGTGAAGAATTAGACTTGGGATCTGAATTCTATGATAAATGTATTTTAAAAATCATGAATAACCAAAGAAACTTTTAAAAAAATTAGCCCTGTTTTATGCATTTATTTATTTCTTAAACAAAAGTATCTACATGCGTTGTTAATCAACCTGAACGAGTAATAAACCTAAATTTAAATTCTCTAATGACAACTGTTTTATGCGGCAAATCCACATATATAAATTCACTTCGTTATATTTGTGATGGTTAACTCAAGTCAATCCAATACAATTTTCATCATGAAGTCCAAACATTCAATCGTATTCACAGGTTCCCTCCTACTTTTACTCATCAGTTTTAGTTGTAAAAACAACAGCAAAAATGAGTCTTCAAGAACTCCAGTAAACACAATCTCAACTCCAACGCCCAAAGGCATGGTGTGGGTGCCATCGAAAACGTTTGTTCAAGGAGCAAAGGATGGAGATCCGTTTGCAATGCCACGTGAAAAACCTGGACACCTCGTACAAGTCGATGGGTTTTTTATTGATGTTACAGAAGTTACAAACGCACAATTTAGAACGTTTGTAGATTCGACTTCCTACAAGACTGTTGCCGAGCGTGCTATTGATTGGGACCTCATGAAAACTCAATTACCGCCCAACACAACAAAACCTCACGATTCGATATTACGACCTGGGAGTATGATTTTTAATAAAAATGTAAATGCCGTTCAGGATATGAATAATTACATCCAATGGTGGACGTGGAAAATTGGAGCGGATTGGAAACACCCCGAAGGGCCTCAAAGCAATATTGATGGGAAAGATAGTTTTCCGGTCGTTCATGTGGCATTAGAGGACGCTTTAGCCTATTGTAAATGGGCAAACAGACGATTGCCTACAGAAGCCGAATGGGAAGCTGCGGCACAAGGATACTATGATGAATCTATTTATACTTGGGGCGATAATTCAGACGTTCTCAATCAAAATTCTAATACGTGGCAAGGCGTGTTTCCAGTCAAAAATAATTCAGAAGATGGCTTTGAGTTGATTGCCCCCGTGCGGTCTTTCCCCGCAAATTCTATAGGACTTTATGATGTTTTAGGGAATGTATGGGAGCTTACCAATGATTTATTCAATCTAAATTATTACAATGAGATAGATACCAAATCCGTACAAAACAATCCGAAAGGATCGGATAGATACTACAATCCAAACAACCCCTATGAGACGGAGTATGTTATAAAAGGGGGGTCGTTTTTATGCCATGAATCCTATTGTGCGAGCTTTCGAATTTCTGCGCGAATGGGTACAAGTAAAGACTCAGGCTCAGATCATATTGGATTTAGAACGGTCGCAACAAAAGCGATGTTAAAAAACTAAACACTAAAAGTAGACAACACCTATTCGAATGAAGTGGAATGAGGCCTTAAAAGATTTTTCTTTATACCTAAAAATTGAGCGCGGCATGTCCATCCATACCGTTAACAACTACAATTTAGACGTTCAGAAATTGATTGTTTTTTTAGAAACCCACAGTATCGAATTGAGTCCGCTTAAAATAGAAACAGAAACGGTTCAACAGTTTATTTATGAATTGGCTAAGGAGGTCAATCCCCGAACACAATCGCGAGTTATCTCAGGACTAAGGAGTTTTTTTGATTACCTTATTTTCGAAAATTACCGCAGTTCTAATCCCTTAGAACGTATTGAAGCTCCCAAAATTGGTCGTAAATTGCCCGACACACTTTCTGTAAAAGATATTGATCGTATTGTAGCCGCGATTGACTTAAGTAAACCACAAGGCGAACGCAACCGTGCGATTATAGAAACCTTGTACAGTTGTGGACTTCGTGTCAGTGAACTCACAGCACTTAAAATTTCAGATTTATTTTTTGAGGAAGGTTTTATCAAGGTCACAGGGAAAGGCGATAAACAACGCTTTGTACCCATTGGTCCTTTAACTCAAAAATACATCAACCTATACAAAGAACATGTCCGCACACAAAGCACGATTGAACCTGCCTTTAAAGACACCTTATTTTTAAACCGACGCGGCAAACAACTCAGCAGAGCCATGATTTTTACCATGGTAAAAACCTTGGCTTTAAAAGCAGAGATTCCAAAAAAAATATCTCCACATACCTTCAGGCATTCCTTTGCGACTCATCTTCTAGAAAATGGAGCCGATTTGAGAGCCATTCAACTGATGTTGGGGCATGAAAGTATTACAACCACCGAAATTTATATGCACGTCGATAAAAGTCATCTAAAAGACGTGATGTTTAAGTTTCATCCTAGAACCTAAAAAAGCAGCCCGAAAGCTGCTTTTTTATTATAATAACATTCGTTATTTTATTTAGCAATATTCACCGCTCGGGTTTCTCGTATCACGGTCACCTTCACTTGCCCTGGATAAGTCATGTCCGTTTGGATTTTTTGTGAAATTTCAAAGGATAAATTCCCTGCATTATCATCAGATACTTTTTCACTTTCGACAATAACACGGAGTTCACGCCCGGCTTGAATTGCATAGGCTTTTTGAACTCCACTAAAGCCAAAAGCAATCTCTTCTAAATCTTTTAGGCGTTGGATATACGAATCTAAAACTTGACGACGTGCGCCTGGGCGTGCACCAGAAATCGCATCACATACTTGAACAATTGGAGACATTAACGATTTCATTTCAATTTCATCGTGATGCGCGCCAATGGCGTTACATACTTCAGCGTTTTCACCATATTTTTCGGCCCACTGCATTCCTAAAATCGCATGTGGCGTTTCCATATCTGCTTCTGCATCTGGTACTTTTCCAATATCATGAAGTAATCCTGCGCGTTTAGCCAATTTTGGATTGATGCCTAATTCTGCAGCCATCACGCCACACAGTTTTGCAACTTCTCTAGAGTGTTGTAATAAATTTTGACCATAAGACGAACGATATTTCATACGTCCAACAGTTTTAATTAATTCTGGATGTAATCCATGAATTCCTAGATCAATAACGGTTCGTTTCCCAACTTCAATGATCTCTTGTTCTATTTGTTTTTGAGTTTTCTTTACTATTTCTTCAATTCGTGCCGGGTGGATACGGCCGTCAGTAACTAGCTTGTGTAATGATAAACGTGCCACTTCTCTTCGTACCGAATCGAAGCATGATAATATGATTGCTTCTGGCGTATCGTCGACTATAATTTCAACCCCAGTCGCCGCTTCAAGCGCTCTAATGTTGCGTCCTTCACGCCCTATGATTCGCCCCTTAACGTCATCTGATTCAATATTAAACACGGATACACAATTGTCAACCGCTTCTTCGGTTCCGATGCGTTGAATGGTGTTAATGATTATTTTCTTCGCATCCTGCTCGGCAGTCAACTTAGCTTCTTCCATAGTATCTTGGATAAAAACCATGGCGTCATTTTTAGCTTCCGTCTTTAAAGATTCTATCAATTGATGTTTTGCATCTTCCGCTGAGAGTCCAGAAATGACTTCCAACTGTTGAATTTGGCTTTTGTGGGCTTTTTCTACTTCTTCTTTCCGTTTGTTAAGGATTTCGAGACGATGATCATAATCCTTAATTTTAGTTTCAAAGTCTGTTGATAGTTTTCTGTTTTTAGAAAGTTCTGAAGAAATTTGAGATTCTTTGTCACGAGTGCGTTTTTCAGCTTCGCTCATTTTCTTTTCTCTTGTTGAAATGACTTGTTCATGTTCGGATTTTAACTCTAAAAACCGTTCTTTCGCTTGAAATATTTTATTTTTTTTGGTCGATTCACCTTCGGATTTTGCTTTAGAAAGGATAACGTTGGCTTCACGTTTCGCATTTTTAGTGAGTTGAGAAGCATTGCTTTTTTCACGGAAATTGGAGATGATGAGTCCTAAGACAAGTCCTAAAACTGCAGCCCCTAAGCCGATGAGTATAATGTTGGATTCCATAGTTGATAGTTTAATTTAAAAAAAAAGCCTACATCAATCTGGTTTTTGTATAAACTCCATAAATACAAGATTTAGAGTTGAAAAGCTGATCAAGGATCTGTAACTAGACAGCATGCTTTTACAACTTAAACGCACTCCTTTTTAAAGAATTTCCGTTGAGTTTATCAAAAAAATGATCAATATAGGCAGTAACCTTATTTTATTTAAAGAACGTTGTTGTTTAAATGGGTGTCTAATAATTCGTCTACAGCTATTAGACGCAATTTTAAATCTTCATTCAAACTGGTGTTATCTATTGTTTTTTGTTCGTTTTGAGTTGCAAATTGAAGGGCACACATGGCCAATACATCTTGCTTGTCTTGAACGGAGTAACTCTTCTCAAATTGCTTAATCGTCGTCTCAATTTTCTGGGCGGCTGTTCGAAGCCCTTCCTCTTGATCGGGAGTGATAGTCAATGGATATACTCGATTGCCTATGGATAATTTTATTTTTAACCGTTCACTCATATGCTTTAAGCTTTAATCAGATAAGTTCGATATACAGTCGTCAATCTCTTTGATTAAAGTATTAATTTTAAGCTTCGTTTCTCTTTTACTGTTGTCACTGCCTAGGATTGAATTTGCAAATTTGAGTGTCTTATAATCGTCTTCTTTCTGGTGAAGCGCTTGCATTTGTTTTGAATTTAAAGTCGTTGTTTTTAATAATTCGTCTTTCAAAAATGCATTTTCTTTTTTTAATTCAGTCATATCATGCAAAACTCGTTTCACTTTTTGCTCTAAAGAATTGACAATTAACTCGATTTTACTCATTTGCAGTTACAATACCTATTTCACAAATTTAACATTCCATACTTAATAACGCAATTGTTTTAAGGTATATTTTAATTTATTTCTGTGATACAATTGATATCTGTGTATTATTTTTCTATTTAGGTTCAATTGTATAAATTAGCAACTCTATTGAATTTTATGAAAGCTTGTTTCTATTTTCTTCTTTTTGTGATATCATTTTGTAACGCACAAATTCCATACCCTCAAAATTATTTTTCGAGCCCACTAGATATCACATTGGTTTTATCGGGGACGTTTGCTGAATTACGTTCCAATCATTTTCATTCAGGATTAGACATTAAAACAAACGGGAAAGAAGGTTTTAAAACCTATGCATCTGCTGAAGGGTATGTTAGTCGTATTAAAATTTCAAGGTATGGGTATGGAAAAGCCTTATACATTACCCATCCCAACGGATACACCACCGTCTATGCACATCTTCAAAAATTTTCTCCGAGTATTGAAGCATACGTCAAGCAACAACAGTACAAAAAAGAAACGTTTGAATTGGAATTATTTCCAAAAGCCGAAACGCTCAAAGTTGTTGCTAAAGAGGTGATTGCTTATACCGGAAATACTGGAGGTTCTGGTGGACCTCACCTACATTTTGAAATTAGAGATAAACAAGAGCGCCCCATGAACCCCATGTTGTTTGGTCTGGATATTAAAGACACCACCAAGCCTGAAGTGTATGAATTGTTTGGATATCCTTTATCTGAAGGCAGTCATATTAATGGAGTGAACTCCAGAGTGAAAATTAGATTGATAAAGTTAGCCGATGGCACTTATAAAACGGAACAAATTACCGCCTTTGGGAAAATTGGATTTGGAATTATTAGTACAGACCGACAAGATTATGCCTCCAATAAAAACGGGGTCAGCTTAATTGAAACTACTTTTAACGGCGCCAAAAGTTTAGAAGTTGATTTTAAACGTTTTTCATTTAGTGAAACAAAACATTTAAACAGATATATTGATTATGGTTATTTTTATGAGACCAAAAAAAGAATCCAAAAATTATTCATTGATACTAACAACCCATTAAAACTTCTTAAAAACCATCAAAATCAAGGGATTGTACCCATTGAAGACAACACTAATTCTGTTTATAAAATTAGCGTCAGTGACTATAAAGGCAACCAATCCAAACTGAACATCCCAATTATTGGCCTTCAAAAAGAGCTCCCTAAAGCAAGGATCAAAACTCAGGTTCTTCAAAACATTATTGCCTCCGAAGAAACACTTTTAGAAAAAGGACTTGTGAAGGTTCAAATTTATAAAGACTCATTTTATGAAGATGTTGCCATCGGTTTTGACGTTACAAATGATACTTTGAAACTTCACAAAGCCAATATCCCTTTAAAAAAATCTATGAATATCAACTTTGATATTAGTCAATATAAAGCAACCGACAAGGAAAATTTATTTATTGGAAGTGTGTCACGCTATGGAAACAAACTCTACTACACCTCCACCAAACGACGAGGGGATGTTTTGACGGCCCGTACCAAATATTTGGGAGATTACACCCTAGGAATTGATACTGAAAACCCAAAAATAAAGGCAATAAATTTTAAAAATAATAGTTGGATGAGTAAGTACCGATATTTAAAAGTTAAAATTTCGGATGGCATTACAGGCATAAAAAACTACAGAGCTACTCTAAATGATCGATGGATTTTAATGGAGTACGATACCAAAACAGAGACGTTAACCCACGATTTTAACGATGGTGTTGTCACCGATACTAAAAATAATTTAAAAATCATTGTAACCGATAATGTTGGAAATAGTTCTACATTTGAATCTATATTTTACAGAAAATAATAATTTTATAATTTGAAATCAAACGCTGCTTACCAATTTTTACTTCTAATCTTAATCTTACCATCCATTGCATTTTGTCAATCTGCAACACTTCGCGGCGTGGTACTCGATGAAACTAACGAACCAATTGCGGGAGTCAATGTGATTGCTAATAATAGAGGAACGACAACTAATATAAATGGATTTTATTTGTTAAAAATACCTGCAAATGAAACTGTTAAAATTCGATTTTCACATCTTAATTACAAATATTCAGAGGCGCCATTTAATTTAAAAAATGGAGAAGAACTCGAATTTAACCCTGTTTTAAAAACAACTTATGAGCAGATTGAAACCATCGTCATTAGAGGCTCAAAACGAAAAGAATTGGAAGGCGTTACTACCATATCACCACAACTGATTCGTACGATCAAAGGGGCGCAGCCAGGCGTTGAAAATTTATTAAAAACTCTTCCAGGGGTTAATATTTCCAATGAATTAAGTACACAATACGCTGTTAGGGGCGGAAATTTTGATGAAAACTTGGTGTATGTCAATGAAATTGAAGTCTACCGTCCGTTTTTGGTACGTTCCGGTCAACAAGAAGGACTCAGTTTTGTAAATTCCGATATGGTACAGAATTTAGATTTTTCTGCTGGCGGGTTTCAAGCCAAGTATGGAGACAAATTATCGTCTGTTTTAGACATCACCTACAGAGTCCCTATCGAATTTGGTGTGCAAGCTGATTTGAGTTTACTCGGCGGCAGTGTCACTGCCGAAAGTATGAGTAATGATTCTAAGTTTTCAGCACTTCTAGGGCTTCGATATCGCGATAACAGTCTATTAGTAGATTCTAAAGAAACTGAAACCAATTACACACCAAAATTTGCTGATGCTCAAACCTATCTAACCTATAAGTTTTCAAATAAATTTCATTTAAGCTTCTTAGGGAATTTAGCGATTAACGACTATAATTACCAGCCTCAAACGCGTCAAACTAACTTTGGAACCTTACAAGACCCCTTAGCATTAATCGTGTTTTACGAAGGCCAAGAAAATGACAAATATCAGACTTATTTCGGAGCTTTTAAAGGGAGTTATTTTGTAAATGAAAACCTAACTTTAAAACTAATTACTTCGACCTTTCACACCACCGAACAGGAATATTTTGATATTTTAGCTCAATACCGCTTGGGCGAGGTGAATAGTAATATTGGAGATGAAGATTTAGGAGAAGTGGAGTTTTCGGAAGGGATTGGATCTCAAATTAACCATGCCCGAAACGATTTGGATGCCTTAATCACAAATGTGGAGCACAAAGGGCATTTAAAATCAGACGAAAATAATTTTGAATGGTCCATTAAATATACGCATGAGGACATTCGCGACCGTATCGTAGAATGGGAAGTGATTGATTCGGCTGGATTTTCAATAAACCCACCAAAAGTAGACCGTTTTAACGATCAACCTTACACTCCCTATGAAGGACCTTTAGTACCTTATAAAAACATTCGTTCGACCAACAAAACCGAACTCAATCGAATCCAAGCTTATGGACAATGGAACCGACGAAGCATGGTTGGAAATCATGAAGTATATGCCAATGTGGGGGTCCGTTACCATGCATGGAACGTACAAGGCGATGGGATCGAAAGCAAGTCTCAAGCGGTCTTTAGTCCAAGAGTACAATTGGCTATTAAACCCGACTGGAACAAGGATATGTTATTTCGTTTGAGTGGTGGATTGTATTACCAACCGCCTTTTTATCGTGAACTAAGAGATAATGACGGTCTTGTCAATACCAATGTCAAAGCACAAAAATCGATGCATTTAGTACTCGCCAACGACTATAGTTTTAAAATTTGGGACCGTCCTTTCAAATTGATATCAGAAGCATATTACAAAAACATAACGGATGTTAATCCGTATACCGTTGAAAACGTCCGTATTCGGTACGCCGCAGATAATAATGCGAAAGCCTATGCCTATGGCTTGGATTTACGCCTCAATGGAGAATTTGTTCCCGGTACTGAGTCCTGGTTTTCATTTGGCTATTTAAACACTCAAGAGAACATTAGCAACCAAGGGTATATCGCACGCCCCACCGATCAACGTTTGAAATTTGGAATTCTTTTTCAGGATTATGTACCTAAAATACCAAACCTAAAAATGTATCTAAACCTCGTTTACAATACAGGGGTTCCTGGAGGCTCTCCAAGTTATGCGAGTCCTTATAATTATCAAAATCGACTGCCCGATTATAAGCGCGCCGATGTTGGAATGTCCTATGTGATTATTGATGCCAAAAGCACTTCCAAAAATGGATGGAAAAAACGATTTAAAGAATTATCTGTTGGAGTCGAAATTTTTAACATGTTTGATGTTCAAAATTCAATTACAAATACATGGGTAAGAGATGTGTATTCGAAACGCCAATATGCGATTCCAAATTACTTGACGCCTCGCGTATTTAATGTGAGATTAGGGATGCGATTTTAAGAGGTCGTTTCGTTGACTAAATCTTTTAAGATATCAACCACATGCTTTAATTCTTCTTTGGTATTATAAATACTAAATGAAAACCGAACAGAGGGCTTCATAAGGTCTTCTTCTGAAAGAATTTCTGCTAATACATGAGATCCTTTTCCACTTCCACTTTGGCACGCACTTCCTTTGGAGCATGCAATACCTTTTAAATCTAGTTGAAACAAAAACATCGGGGCATGTGCCGCTGAAACAGGCAAACACACATTAACAAGTGTATAGGTACTTTGGTCTAAATCATTACAACAACCATTGAATTTAAGCGATGGTATTTGAGTTGTTAGTTCCTCAACAAAATAGGACTTCAAAGCTTTTACCTGTGTTATTTCAGAGTCTAAATTTTCATAGGAAAGCGACAAAGCTTCATCTAAACCTACAATATCATGAATACTTTCAGTTCCAGCACGGATGCCTCGTTCTTGCGTACCTCCCAAGATTTGCGGCTTCAGCCCTGAATTTTTTCGAATATAAGCAAAACCAATTCCTTTGGGTCCATGAAACTTATGTGCACTCGCCGCTAAAAAGTCGAGAGGTATTTTTTGTAAATCAATCGGATAATGTCCAACAGATTGAACGGAGTCAGTATGAAACAGCGCGGCATTCGTTTGGCACAAATCAGCCACCTTTTGGAGGTCTAAAATAGTGCCTATTTCATTGTTGACATGCATCAATGAAACTAAGGTTTTTTTAGTTGATTTTAAAAGCGTTTCAAGATGATTATAATCAATCGTACCATTGGATAACACCTCCACGTAACTGATGCTAATACCATATTCAATCGCTAATTGGGCAACCGTATGAAGCACCGCATGGTGCTCAATTTTAGTCGTGATGATATGCGTGACTTTCAAATCTCTAACAGCCGACTGAAGCACTAAATTATCCGCTTCGGTTCCACCTGCTGTAAACACTATTTCAGAAGCCAACGCATTAAAATGAGCTGCAATACGTTTGCGACAACTTTCGATAATAGATTTGGAAGAACGTCCAAAACCATGGGTTGAAGAAGCATTACCATAACAAGATTTTAAGACAGACGCCATTTTATCAATCACCACATCTCTTACTTGTGTGGTCGCAGCGTTATCTAAATAAATTGAATCCATAAGCGTTCTCATTTGTCACAAATTTAATCAAATTAAATTATTGTCAAATAACTTTCAAACTAATTAACAAATCGGTTACTTTTGTATAAAATATGTTTGATATGCGATCCGTTTTAATTTTACTATTTAGTTGTAGTTTTTTTCTGTCCTGTGATGATGGGGATGTTCTTAATGTTGAATTTGATTTTGATCAAGACCTAACACTTTGCGAAATCAACACCAATAGTTATATTTTATACGACACCAAAGAAGATCCTTTCGAATCCCTCACCCTTTTGTTTCCGAAGAATGCGACCAACATGGCTATTTTTAAACCTACAACTCCTGAAGAAATCACAGAAATGTCCCTCAATGGAAGCTCTGTTCGATTTAATTACCGAACCTATACGGGCGATCCAACAGACTATATTTGTCAAGTAATTCCAGATGCCACAGTCTCTGTGAATCAAGATTATGAGGCAAAAAGCGGCACCATTATATTTACGTCCACTTTTGAAGATGATGATAATGATGGCGTGCCAAACGCTCTTGAGTATGATGGCGATTCCGATGGGGATGGCATTGATGATTATATAGACAATGATGATGATGGCGACAATGTGCTTACTTTAAATGAAAATCCAGACCCAAATGGTGATGGCGACTTATCGGATGCTCAAGATACCGATGGGGATGGAACTCCCGATTATTTGGACGATAATGATGACGGAGATGCCACGCCTACGCGTTTAGAGGATGAGAACAATAATGGTAACTTGTTTGATGATATCTCTCCAGGAGAAACAGAGAATAAAAAAGCTCGGTATTTAGATCGAAACTATGAAGATGCGTATGTTGTGACGGCTGTAAATGCAAATAAATTTGAACGAACATATTCTATTAATATTTCCCTCGAAGATATTGACCTCACCCTTTTGGCAACTGATAATTTTTTCTTCGGAACTTATGAATACACAGAGACGTTAGAAGGCGGTTTGGACTGAAAAATATAAACCTCTGTTGCCCCTTGTCCGTATTTTTGGTAATTGGCATCATAATACTTTAAATTTTCGTACCGATTAAAAAGGTATTGCAATTCTATTTTAAGGACTCCCTCCCCTACACCATGAATAAACACAATGCGTTGAATTCGTTTTTGGATCGCAAATTCTAAACGACGCTTAGCGGTTTCTAACTGTAAATTGAGCATTTCATGATTTTGCATCCCACGAGAAGATCGCACCAATTGATTGATGTGTAAATCCACTTCCATGGCAGGCTGTGCC
The DNA here is from genome assembly GCA_029252265.1 of Flavobacteriaceae bacterium. GTDB lineage: Bacteria > Bacteroidota > Bacteroidia > Flavobacteriales > Flavobacteriaceae > Hel1-33-131. The sequence goes on along the minus strand of JAQXBT010000036.1, from coordinate 48,303 downwards.
CGTTCCTTCGTAGAGACTCTTGGTGGGTTCTGACGTTTTTTAGATTCTTTATCCGATAGTACACTTTCTAAAGAAGCGTTAGAAAACAGCGACCGATCCATGAGTTTATCTTGATTTGTTTTGACCAGTTCATGGGCTTCAAACACCAATTCAAATCCGTTGGTAGTCGCAACCGTAATTTCGGAGCCTTCTATTTTAGTAATCGTGCCGGACAAATCATCATCCAATACAGCCACAGAATCATTGATTTGAAACTTCATTCTTCTTCATCATTTTCTATAAGAGAATCTTTTGATGGGCGGTCTTCAATCCCTTTTGATAACTGATATAAGGAAAACATCAGTACGCACAAACCACAAATTTGTAGGAGAATACTCGGTGTTTCTTGAAATTCAGAAACTAAAACCAAAGCGATTCCTAACACTAAAAACAAATAAGAAATAGATCGTTTGGACATGAGAGTTAACTTAGAAATCAAAATTACAGCTTTTGAATTAATGATAAATAGTAATATCTATTTTTTATTTCGAAAATAATTTTCTTAATTTGAACCACCTACGGTAAAAAAGCCCATAAATGTCTCTAGAAAATTATATGATACCTTGTCTTAGCAAAACTCTTTTTGGGTTTGAATGCCTCGGATGTGGATTTCAAAGATCCTTGATTTTGATTTGGAATGGTCATTTTCTCGAAGCGTTTTATATGTATGCCGCAATTTATCCTTTGTTGATTCTTTTGATTTACTTAGTCATCACCCGATTTTATAAATTTAAAAACAATCATAAAGGCATCAATTTATTGTCGATAGTATCCATCGCAACGATTTTACTAAGTTTCACCATTAAACAATTTTATAATTAAATATTTCTTCAATGAAAAAACAATTAAACACGACTCTCATTTATGTTCTCAGTATTTTCGGATTGCTATGTTGCTGCTTTGGTGGACTTGGGTTTTTAGTCTCGGGCCCCGCCTATTTAATCGCCAATAAAAAATTGAAGTCCGCGATAGAAAATCCAGACAACTATGAAGGTAATATTAATGCGATGAATACCGTCAAAACAATCGCATTAATTATACTGATTATTAATGTCTTATACTTTGCATACACTCTGTACATCTTTTTTACGGTTGGTTATGATGAAATTCATGGGAGATGGCGAGAAGCAATGGAAGCACTTGAAAACATTTAAATAATTATAGAGCAGCCCCTGTTTACTAGGGGTTCCTTAATTTATAATCAGTGTTAATTATAGACCAACCCTTGTGTTTTGAGACTTAATTATCAAGATTAACGTTTCATTAGGATAATTATGGATGATATTTTCCTAAATTTCGCCTACAAACTAACAACCAATTATATGACTCTTAAAACTATTCCAGAAGCGTTCAAAATTGACAGTCTTGTCAAACAAACTACTTATTTAGTAGATGGTGAATTAAAAGAATGGTCGGGCAAAATGACCGATGTTTATTCTACAATTTCATCAACGGATACTTATGAACCAACGCTGTTAGGAAGCGTTCCTGAACTCACCAAAACAGAGGCTTTCGAAGCTTTAGACTCTGCCTCTCAGGCTTACAACAATGGACAAGGATTATGGCCTACAATGAAAGTTGGCGATCGAATTGCTTGCATGGAAAAATTTGCTGAGCAAATGAAAACCAAACGCGACACAATTGTTAAATACTTGATGTGGGAAATTGGAAAAAACTTAGGAGATTCTGAAAAAGAATTTGACCGAACGGTCGACTATATATATGATACAATTGACGACTATAAGCAGTTGGATCGAAATTCAGCTAAGTTTCAAAAACATTCCGGCGTTTATGCACACATCAGACGGGGCCCTATTGGCGTTGTTTTGTGTTTAGGTCCCTACAATTATCCTTTAAATGAAACCTTTGCATTGTTGATACCTGCGCTTATCATGGGGAACACAACCGTTTTTAAACCTGCAAAATTAGGGGTATTATTATTATCACCGTTAATGGAAGCGTTCCAGAATAGCTTTCCAAAAGGGGTCGTAAACGTTCTTTATGGACGTGGTCGTGTGCTTGCTTCACCAATTATGGAAACTGGAAAAATTGATGTCTTAGCACTCATTGGGCACAGCAGTTCGGCTAATGCGCTACAAAATAACCATCCAAAAGCCAACCGACTTCGATCGGTTTTAGGATTGGAAGCCAAAAATCCTGGAATTATTTTACCAGATGCTGATTTAGATTTAGCGATTAACGAATGTATTGCTGGCACCCTTTCTTTTAATGGACAACGTTGTACAGCGCTCAAAATATTGTATGTGCACGAAAGTATCTCAGAAGAATTTAACAAACGTTTCTGTGAAAAAGTAGATGCACTTAAATTTGGTAACCCTTGGGAGGACAGCGTTAAATTAACCCCACTTCCTGAACCAAACAAACCCTCATATATTCAAGGTCTTATTGAAGACGCACAGTCTAAAGGGGCTAAAATATTAAATTCAAAAGGAGGCGAAGTTTCTGATAATTTTATATTTCCAGCAGTCCTTTATCCAGTCACTAAGGACATGGAGGTTTACAAAGAAGAACAATTTGGACCCGTCATTCCAATCATAACATTTACCGATGTTCAACAAGTGTTGGATGATATGGCAGAATCTAATTATGGACAACAAGTGAGTGTTTTTGGAGAAGATGCAGACACTTTAGCGCCATTATTTGATGTACTCGTCAACCTTGTATGCCGAGTAAACTTAAACAGTTCATGTCAACGTGGACCCGATGTATTTCCATTTACAGGAAGAAAAGATTCTGCATTTAGCACTTTAAGTGTTCGTGATGCATTGCGATCGTTCTCTATACGAACTTTTGTCGCCACAAAAGAGAATGATGCTAATAAAACCATTTTAAAAGCGCTGTTAGAATCTAACAAATCTAACTTTGTAAGTACAGAATATTTATTATAAAGTAAATTCTAGTATTGGACTATAAACGATCAATTCCTACTAAATTTTAGTAGGAATTTTTTTTTTAGTACATTTAAAATTATTATTGCTCCAAACGCAACAACCTACTGTTCTTTTTTTCTGGAATAGCGTTGTGTATGGGGTTCAAACCCTTATCTATGAAAACACGCTTAGTTAGTACCCCTATTTTCACCCTCTGTCTAATAAGTCTAATTAGTGCTTGCTTTGGAGGCATCGGACTTATTTTTTCTGTCATTGCCTTTTACATCGCCAATAAAAAAATCAAACAAGCGCAGCAAAATCCCTTGTATAGAAACATAATTAAAAACTAATTTATCAACAAAAGGTCTGTAGGGCTCCATAATATCATCTGCCAAACAATACGGATTGTATTTATTACGGTGATGAATCCCCAAAACAGGCAACAAGCCGCTACTTACCAAAGCTCTTGCCACAATACTGCGCAAAATGGCATACCCAAAATTTAATAAGTTATTCGGTTCTTCCCCAAAACGGCTTCTCGAAAAATCATCAAATAAATGCTTCCAATAATATTGAGCCGCCATTCCTTCTCTATTTGTGCTATCGCCACTTTTCACCGCTAAACCATAGGCAAGCATCGGTTCACTTTTTTTATTATTCAATGCTAAAAGTAACTGTTGATTTTTTATTTTTTGCTCAACCGTTTGCTTCCATAATTGTTTTTTTAAAGGCTCAGAAGCTTGTAATTGGTGTTTAAGCCGTTCCGAATATTCTGAATGTCCATATAACGGCAACATCAAACCCAAAGGCAAATGGTGTGCATCGCAATTAACAACCGCCACATGATTCCCTTGCAAACGAATGAGCAATTGATTGCTAATAGTGATTTGAAAATGATCTAGCACCAAAATAGCCATATCTTCAATGGGTACAGTTCCTTTTATGGTTTTAGTCTCAGCATCTTCAATCAGCATTTGGTTTTGTTTCAGTTTTAGATAAGATGGGTTGCCGATATAGATGGTTTTTTTAATCATAACCTTATGATAACCAATTTATTTTTCCATCAATACTTATAGTAAAATCGACATCCTCAATTGCAAAATTCCAATTTCTCTTGGTTAGTCTAAGTAGCGGTTCATATTCTAAAAATTTAGGATTAGTAACATCTTTATATATTTTTTTGATTTGAGTCATTTCACCCGAAATTATGTGATGTTTAAATTTAATTCTTTTACTATCTCCTTCAAATTGATATGCCTTATATAATCTACCTAAAATTTCTTTATGAGACAAGTCTAGTAATTCAATCTTAGACTCCTTATAAAAAATAACTCTATCTCCTGTTTTAAATATTTTTTCTAGCTTCAGTGTTTGATTTTTTTCTGAGTAAATATTGTAATAGGGAATTTCATAAATTTCATCAATACTTTTTAATTTTAATTTAGATAATTCAAACAAACTTATAGTTTTCATAGCCCTCTGAGTCTTTCCATTAATAGTTCCTGTGTAATAAAAACAGTAAGCATTTTCTGAATTTATAGCATAAGTATGATGCTTATATTCTTTATTGGATTTAGTAATGTGCTCATGTGGCTTAATAGCAGTCTCATATTTTGTATTAATAAAACACCTAACCTTTTTAATCTGATTAACTTTACCACCTTGTTTATTAAGCATATAAACACCCTTATCTAAAGCCTCTTTAAAAGAAAAGACCCCAATTTGTCTTTTTATAATACTAAATAATCCTTTATCTACAATTACTTTTTCTAATTCACTTAGGTTTTTAAATCCATCATCATCATTTGCCCCTTTATATTTTAGAGGTTTTCTAATAACAAGTTTTATTTCATCCTTTAATTTCATTCTGTTGTTTACATCAAATAAAATTTTTCCGTCAACTATTAAAGGTTGTTTTATAGCTCCATAAAATGATTCATTATGCAATTGTCCTCTAATGGTATCTCCTTTCGCTATTCTAGGCTTTTTATTTGATAAATCATCATAAATAATTCGCCCTCTTTTCCTTACTCTTTTAAATGTTTGAGTTAACTTTCTATCATCAACCAAATTATTACCTATAACCTCATTTTCGATTAGAATAATAGTAGAAGCTTTAAATGCTTCCCAATCCATTGGAAGTGTATGGTATTTCTTATTAATCTCTTTAGCTTCATTAAATTTTTCTAAGATTTTTTCTCTATGATAACTATTGGGTATCAAAGTCAAAATTGCTGCATCAATTGCATGATGAGAATGTTTAGACCTATCTTTTTTATCAGTTAATTTCACTTTATAGATTTCCTTAAAATTATTAACTGTTATACCTTTTTCAACACTGACTCTTTTAAAAACAGTTTTCAAAAAAGGTAGGGCATATTTAGTAATAATTTGTGTGTCTCTTAATTGACTATTTCTCCAACCTAATTTATATTCTTTTGCTGTAAACGTTTTGTATTTTTCTCTCCAATATTTTAATTCAAACTTTATAATGTGTCTATTTTGGATGCTTTTATCTTTCTTAGACTTGTCTTGTAATGTTTTTGTGTAGCGAAAATTATCCTTCAGGGCTTTTTCAAACTTATCAATTTTATCTTTCATAAAATCAACACGCTTTAATATCTCATTATAATCTTGCTTATTTAGAAAGTCACATTTTTTTTCACATTCCAATTAAACAAATGAATTTTAGCGAGTCCTTAATTTATGACTAAAAATCTCACTATATTGCATCAGATTATGGATGATTTCTCTCCACTAAGAAGGAATAGTTATTTTATCATTTCAAATTATTACTAAAATGGCTATTTTAGATTCAATTACATCACAAGAAGCAATCAATTTAGAGAACCAATATGGGGCTCACAACTACCATCCACTTCCAGTCGTTTTGACGAAAGGAGAAGGCGTTTACGTCTGGGATGTCGAAGGAAGGCGCTACTACGATTTTTTATCTGCGTATTCGTCTGTTAATCAAGGGCATTGTCATCCAGCTATTGTAAATGCGATGATTGCGCAAGCTCAAACTCTGACCCTAACGTCTCGAGCCTTTCATAACGACAAATTAGGTCCTTACGAAGAATATGTTACCAATTACTTTGGGTTTGACAAAGTGTTACCCATGAATACGGGAGCTGAAGCGGTTGAAACGGCTGTCAAAATTTCTCGTAAATGGGCGTATGAAGTTAAAGGAATTCCTGAAAACGAGGCACAGATTATTGTTTGTGAAAACAATTTTCATGGACGAACTACTACCATTATTTCATTTTCAAACGATCCCGTCGCTCGCGCTAATTTTGGCCCCTTTACAGATGGATTTATAAAAATTCCGTACGATGACACGGAAGCACTCGAAGCTACTTTAAAAAACAATCCTAATGTTGCTGGTTTTCTAGTAGAACCCATACAAGGGGAAGCTGGCGTATATGTGCCAACAGAAGGTTATTTAGCCAAAGCAAAAGCATTGTGTGAGGCCTATAATGTATTGTTCATCGCTGATGAAGTGCAAACTGGAATTGCACGTACAGGCCGCTTATTGGCCACTTGTGGGAATTGTGACTGTGTTAAGAAAGATTGTTCTGGAACACCAGAAACAAAACCAGATATATTAATTCTTGGAAAAGCATTGAGCGGCGGGGTCTATCCTGTATCCGCTGTATTAGCAAATGATGCCATTATGAACGTCATTACTCCGGGATCTCATGGCAGTACTTTTGGAGGGAATCCAATTGCGGCTGCGGTTGCAATGGCAGCTTTGGATGTTGTCAACAATGAACAGCTCACCGAAAATGCGGATCGCCTTGGTAAGCTATTTAGGTCTCTTTTAAATGATTATATCTCGACGAGTAAAATCGTAAAACTAGTTCGTGGAAAAGGGTTGCTAAATGCAATTGTCATTAATGACCACGAGGACAGCGATACCGCTTGGAACATTTGTTTACACCTTAGAGATAATGGTCTTTTAGCAAAACCAACTCATGGAAATATCATTCGTTTTGCACCTCCATTGGTCATGTCCGAAGATCAGTTGATTGACTGTGTAAATATTATTACCAATTCATTAAAGAATTTTGAAACTAAGTAGGTTTTTAAAACAAATACCAATTTATTATTTAAAAGCACTCCAGACTGGGGTGTTTTTTGTTTTTGGGTATGAAATAGTAAACAATCAACAAGTGTTTTAAATAATTTTCATTTATTTTTGATAATTAATTTAATCAATTTAACAGCTGTTTAATGCGTCAATTCTTTTTTTTAATCAGTATTCTATTTTCAATTTCAATACATACCCAAATCATTCAAGATGATTTTGAAGGGGCTGGAACAATCTCAACTTGGTATGAAGATGATTCAGTGATGGATACGAGTTTTTCAAACCCCTTCAAAAAAACGATAAACACTTCTAACACTGTTTTGAAATATACAGATGTAGGAGGGTCGTATGCAAATGTTGGGTTTGATGTTTCTCCAAATTTTGATCTAAGTGAAACAAACTCATTTAGTTTAAAAATTTATGTGCCATCTTCCGGAATTACTGGAAGTCAAAACAATCAAGTGTCTTTGAAACTTCAAAACAACTTACTAGGTGAAAAATGGACCACGCAGTCAGAGATTATTAAAGATATTGTATTGGATCAGTGGCAGGAAGTGATCTTTAACTTTGAAACAGGGACGTATTCAAATTTTGATAATAATACAGGACCTCCAGTTGATAGAACCGATTTTAACAGAGTTGTGATTCAGGTCAATGGAGAAGACAATACGGATTTAGTCGTCGCCTATATAGATGATGTGATTCATCTAAATACAGAAAGTACTGAACCTGTCTACGATTATCTCGTTTGGTCGGATGATTTTGATGAGGATGGAGCGGTTGATGATTCTAAATGGTTTCATCAAACTCAATTTATAATTAATGGGAATTCATGGTCAAATAATGAGCAGCAGGCTTATACAAATCGAAAAGAAAATTCTTATGTAAGTGGAAACACATTAAAATTAAAAGCAATAAAGGAATCGTATACCGATCAGGGGACTACCAAACAATACACTTCGGCTCGCTTGAATTCTAAGTTTGTTTTTAAATATGGACGCGTGGAAGTGCGTGCGAAATTACCCTCTGTTGCGGGCTCTTGGCCAGCCATTTGGTTGCTAGGAAAAAACATTATAGAAACGGGCGGATTTTGGTCTGGAGAATTTGGAGATTCTGCTTGGCCCTATTGTGGTGAAATTGACATCATGGAACCTAATATTGCAAAAACCGAAATTTTAGGAACTTGGCATTGGAATAATGGAGATGGAAAAAAAATGAATACTGCTGGCATACCAACCACGAATGTGGACACCTCTCAAAATTGGCACATTTACTCTTTAGTTTGGACGCCAGAATCCATGAAAATATATATGGAAGAAAATTTAGTCAATCAAATAGATGTTTTTTCACCTTTTGATCAAGAGTTTTACATTTTACTAAATGTGGCTATGGGAGGAGATTTAGGGGGGTCAATAGCCACTAATTTCACTAATGACACGATGGAGATTGACTATGTAAAAGTGTATCAAGAAACGCCGTTGTCAAGTGAAGCGCCCACTGCCGTTCAATCGATTAGTATGTATCCAAACCCTGTTGATAATCTGTTAAATATTCAAATAAAAAATACGCGAAGCCAACAAGCAGTTCTTAAAGTTTTTGATATGTCGGGACGTATGGTCGCCGCGGTGGAGTCTCTTATCCAGAACAAAAAAATTAAATTTAATACGTCTGCACTAAGTCCAGGTATCTATGCGATGTCTGTGATTCTTGACAATGGTCAACCAACAACTCTTAAATTTATTAAAAACTAAACAGTTCTCTGCTATATAAAGCGATTACCTTAAAAATAGCATATTTAGCCATCGGTCTTGGAAGGCTTCATATCCTGATTTGATATCCAAATGGCAGTGTATCCGATATAAAACAGGTTCACAGCGAATGTAATTAGGGTCGCAATTTTTGCCAACTTCATGGTTTCCAAAGAACCTGAATATCCCATGGTGCTCAGGAGGAATTAACAAAAGAGATCAAAGCGCATCTATTGTCTATAGCAACGCAAGATGTGAAAATAGACGGTATTGTTAGACCTTTATTAATAGCCGTTACCACAACCACGGCCAGTCTTTATAAATGCTATACAGGAGAATTAAGACACCTAAAATATCCTGTATTAGATTAATTGTTTAATGATGCTAACTGAAAATCGTTATAATGCGTATCGAATTATGTGGGTACTTGTATTTTTTGATTTACCAACCGAAACTAAAACAGAACGAAAAGCGGCCAGCCAATTTCGGAAAAAATTAATTGATGACGGATTTACGATGTTTCAGTTTTCTATTTACTTGCGGCACTGCCCTAGCAGAGAAAACGCAAAAGTACACACCAAACGTGTCAAAAGGAGTCTTCCTAAGCATGGTAAGGTGTGTATTTTAGAAATAACCGACAAACAGTTTGGAAATATGGAACTATTTCATGGCATTAAAGAGGTCGATATGCCGCAACCAACACAACAATTACAATTTTTTTAAATAGATTAGAAACGAAAAACCACCCAAATCAATCATTTTAAATTTGGGAGTGTGGTGTTTTTTTTATTTCAAAAGGAATCCCGATGGCTTGATTTTACTCAGTACATCGGGATTGACCTTGTGAATCCTCACGTAAAAATACAATTTGAAATCAATTCACAACCTGCGACTAAAATAGTACCCGTCAAAAAATCTTGTGAATCCTCACGTAAAAATACAATTTAAATCAATTCACAACCATCTATACTATCAATGCTTTGATGTGTGCTCTTGTGAATCCTCACGTAAAAATACAATTTGAAATCAATTCACAACAAAGATTTGTATTTTTCTATGATTAAAGATCTTGTGAATCCTCACGTAAAAATACAATTTTGAAAGCAATTAGCATAAATACCCATTCACTTCCCCTAAATCAAACCATCCAATAAAATCAAATAAACTATCTTTGTATTCAACTTAAAACTGCCCTATGAAATTATCAGAAGTCAAACACGTGTTAAAAAATTCAGAAACCATTGGGTTTCAATTGCCCAATGGAACGTTGGTGCCTACGCACTTTCATGTGACGGAAGTTGGAAAAATAAACAAACAATTCATTGATTGTGGTGGCACGGTCCGAAACGAGACCAAAGTCAATTTTCAACTTTGGGATTCAGACGACTATGACCACCGATTGCACCCTGGAAAACTATTGAGTATCATTGCGCTTTCTGAAAAAATCTTAAACATCGAAGACTTAGAGATTGAAGTCGAATATCAAGCAGAAACCATTGGTAAATTCGGCCTCGATTTTGATGGAAAACACTTTTTACTCACCACCCAACAAACTGATTGTTTAGCAAAAGACAACTGTGGAATTCCAGAAAAACCAAAAGTCAAACTCTCGGATTTGAATGCAGAACCACAGTGTACTCCAGGCGGAAATTGTTGCTAATACAACTTTAAAATCAAATTGGGATCGGGACAATTTTCACTATAAAACGCGCGATCCTTTTGAGAAGACACCCCTGGATAATCGCCTTCATAGGATTCGATATTTTTGATGATTTGAAAGTGTAAATGCGGTGCGTAATCCCCATTTACTTCCGAGCTTCCGAGCCACCCAATGAGCTGTCCTTTAGATATTTGGTCGTTTTTATGTAAAGTTTTAATTGAACACCTGTTTAAATGCCCGTAGAGCGTGTAAAACTCCACGTTCTCAATGCAATGTTTTAGAATAATGGTCGGGCCATAATCGCCATAATTAGTGTTATCTTGAAAGCTATGCACCACTCCCTCAAAGGCCGCGAGGACGGGCGTTTCAGCGGGACACCACAAGTCAACACCCAAATGGATGTTTCGTGACTCGGAGGCGTTTTTGGTGCTGAAATGGTCGCTTCTGTTATAGAGCGATCGTACTTCTAAATACCCCCCATAGGCAATGGATTTATTTTGACTTTGAAGGTAGGCATTGATATAGTGGGTCCACGCTTCTGAACTGCTATGGTCAAAGCGTTGAAGCTCAGAATTATCTTTCGATAAATCCATAGAAACATAGGCGCTAAAATCAAGAGCTGGCGCAATGACTTTAATGGGATTTGGTGACCTCTCAAATAAAAACGTTTTAAAATCCATGGGTTTAAATTCATCCTAAAGATACGGACAATCAAAAAAACAATCCTAATATAAAAAATTAGATTAATTTAGGGGCAATATTAGAATCGTGAAAAAAAAGCAACCAACAAAAAGTGCACTTCGAGAAAATGAAGGGGTTTCAAATCAAGAAGCCACGAGTAAGAATGCAATCTTACAGCTCAAAAAGAAACGCCTAGAGCAACCCTCTGCGGCAACGCTACTGGAGAAAATTTTAAACAGAAATACGGCAGCTTTAAGTCAAGGGATCACTTTAATTGAAAGTCACAGCCCAATCCATAAAGAAAAAGCCCATACCCTGATTCAAAGTTGCTTAGAACACCAAAAACCGTCCATTAGAATTGGAATCACAGGGGTGCCTGGGGTTGGAAAAAGCACCTTTATAGAAGCGTTGGGCACGTACTTAACAGAACTGGGGTCTCAAGTGGCTGTCTTGGCTGTGGATCCAACGAGCACGCTTAGTAAGGGAAGTATTTTAGGAGATAAAACCCGCATGGATGCATTGGTTAGAAATCCAAAGGCATTTATCCGCCCTTCCGCCGCTGGCGATGCGTTGGGTGGGGTGGCACGACACACCCGAGAAGCGATCACCCTGTGTGAAGCTGCCGGCTACGATGTAATTCTGATTGAAACCGTGGGGGTTGGACAAAGTGAAACCGCCGTTCATAGCATGGTTGATTTTTTCCTACTCCTCAAACTGGCTGGGGCTGGCGATGAACTGCAAGGCATTAAACGCGGAATTATAGAAATGGCCGATGCCATTATCATCAACAAAGCAGATGGAAACAATCTAACAGCAGCTAAATTAGCAAAGGTAGAATTTAATCGGGCCCTTCACCTCTACCCTGCGAAAGCCTCCAACTGGACCCCAAAAGTGGTGCTGTGTAGTGCGCTCGAAAATAAAGGGATTGACGCCGCATGGACTTTAATTTCTGACTATATCGAACAGGCCAATAAAGAAGGGTATTTCACCAAAAAACGGCAGGAACAAAATACATTTTGGTTGCTACAATCGATTGAAAACCAATTAAAAGATCAATTTTTTCAGAATGAAGTGATCGCCGAAGAATTAAAAACTCAAAAGGCCTTGATAGCGGCCAATAAGCGCTCGCCCTTTGCCGCTGCTGAATATCTACTCAATTTGCACAAAACGCGCACTTAACCGCTTAAAAATGGTAAAAAATAGGGTCCCAGCAAGGACTCCGAAAGTCAGACCACAAATAATATCTAACGGATAATGAAGTCCTAAGTAAATCCGACTGTAGGCCACGACCAAACTCCAGATAATCATAAAATAAATTAAGTTCTTATAGACAGGGCGAAGCATTAAGCCTGTAAAAATTGCGGTAGCCATAGAATTGGAGGAATGTCCAGAAAAGAACCCATACCCCCAGCAATCGCTTTGTCGTATGTATTCCAAAACCCCTTCTTGTGCACAAGGACGTAAGCGCTCAAAAGTGAATTTAAAAAAGTTTGTGATTTGATCCGTAAACAAAATCATACCAGCAATAGTGAGAACGAGAATCACAATTTGTTTTTTAGGCATTGATTTTGACATCAAATACAGCAGCACAAGATACAACGGAATAAAGGTGCGTTTGTTGGTGATCAGGTTCCAAAACCCGTCCCATGAGGGGGTTCCTAAATTATTTAGGTATAAAAAAATGGAGGTGTCAAGTTCTAAAAGTTGTTCTATCATTTCTAGGAATCGTAAGTGGTGACTTCACTGTCATAAAAAGCAGAGGCTTCTTTAATGGCTGTTTCGGTTTCCGAAAGTAATTCTTCTTCATCTTGGGTATCAAATTCCTCTAACCACTCCACTTCATCGGTTTCTAAGTTGATGATAAACCGTGGGAACTCCGTATGAATGACGTAGATAGCGTTTGGAAATTTGGTATTATCTCCGAGGATGAATTTTGGTAATTCCATAGTTACTTCATATTATGCGTTTGAATCAAACGGTTGGTTAGAAAAATAAATCTAAGATATAAAAAAATGGAGGACGACCCTAATCCGACTAAGAGTCCGATCCAGATGCCTGTACTGCCATAAACTTCGGCCTTTCCAAGGAAATAGCTTGTTGGAAACCCAATCACCCAGTAGGAAACAAAGGTGATCAAGGTTGGGGTTTTAACATCTTGCAACCCTCTTAAGGCCCCCAAAAACACCACTTGGATGCTGTCACTAATCTGAAAAAGCGCCGCCACCAACAGTAATTTGGAAGCGATTGCAACCACTTCTTGGTTGTCTAAATAGTTGTTTACATCGTCTAAATCCAGATACAAAGTTGGAAATACATCATGGAAAATTAAAAATAAGATTGCGAAAATAGAGGCAAATATAATCCCCATTAGAAATATTGATTTTGCAATCCGCTGAAGCTCAACATAATTTTTCAATCCTTTTTGATTTCCAACACGAATCATCGCAGTGACACTCAACCCCATCGCAATCATAAAAGTCATAGACGATAAGTTGAGGGCGATTTGATTGGCGGCTTGGGCATTTTTCCCCAACATACCACTTAACCAAATGGACGCTGTAAAAATAGCGACTTCAAAAAACATTTGCATAGCACTTGGCAACCCGAGGTTCAATATTTTTTTTAGCATCGAACTCTGTAAAACAAATAGTTTTATATGACTTACAAAGGCCTTTGTTTTTGGATCGTTTTTAAGCAAATACCAGATTAAAACAATCATTGCTACACGAGAAATTAGAGTCCCAATCCCAGCCCCAACAATGCCCATCTCAGGAAATCCAAATTTTCCAAAAATCAATATATAATTAAACCCAACATTTAAAATATTGGCAAATAGAGTCGCATACATGGCGTGTTTGGTCAACGACAATCCATCACTAAATTGCTTAAATCCTTGAAAAATGATAAGCGGAATCAACGAAATGGCAATAATATTTAAATATGGCATCGCCAAAACCACCACTTCTTCGGGTTGATCCATCAATTTCATAAGTGGTTTTGCCAATAGAATCATGGCATACAACAACAGACTTAACACCGTACATAAAAATAAGCCATGTTTAAATGCGGACTTTCCTTTTTTGAAATTATTTTCGGAATCTGCTTCTGCAACCAATGGCGTAATCGCCGTTGAAAACCCGATTCCGAGTGACATGGCAACAAAGAAAAAACTATTCCCTAGAGACACCGCAGCCAAGGCGGCCGACCCCAACTGGCCCACCATAATATTATCAACGAATCCCACAAAAGTATGCCCCAACATGCCCATAATGACAGGTGCAGACAACTTCCAGTTGTAGTTGAATTCTTTTGTTAAGTGTGCAAACATTTAAAATATAATGTTAAAAAAAGCAGCGATTCGCTGCTTTGTATTTTATTCTTCCTCTTCTGTACTAGAAGCCTCCGTTTTAAAATCTAACAGCTTGTGTTTATTTAGTAAATTATACCAATTTAAAACTTTTTTAATATCACTCGGATACACTCGATCTTCATCATAATTAGGGAGAACCGAAAAAAAATAGGCTTCTAAATCGTCTTTAGATGCTTTGGGACTCGTGCTTGTATCTTGGCCCTTTTCTTTTTCAAATATCTTTAAAAAAACATCTTTCAACGGCAATTCTTCGTTGAGCGTATATATCGCAATTTCGCTTAATACACTCACATTGTTACTAATACTGACAGAGAGCCGTTTTTGATCGATAAGGGATTCTGCAATAAATCCGCCACGCGATTGGGTGATTAATTTGAATAAGCCTGGTTTTTTTGAGATGGCTAAAATTTTATCTAATTCCATTTATTAAGTTTAAGATTAAGTTTGATTTAAGAACGTTTTTTTGAACTATTTGGAAATCGCATGCGATAATCTACACTCGTTTTTCCTTTTGAAATATTACTCAGTTTTCCTTTTAATAAGCGTTTTTTTAAAGACGATACTTTATCTGTAAACAAAACCCCTTCGATATGGTCATACTCATGCTGAATCACTCGAGCGATTAAACCGTCAAATTCTTCGACATGGGTTTTAAAATCCTCATCTTGATATTCGATTTTAATGGTCGGTTTTCTCAACACCTCTTCACGAACGTTGGGGATACTCAAACAGCCTTCGTTAAAGCTCCACTCCTCACCTGATTCATCGAGCATTTTAGGGTTAATAAATGTCCGTTTAAAGGAATTTAATTGTGCTTGCTCTTCAACAGAATAACTCTCATCATCCGAAAAAGGAGCCGTGTCTACCAAAAACAAACGAATGGAAAGACCTACTTGTGGTGCTGCTAATCCAACGCCAAAAGCGCCGTACATAGACTCGTACATATTGGCAATAATTTGCTCTAAATTTGGATGTTCTGGCGTAATTTCAATCGCTCTTTTTTTAAGAACTGGATCTCCGTAAGCCACAATTGGTAAAATCATACGACTAATTATAAGAGCTCAAAAATACAATTTTTGGATGTAAAAAATAATACTTCTAGACTTATTTATTGTGAAGATAGGATTGCAGAATAAGGGTCGCACTAATTTCATCTACCATTGCCTTGTTTTTTCGTTGTTTTTTATTGAGACCACTATCAATCATCGTTTGAAAGGCCATCTTAGACGTAAAGCGTTCATCGACACGCTCGATTGGAATTTGTGGGATTTGTTTTTTTAAAGTTTGAATAAATTTCAAGATTAAAGGCTCACTTTCCGAAAGCTCATTATTCATTTGTTTTGGCAATCCAATAAGAAACAATTCAACAGATTCTTTCTCGCAATAGGTTTTTAAAAACAGTATCAGCGTTTTTGTTTCGACCGTTGTTAAGCCGGACGCAATAATTTGCATCTCATCCGTAACGGCGATTCCTGTACGTTTACTCCCATAATCAATTGCTAAAAGACGTCCCATAGAACGCAAAAATACAGTTTTATATCGAACTCTGTTTTGAATCATTCAACGGAAAATCAATATCGGTTTTATTTTAACAAAAAGAATGCGAAATTCATTCAAATTGACAAATTTCGTTCGAAATGCACATCGGGTTATATTTTATTTCTTATTAAGCTTATATTTGTTGAAAAAATACACGATGAACAACTTACGACCACTTATTGAAGCAGCTTGGGACAATCGAGCCCTGTTAGACGAAACCACAACTCAAGATGCGATTAGAACCATTGTTGATTTACTAGACAAAGGAGACCTTAGGGTCGCAGAACCCACCACAGAAGGATGGCAAGTGAATGAGTGGGTAAAAAAAGCAGTTGTGATGTATTTCCCGATTCAAACCATGGAAACTATCGAAGTGGGTCCGTTTGAGTTTCACGATAAAATTCCCTTAAAAACAGGCTATGCCGAAAAAGGCATTCGAGTGGTACCCCATGCGGTTGCACGTCATGGCGCCTATATTTCAAAAGGCACTATTTTGATGCCCAGTTATGTGAATATTGGAGCGTATGTCGATGCAGGTACGATGGTGGATACTTGGGCAACGGTAGGAAGTTGCGCTCAAATTGGTAAAAATGTACACCTTTCTGGTGGCGTTGGTATTGGAGGCGTTTTAGAACCACTTCAAGCAGCTCCGGTAATTATTGAAGACAATGCTTTTATTGGATCCCGTTGTATTGTGGTGGAAGGCGTTCGAGTTGAAACCGAAGCCGTCCTAGGGGCAGGTGTGGTCTTAACAATGAGTACCAAAATTATTGATGTGACTGGCGATGAACCAAAAGAATATAAAGGACTCGTCCCTGCACGTTCGGTAGTGATTCCTGGAAGTTATGTTAAAGAATTTCCATCTGGAAACTACAATGTACCTTGTGCCCTGATTATTGGAAAACGAAAAGAAAGCACCAACAAAAAAACGTCTTTAAACGATGCCTTGCGAACGCATAATGTAGCGGTTTAGTCCGATGTATGTTGAAAGCTTAAAAACGTTAGCGAAACGGATTTTATACGTAACGCTCTTTTACAGTTTCTGTAGACTCCTTTTTGTGCTCTTTCATTACAGTACGTTTGATAAAATTAATTTCATCAACTTCTTAGGGGGCATTCGATTTGATGTCTCTGTGATCATTTATACAAATCTTTTAATCATCATTGGGCACTCCATTCCTGGGGGCTTTAAATATGGAGCCCCATATCAGAAAATTTTAAAACTGGTATTTTTCATAACCAATAGTATTTTTTTAGCAACCAATTTTATCGACCTCGTTTATTTTGAATTTACTGGCAGACGAAGCACTTTTGATTTAATCACAGCCAAAGGCATGGAAACCGAAATTATGGGACTGATTCCCTCCTATGTGTCTCAATATTGGTATGTAGCGCTTTCCTTTCTAGTGTTTATTACTTTTTTCTGGAAATTCATTCCAAATTTTAAGACTCCAAAAACTCAGAACTCCTCTATCAAAAGTGTTTATTCTATTTTGGGATTTGTGCTGGTTCTTGGATTGAGTTTAGTGATGGGAAGAGGCGGCATACAAGAAAAACCACTGAGCAGAATTGATGCCGTTAACTACTCTAACATTAATACGAATGTTATTGTGCTGAATACGCCCTTCTGCATTATGAAAACTTTGAAAGACAAAGAGCAACTTGCAGTTTTAAGTCACTTTGAGGACGATGCGTTGCAAGAAATTTATACCCCAATAAAGCGATATAACGAAGGTAAAGTAATGACTAAAAAAAACATCGTCATTATTATTGCAGAAAGTTTTGGAGATGAAAACATCAGTTATTCGACCCCTGAAATGGGAAACACACCCTTTTTAGATTCCCTTATATCACAGTCGATCTATTTTCCAAATGGCTATGCCAATGGCCGATTGTCTAGCGAGGCACTTCCATCAATATTAACGGGCATTCCGAGTATTTTTGGAGAAGCTTTTATCAACTCTTCTTATGCCTTTAATGACATCGAAAGTTTACCAAAAATTTTGGCCAAACAAGGCTATGAATCTTCTTTTTTCCACGGTGCATTTAACGGAAGTCAAAATTTTGATCACTACGCAAAAGTAGCTGGTTTTAACGCTTATTACGGAAAAGATGAATACCCAACCCCAGGGCATGAAGATGGTAAATGGGGGATTTATGATGAAGAGTTTCTAAGGTTCTTTGGGGAACAAACAGGGCGCATGAGCCCTCCTTTTTTAGCGTCGATTTTTACCATATCCTCACACATGCCTTTCGTGATTCCAAATCGGTATAAAGGCGCTTTTGGAGATTCAAAATCGATATTTCATGAATCGGTAGGCTATACAGATTATGCCATTAAAAAATACTTTGAATATGCAAAAACCCAAGAATGGTATCCAAATACTATTTTTGTAATTACGGCAGATCATTGTTCGATGTTAGCAAAAAAACACAACCAGCCTCCAATGGAAAATTATGCCATTCCACTACTGATTTTCGATCCTAGCAACGATACCCCAGAGATCAACCTTAAAAATATCCAACAAATTGACATCATCCCCAGCGTTCTTGACTATTTGGACTATCCAGAGCCCTTTTTTAGTTTTGGGAACAGCTACAAAAACGAAACTAATTTGATCGTAAATTTTGTAAACAATAACTATCAAGTTATAATTGATAATTATTACTTTATTTTTGATGGGGAAAAAATTACAGAACTATACGATACTACAAATAAGTCAGGGCTTAGAAACCTACAAAATAGCATCTCCGATGTTAAAAAACTCGAACTAGAACAAGAGATTAAAGCGTTTTTGCAAACTTTTAATAATAACTTTATAAATAATACAGTTTCAATTAAAGAGGAGTCCCAATAAAATCATCTCTAATATAAAGAATCACTGTTCTAAGCACACATTATCTAGGGATTAACTCGTGGTTTTAAAAACCATTTTTCGACCGCTTCGTCTGAGCTTTTTGGAGTTGATGTGTTTTTGAAATTTCCGACTGTATTGCAACATTAAGTCCTGTGTTTCTTCTGAAGAAATACCGGAATCACTTAAAGAGGCATATTCTTTGGACATGATTTTCACCATGGCTTTGGACAACCAAAGACGTCTAAAATTATGCATCCGTTTATTAAAATTCATGGGTTCAAATCGCATGCGATTCAAATCGATTAGATAAAAATCATAGTGGTTAGAGTCCGTTTTCACAATCAGGGTATTTCCTGGTGAATGGTCTAAGAAATTAACACTTTGCTCGTGTAGCTTGAAAGTAAACGCCGAAAATTGCTTTAGAATTTCAGTTCGATTAGGGTACTTTAAATCGTGTATCAAAACTCTAAAATCTAAATCATAAGCCACGTGCTGACTGATATAATAACTCTGCTTGAGACCAAACCAAGATGTTGCTTCAAAATAAGCGATTGGCGTAGGCGTTAAAATTGTTTTCTGAGTTAATATATTGGCATACTCATAGGACCGGCGAGCTTTTGATTTTCGAATGTATTTATACACAATTGCATTAAAAAACGCCGGTGTTTTAAATTGCTTAATATTAAGGATTAAACCGTCAATCTTCAAGGATTTGATGGTGTTCCGCTCCCCTTTTAGCACGGTTGTTCCTGAAGAATTAAAATCGCGAATGGCTTTAGAAATGGCATCAGAATGCGATGCGAAATCGGGATGTATAATAAGATTGTTCATGTAAACTTTTAGTAGCTTTAAAAAAAGTAATATCTTGCTAAGATAGTCTTTAGTAAGTGATGAAAAAAATACTTGTAATTCAAAATAAGCGAATCGGTGATGTACTCATTGCCTCTTTAATCGCCACCAATATCAAAAAAATAATACCAAATTCACGAGTGGACTATATGGTTTATGATTACACGACTGGTGTGATCGAAAATAATCCAGCGATCGATAGAATTATTCCATTGAATGAAAAGGAATTAAAAAAAATTCCAACACTTATAAAAATGATTTGCGAAGTTCGAAAGGCGCAGTATGATATTATTTTTGATCCTTATGCTAAGTTTCAAAGTAGGGTGATCTCGTTGTTTTCAAAAGCTTCTTTTCGAGTGGGGTATAAAAAAACAGATAAAAATCCAGTGCTCAATTTCTACACTCATAATGTGGCGTTTTTAAAAGAAAAAACAAAGCCCTGTGGGAAATCTATTGAAGATAGAGTTCATTTAGTAAACGCAGCTTTTCCACTAGAAGCACCTATCTACACGCCAAAAATACATTTAACAGCGACCGAAAAAAAATATTCAAAATTAAATGCTTACGATAAGCCAGTGGTCATGTTTGGGGTTTTGGGAAGTACGCCCCAAAAATCGATGCCTTATAAATATATCGTGGCGCTCATAGACTATGTAACGACCCATTTTGAGGTGTATATATTATTTAACTATGCACCCAACCAAAAGGAAGAGGCCACTAAAATTTATAACGCTTGCAAGCATCAAGATGCGATTATTTTTGATGTGTATGAAGCGAGTATTAGAGGGTTTATTGCGCTGATGAATCAGTGTCAATTATTAATCGCCAATGAAGGCGGTATTGTTCATATTGCCAAAGCGCTTGACAAACCCACTTTTACTATTTTTTCTCCTTATGTTATAAAATCTCACTGGGCCAGTTTTGAAGACGGACAACTGCATACCTCCGTGCATTTATTGGATCAAAACCCCGATTTGTTTTCAACTTCAAGAGAAGATCGGAAAAAAATTGAAGAAAACCCATCGTTTTTTTACGAACAACTGACACCCGAACTCATTTTAGAAAAATTATCACCCTTTTTAAGACATCATATACAATGAACACTCTAAACTTTATCGATCGATTTCATATCTGGAGAAAAAAAATAAAATGGAACCGCCAATACCGAAACGGTAAATGGGACTATTTAAAAACAGAAAAAGAAGCGCCTCGTTATGCAAAAATTTCAGAAATCATTAAAACCTATTCTCAAGAAAAACCCCATGTTTTAGATTTAGGGTCTGGTGAAGGGGTTTTAAGAATGGTCCTAGATCCGCTTGATCTCGGCTATTTTTATGGAGTCGATTTCTCAAAAGTTTCCATTGAGAAAGCCCTACTAAACAAGTTTAAAAATGCTGATTTTCAAGTGGCAGATCTTCATTACTATACACCGGCTCAAGACTTTGATACCATCGTTTTTAATGAAGCTTTTTATTATATTAATACCACTGTGAAAGCTAAGGTTGTGAATCGGATTCTAAGTAAACTTAAAAAAGACGGTATTTTAATCACCTCCATTTTTGGAGAAGGTACGGGATGCTGGGAGTATTTTGACATTCCTGAATTAGAACAAATCGAATTTTCTAAAGTAGACTCTAAAAATGGAAATACTTCATGGAAAATAGGAGTGTATCGAAAGAAATAAAAAACTAATCTGTTTCAGAATTAATAATTCCAAAATCGGTCCAAGCACGTTTTTCGGATTTTACGATTCTTCGAATTTCTAAATTTTTATCAATCGATTTTTTAGTTTTATAGCCCCGAGGATGGTCCAGATGAACACAAATCGAACTGTATCGAATTTGTTGACTCTTTA
This sequence comes from Flavobacteriaceae bacterium, assembly GCA_029252265.1. Classification (GTDB taxonomy): domain Bacteria; phylum Bacteroidota; class Bacteroidia; order Flavobacteriales; family Flavobacteriaceae; genus Hel1-33-131. The sequence continues at coordinate 26,720 of JAQXBT010000036.1, read as the reverse complement.
AACCATGATTAAACAAACGCTCTCCAAGTTCGCGATCCTGACCTCCATATTGCATGCGTTCATCAAACCCATTAACAGCGATGATATCTTTTTTCCATCCCGAAACATTATGACCATTCCAGCTGGCATTCGTAGGAGTGATCCTATTTAAAAACCAAGATTTAAACCCTTTTGCAGTAAGTTTATTGTTTTTAAAAGATGATTTTAAACCGTTTGATTTTAACCATTTTAAATTAAAACAAAGACCTTTATATATATCCTCAATCGTAATGAGATTTGAAATATTCATCGGTAACATAAAATAGCCACCAGACAAAAACCATCCTAATTTTCGGTGTTTTACATGAATTTCAACAAAATCAGTTCTCGGAATACAATCCCCATCAGACATAATAATGTAGGGCGTGCTACAGTGGTTGATGGCTTTATTTAATATTTGAGATTTTTGAAATCCGTTATCTTCATGCCACACATGTACAATTGGATAAAAAACCTCCTTTTGGAGTTGCTTAATAAGATCCGATGTTTCTTGATTTGATCCATCGTCGGCAATCACAATTTCAAAAAGTCTATACGTTTGATTATTGTAGCCATGCAGAACTTTCTCTAACCACTTGGTAGAGTTGTAAGTACTTATAATAATGGAAGTGTCTAGACGATTCATTGGGTACAAATATAAAGTTTTTTTGTAGATTTACACTTTAAACGACTATGCAAACTCTAACGGTTATCATTCCAACTTATAACGAAGCTCAGTACCTAGAGGGGGCTTTATATTGTCTGAAATTTGTTGATGAAATTATTGTGGTGGATTCCATGAGTTCCGATGCAACTGTTCAAATTGCAAACGATCACGGTTGTAAAGTTGTTTCTAGAAAGTTTGATAATTTTTCAAATCAAAAAAATCACGCACTTCAATTTGCGACTTGTGATTGGGTCTTATTTTTAGATGGAGATGAACGGGTGACTGAGGCGCTTCAAAAAGAAATTTTAGAAGCGATTGAATCTAATACACACACGGGGTATAAACTCAATTTTCCTCATTTCTATATGAATCGCTTTTTGTATCATCATTACAACGATGTGACCCGATTGGTCAAGAGAACCAACTGTCATTTTGAAGGTAATGTACATGAAAAATTGATTGTAAATGGATCTGTTGGGACCCTTAAAAACAAAGTCCTGCACTACACTTACAAAGGACTCGTACATTATATTGGTAAAAAAGACAGCTATGCTTGGTTTCAAGCTGAACGTCAATTATCGAAAGGCAAAGGAATGAGTTATTTTCACTTAGCGTTTAAACCGTTGTATCGATTTTTTCATGAATACATCATAAAACGCGGTTTTTTGGACGGTGTCCCTGGACTTGCAGTCGCTGGAATAAATGCCTACGGCGTGTTTTCAAGGTATGCAAAATTAATGCTGCTTAAAAAAGGGTTAAAATAAAGAGAGTTTTCCTAGTTTTAATTTTAGTTTGAATTTAAACAGAGGTTCTTCCCCTTTAATATCCAATCGATTGAGTTCATAATTATTTTTAAAAGGGAGTCTATTCAATCGGTTGCCAATGCGCAAACCATAGGCCACTTTTTGAGTTGATAATTCTTTGAAAAATAAAGATTTTGAAGGCTCTTTTCGAGGGAATTTCCCATATGGATAGGCCAAAACATTACAAACATTCAGTTCGTGTTTAGAAATAAAATCTTGACATTTTTTAAAATCGTCTTGTATAGACTCTATAGATAATGAATCATAAGGACGGTGCTCAAAAGAATGCAACCCAAGCTCTACCACCTCCGGATCTAAGGCCTTTAGTTGTGAAACACTCATGAGAGGTTCTAAGCCCTGATTCCAAGAATCAAACCCACCCACATGCGCTAACGGTGCATAAAAACAGGCTTTCAAATTGTATTTTTTGAGAAGCGGGTATGCGAATTCATACTGATTTACATACACATCATCAAAAGTGATAATGATTGGTTTTTTTGGGAATTCATCGGAATGTTCAAACCTCTGAATATCCCTAAAATGTAAACTTGTATAGCCTTTTGAAATTAAATACTTAAACTGTGCTTCCAATTTATCATAGCTCAATGTGAGCCCCTTACTTTCAGAAGGATTTTTACAAATAGCATGGTACATTAAAATTGGTAAACGCGACATTGATTCGATAGCTTATATTCAACGTAAAATTATTACTTTTACAGCCGACTGCATAATTATTTTTAAATAGTTTTATATTTCATGATTAGTGCCATTATTATTTCGTTTGACGACCACAAGTACCTAAAAGACTGCATTGCAAGCGTATCGTTTGTTGATGAGCTTATTATCATTGGGAAAATGGAACAAATAGTACGTTCAGAATTACAGCATTCGTCCCCTATTCAATATATAAAATCTGAGTCTGTTGATGTCTATCAAATGACACAAGACGCGCAAAAAAAAGCATCCCACAAATGGATTTTAGCCTTGGAAGCCAATCGCTGCGTTTCGAATCCGTTGTCTCAGGAAATTATTGAGATTGCAACAAACGCACCTCTTTCGGGTGTTTATAACGCTAAAACACGTTTCAATTTCATGGGGAAGTGGATGCAGTATTCGGGGTATCGAACATCTATTAGTCCATTATTGTATCCAACAAAAGTGACGGACTCTAAGCTGAATACCAACACATTAAAACATCCCCTTGATGAAATCTATTTAGATTTTGATAGTTATAATGAACGATTAACCAAAAAAGCAAAACAAAGAGCTAGCGAACTATTCGCTCGTAAAAAGCGACCCAATTTTTTTCATTTATTATGGAAACCCTTGTGGGAACTCAAAGTAAATTTCGTGTTTAAATTAGGTTTTTTGGATGGAAAAGAAGGCTTTGTTTTTGCCTATTTAAAAGCATTTGAGGAATTTAAAACGTATTTATTTCTTTGGCTTATGTATCGAAATATTGAATAATTATGATTAAAATTTCAGGCGTTATTATCACCTATAATGAGGAAGAGCATTTAGAAAAATGCTTGGCATCTTTAGTGGGTATTGTTGATGAGATTGTGGTGGTAGACTCCTACTCTACTGATAAAACCCAAGCCATTTGCGAAAAATTTAAGGTCCGTTTTATCCCTCAAGAATTTTTGGGCTATAAAGAGCAAAAAAACTTTGCAGTTGAACAAGCAAACTTCGATTATATTTTGTCTTTGGATGGCGATGAAGCACTTTCAGACCGCTTAAAAAAATCCATTTTGGAAGTGAAAAAAAACTGGAAATTTGACGGCTATTACTCCAATCGTAAGAATAATTATTGTGGACAGTGGATTCACTTTTCAGATTGGTATCCGGATAAAAAATTAAGACTTTTCAAAAAAGGCCATGGAGAATGGAAAGGCATCAATCCGCACGATTCTTATAAGTTAAAACCCACTATTAAAAGCGGACATCTAAAAGGCGATCTTCTACATTGGATTTACAGAGACTACGAGGAACACAAACAAAAAGTTGAAAATTTTTCTAGTATAGCTGCAAGTGCCTATTTTGAATTAGGAATCAAAGCCCCACTCATCAAATTGATAGTGAGACCCTCATGGGCCTTTTTTAAAGCCTATTTTTTAAGATTAGGTATTTTGGACGGCGTGAATGGTTGGCGAATTTGCAAACAAACATTTAGAGTTACATATCTAAAGTATTCCAAACTAAGAGGCCATTGGAAAGCTGCTAATAATTAAAAGACTAGGACATCATCTTCTCCCAAAAAACTTTCACTTTTGGCTTTTCAAATCCATGACATCCAAAAGGAAGTTTGTTGTTATTTAGCTTGTAAGCAAGATCTGGTTTCCGGTCAAAAGCAAATTGCAATCCTTCTTTATAATCCGGAATTAAAAAACGAGAGTCCTGTTCAGGAATTGAGGACCAAAAAACATCTTCCATAATTCTAAAATCGTCCTTTGATCGTTTTAAATTTTGTTCTATTACCGGCTTCATTTTCTTTGAATTAGCAATGTGTGAACTCACTTTTCGTAATGAAAAACCGCCATTACCAACCTTATAAAATATACTAGAACGCGCTTTCTTTTTCTTAGAATCAAAAAGTGATACTAGTTTTTTGAACCCTCTATTGGGAGTTGCAATCCACGGAGCGCCAATGTAGTCGTAATCTTTAGAACACCAATCTAACAGTTCATCTCTAAAAACATAGGCATCAAGTTGATAAATTAAAATATACTTATAGGCCTCAAAACGCGCATAAAACGCTTCCATCAACATGAGTTTATTATACCCAAAAACTGAAGAAAAATAGGTGTTATCAAAACGTTCAATGGTGCACTGCTCTAATTGGTATGTTTTTAGAAACTCAGTTACTTCTAAGTGTTCTGGAATCACCAATGTTGTGGGGTAATTTCCCAACACTAGCAGAAATTGTTTCAAAGATTTTATCTCAAAATCGTCTAAATTTGTTTTGTATATCGGAATGACTATATTGACAATTTTCATGTGATTGATTGGAATAATAGGGTACTTTTTAAAAGTCTCTTATTTTAAAAATTTGATGTAAATTTACAAAACATTTATTTGATGAATATAATAATTTTTAGACTCTAAATACGCATTCTAACAAAGCCAAAAACAAACGTCTCCTTTTATGGAATCTCTTGAATTAAACAATACCATTAAAACGCTCAAACAAGGCGGAATCATCCTTTACCCTACCGATACGGTTTGGGGATTAGGCTGTGATGCGACTAATTTTGCTGCGGTCGAAAAGTTATATAAGCTCAAAAATCGTGAAGATCAAAAAACCATGATTTGCTTGGTCAGTGATTTTAATATGTTAAATTATCACGTTGAAGATATTCCGGAAGCTGCTTACAGCATTTTAGAATATGCGACCGCACCAACCACCATCATTTATGATAAACCTTTACGAGTCACAGAAAATCTTATTGCGCCAGACAACACCTTAGCAATTCGGATGGTAAAAGAAGGGTTTTGTGCCGATTTGCTCAAAAGATTTAAAAAACCAATTGTTTCAACCTCTGCCAATATTTCTGGAAATCCCACCCCAAAATCCTTTCAAGAAATTGAGGACTATATTTTAAAAGGTGTGGACTATGTCGTAAATTTGGAGCGTACAAAAAACACTTCAAAACCGTCTTCAATTATAAAACTGAGTAACAACGGCGAAGTAAAAGTGATTAGAAAATAAGTTATTGAACCTTTGGAAACCACTCAACACATGAATTACAAACAGGCAGTGACCGCCCCTATTTTTCAGGTGATCTCAAAATCCGCAGACAATTTAGGCGTCGATTGCTACGTGATTGGTGGTTTTGTACGTGATTTTGTTTTAGGACGCGGACATAAAAAAGACATTGATATTGTGGCGATTGGAAGCGGCATCGCACTTGCAAAACAAGTTGCTAAAAACCTTCCTAATCATCCTAAAGTTCAAATCTTTAAAACCTATGGCACAGCCATGATTAATTATGAAGGCGTTGAACTGGAATTTGTAGGCGCTCGAAAAGAATCTTACAACGAAGACAGTAGGAACCCCATTGTAGAAGATGGCACTTTAGAAGAAGATCAAAACCGCAGAGATTTCACAATCAATGCGATGGCAATTAGTTTAAACAGTACGACTTACGGGACGCTCTTAGATCCTTTTGATGGACGGAAGGATTTGTCTGAAAAACGCATCAAAACCCCTTTAGACCCTGCAATTACCTTTAGCGACGATCCTTTGCGTATGTTGAGAGCCATCCGTTTTGCAACTCAACTGGATTTTGAGATTGAAGTCGCTTCCTTTAAAGCGATTAAAGAACAGTCGCAGCGCATCGAAATTATTACAAAAGAGCGGATCAACGTGGAGCTTCAAAAAATATTAGAAAGTAAAAAACCTTCTATTGGATTTCTATTGCTTGAAAAAACAGGCTTATTGGAACGCATCTTGCCTGAACTGACCGATTTGAAAGGGGTCGATGAACTAGAAGGACAAAAGCATAAAGATAATTTTTATCACACCCTCGAAGTGGTTGATAATATTTGCCCTCATACAGACAATGTATGGCTGCGCTGGGCGGCACTGCTACACGATATTGGAAAAGCGCCGACAAAGCGATTTAGCAAAAAAGTCGGTTGGACCTTTCATGGACATGAGCTAAAGGGGTCAAAAATGGTTTATTTTTTATTTAAGCGTTTAAAAATGCCTTTAAATGATAAAATGAAATACGTTCAAAAACTCGTTTTTATGAGTTCGCGACCGATTGTATTGGCACAAGAAAATATTACAGACTCTGCTGTGAGACGTTTGGTTTTTGATGCTGGAGAATTTGCAGAAGATTTAATGACGCTTTGTGAAGCAGACATCACCACCAAAAACCCTTATAAATTCAAGAAATACCACCATAATTTTAAACTTGTTCGTGAAAAAATTGTGGAGGTGGAAGAACGCGATCGACTGCGGGACTTCCAACCACCAATTTCGGGTGAAACAATTATGAAGACCTTTAACTTAGGACCTTCTAGGGAGATTGGAGTCATTAAAGAATTTATCAAAGAAGCTATTTTGGACGGTGTCATCCCAAATGAACCTCAAAAAGCGTTTGAATTGATGTTGAAAAAAGGAACTGATTTAGGATTAAAAATTGCCGATGAAAAGTAAATTTAGAACAATTTCAAAAATTGCGTTAGTACTCATCTACTTCGTTATTGTTGCGGGGGCTATCGTACGCATGACTGGCTCCGGAATGGGCTGTCCAGATTGGCCAAAATGTTTTGGATATTATGTCCCGCCAACCGACAGCAAGCAGTTAGATTTTGAACCAAACCATGTTTACAAAAAAGGCATGATGATTCTTATCGATCAGGAAGCGTTTTTGGTTGCCAAAACTGATTTTATTTCTAGTGACTCCCTTAACATCACTAATTGGGAGACCTATAGCAAACACGATTATACCACCTATGACACCGTGCATACTTGGGTAGAATTTATCAATCGACTGGTTGGGGTTGTGTCTGGAATTCCCATTTTAATTTTTACAGTGTTGTCGTTTTGGTTTTGGAAAAAAAATAAATGGATTCCGATCGTATCCATTCTCACCCTATTTGGGATGGGCTTTCAAGCCTGGCTTGGAAAAACGGTGGTAGACTCAAATCTAGCGCCTTATAAAATTACGATTCACATGGTGATGGCATTGCTCATCGTGGCGTTTATTTTGTATCTCATATTTGCATCAAAAAGCAATTATAAAACTCAGATATATCAAAAGAGATTTTTTAATATTTTAGTTTTAGCACTTGTAGTGTCATTAGTTCAAATTATTTTAGGGACTCAAGTTCGGCAATTTGTCGATGAGCAAACAAAACTGATAGGCTACCAAAAAGCGCTTTGGCTCTCTTCTCCCAATTTAAACTTTTACATCCACCGTTCGACCTCCATTTTGGTCTTAGCTTTAAATGGGTATTTGTGGCTTCTAAATCGATCTAACTCATTAGGATATCAAAAAATTAAATTAGTGATTTACTGTATCATTCTTGAAGCAGGAACCGGAATTCTGATGTACTACTTTGATTTCCCTTTTCTGAGTCAACCCCTACATTTGGTAATTGCATCGATTCTATTTGGAATTCAAAGTTATATCCTTCTAGAAGTCTTACATAAAAAAAGACAAAACCAACTCGCATAAGAAAAATGCATCTTATATTTGTTTAATATTATTGAATTATGATTTTTAGATTTAGAGTTGTTTTAGACAACGATACCAAAGAGGATATTTTTAGAGATATTGAAATTAGAGATACTGATACTCTCGAAGACTTACACAATGTGATCACCCAATCTTTTGGATTTGATGGCAGTGAAATGGCCTCGTTTTATATCAGTGATGATGAATGGAATCAAGGCGAAGAAATCTCATTATTTGATATGAGCGAAGGAGGAAGCGATATTCAACTCATGAGTGAAACCATCCTTAATTCTGCCGTCACTGAAAATCGTACAAAACTTATTTATGTTTATGATTTTTTGAGTATGTGGACCTTTATGGTCGAACTGGGAGAAATCGTCGATGAAGCACAAGGAACTGATTATCCTAATTTGCTTTTTGTACACGGACAAGTTCCAGACGAAGCTCCTGAAAAGGTATTTGAAGCCGAAAGCGGTGAAGATGCTTTTGATGAATTTGAAGATGGATACAGCTCCGATGATTACGATCATTTGGACTTTGAAGAAAACTGGAATTAGAAAATAATATCTGAGTTTTCTGTTTGATAGTTTCGTTTGACAAAATCTAAACTATGTTTTAATATTTCTCCCATATTCTTGCTTTTCAAAAACCTGGTGTCATTAGTGTATTCATAGATTTTTGTTTTTAATAAGGTTTCATGCTCAGGAGTCGAAAGCGTATCAGAAATCATACACTCAAGGAGCTCATTAATGCGATCATCAAAACTTATGAATCGTTTGGCAATAATGGAGCGTTCTTCTAACTTATACTGATTGATAGAGTCTTTTTCAAATCGTTCTGAAATCATATCAACCATTTTAAAATTTTCTTTAAAAAATTGTGGTCGGTATACATTGAATTTACCTTCAAAACATTGTTGATCAAAATCAATTGCTCGAACCGTATAAACCACATGATCAAAGTCATGCGTTGGAACAATTACATAGTTATAAGAACGCATGTCACCTAACAAACGAATCATACAACGCTCATTAAATTTCACAAACTCCTTAGCAATTTGAGATTTTTCAGAGGGCGTACAATTAGGCAACATGGTTTCAATAAATTCATCGCCAGGAATCCCTGTAATATGTTCTTCAATAAGGGTGTCATTATACACAAGGAAATTCAAGTTATGGGGCGACAGCATATGTTCAAGCTCCAAACCATAGATTCGTGAAGCATCTGCCTTTTTAGCGTAAAAATATGCATAATTATCATTGAGTACATTTCTGATTTTTATGCGAAATGGTTTTGAATTCCCAAACGTACAATAGTCAATGGCATCCACATTTAAAAACGGAATGGTCTTTTCATTTCCGTCAGAGTGCAAGGTCGTATATACTTTCTTGAGGCATAAGTCTATTTCTTGACGGTCAAACTCGCTATAATACGTTCGGACCCAAAGCGTATCTTTATCATTTTTATCATAAACCACAACAGAACCTTGAAAACGAAGTAAATCATCATAAAAAATAGGCAATCGAATCTTACGATTATATTCACTTAAATACGTCTTAAGTGCAGAGCTCACAGGGTAAGATGGTTTTTTAAGTGATATTTTTAAATCATCTTTCATAAAAAATAAAATTTCGGACAGGCTTGGCTCATCGTTTAACTTGAAACCCAAAATTAAGTTTTATTTTTTAACTTGTAACAAAATTGACAATATCTCGTCTAAATTTATAGTAACTAACCAAATTATAACCCATTGGAATCGATTCTTAAAATTTCAAATCTTACCAAAAAATTCGGACTTCTTACAGCTGTCAGTGATCTATCCTTTAGTATAGAAAAAGGAAATATCTACGGGATCTTAGGACCCAATGGAAGTGGAAAATCTACTACTTTAGGAATTATTTTAAACGTTGTTAATAAAACGTCTGGAAATTTCTCTTGGTTTGGTGGTTCAATGACAACGCATCAAGCACTCAAAAAGGTGGGAGCCATTATTGAACACCCCAATTTTTATCCGTACATGACTGCATATCAAAACCTCAAATTGGTTTGTAAAATTAAAGAAATCCCCTACGAAACTATAAATAAGACGTTAGAAATCGTTGGGCTTATAGATCGGAAAGATAGCAAATTTAGTGCCTTTTCTTTAGGGATGAAACAACGTTTAGCAATTGCCTCGGCACTTCTCAATGACCCAGAAATATTAATTTTAGACGAGCCTACAAATGGTTTAGACCCACAAGGGATTCATCAAATTAGAGAAATTATAAAATCAATCGCCCAAAACGGAACTACAATTTTACTAGCTTCACATCTCTTAGATGAAGTTGAAAAAGTGTGTACGCATGTGGTGGTTTTAAGAAAAGGAGTCAATCTTTTTTCTGGTCGCGTTGATGAATTAATTTCTAGTCATGGATTTTTTGAATTAAAAACAACTCAAAAAGAAGACTTGATGTCACTTCTTGAAGCTCACCCCAATTTTTCACATACAAAAGTAGAAACTGATTTAATCACTGCATTTCTGGAACACCCAATGGAAGCTGAAGAATTTAATCGACTCCTGTTTAAAAACGGAATCGTTTTGAGCCATTTAGTAAAACGAAAAGAAAGCCTTGAAGAACAATTTTTACAATTAACTAACAACCAATGAGACGATTACTCAATTTAGAACTTCAGAAACTATTGCTCAACAAAACGAGTAAAATATTAATATTTATTTCATTTATTTTACCGCTTTGTGTGATTCTGTTATCCGCACTAAAGATCAATGTCTTTGGTTTTTTTACTCTCGAACTCGGAGAATTAGGAATTTTTAATTTTCCAATTGTATGGCATATCACTACTTTTTTTGCATCCTTGTTTAAATTCTTTTTTGCCATCGTAGTTGTATCTATGATTGGGAACGAATACAGTAATAAAACACTCAAACAAAACCTCATCGATGGGCTTAGTAAAAAGGAATTTATCTTGTCTAAATTCTATGTCATTGTTTTTTTCTCGTTTGTTTCAACCATCATTATTTTTATCATCTCTTTGACTCTTGGTCTTATATATTCGAGTTACAATGAATTTCACATTATAATCCAACAAATGGAGTTTCTACTCGCCTATTTTGTAAAACTAGTAGGGTTCTTTTCGTTCTGTTTATTTTTAGGGGTTCTAGCCAAACGCTCTGCTTTTGCGTTAGCGTTCTTATTGGTCGATTTGATATTAGAGTGGATTATTTTAGGTATTATCACTTGGAAAGAAAGTTATGAAATCGCTCAAAAAGTGCAAAACTTTTTCCCTTTAACTTCAATGTCTAACCTTATCAAGCAACCATTTCAGCGCGTTGCCATGACCAAATTTCCATCCAACTCAGACATTGCCTATGACTATGCAGTCCATTTAGACACGGTCATAATCGTTATTTGTTGGACAATTTTATTTATATTTTTATGTTATAAGCTATTAAAAAGGAGAGATTTATAGTATATTTCAAATCATAATTTAAATGTTTGTTTTTTGATGTACATTAAAAAACGTTCCAATTATTTTTGATGAAACATAATACAATTTTTGTTTTTTTATTAATAAGCGTTTCCCTTTTTTCACAAGGGGAAGCTTCGCATTGGTATTTTGGAAATGGAGCAGGATTAACCTTTGATGTCGACTCGGAATCCGTTACAAGCACGAATGCAGCAACGTCAACAATAAATACAGCCGAGGGCTGTTCGTCAATTTCAGATTTCAATGGAAATTTGCTGTTTTACTCTGATGGTCGAAATGTTTGGGATAAAAATCACCAAATCATGCCTAATGCGAATTACAGGGCTGGCAGCGGTTTATTGGGAGATCCCTCAAGTACTTCCTCTGCATTGATTGTTCCAAGACCGGGCAACCCAGATCACTACTATGTATTCACCGTTGATGAACCGCATCACAACAATGCATGGGCGTTTCCAAACCAAGGCCCCGCCAATCGCGATGGGACCCCCTTATCTTCGTATAGTGAAGGTGTAAGCTATACAATTCCTTCTGAGGATGACGGTTATAATAATGGTTTAAATTACTCACTTTTAGATTTAACTCTCAATAGTGGGAATGGCGATATCGATGCCACTGAAAAAAACCTTCACTTATTAACGTATGATCCGAGTGACCCAGATCAAGAGGCCTTCAAATGTTCTGAGAAAATCACAGCTGTAAAACATAACGATGGACAATCGTATTGGGTTTTAAGTCACTTTATGGATGTGTTCTATGCCTTTCGTGTCAATGCTAGTGGCGTGAACACCACCCCAGTGACCACTCAAATCACCCCCAACATATCAATCAATGGTTACCGTCGAAACGCTATTGGATACATGAAATCCTCCCCTGACGGCACTAAACTTGTTATCTCTCACACTGAGCAAGGAACTAGCCAAGGGGAAGACGCAAATAACACTGGAAGTATATGGATCTATGACTTTGATGATGCTACTGGAACGGTTAGTAACCCAGTGAACATTATAAATAATACAGATGTGTATGGTACGGCATTTTCTCCAGATTCCAGTAAGCTCTATACAACTGGGTCAAACTCGGTGTTACAATTTGATTTAGAAGCTACTGATGTTCCTGTGACGAGGACTAGCATCTATACTGGAAGTAGATTTATAGCTGCTATTCAACTCGCTCCAAATGGTAAAATATATGCCGTAAACACTGCTAATAACGTCACCCTAGACGTTATTAATAGTCCCAATGAATTAGGAGCGTTGTGCGATTATAATGCTTCTGGACAGTCGTTAGCTAAAGGCACATATACAAGGCTTGGCTTACCACCTTTTATTCAATCATTTTTCTTAGCAAAAATTGAAGTTGAAAACTTATGTTTTGGTGAGGTCGTTAAATTTACTATTGATAGTTCTGAAACTTATGATCGTATTTCATGGGATTTTGGCGACGGAAGTAGTCCATCGACGGCAGACAGTCCAACACATACCTATCCTTCTGCTGGAAATTATACCGTCATGGTCACGCTTCAAATTGGTATCACTACAAAAACATTTTCAAAAACGTTCACAGTAACTCAAACTCCAGACGCCATCAATGTGTCTTTGGTCCAGTGTGATGAAGATGGTGTTTATGACGGAAAAACACTGTTTAATTTAAACCAGGTCTACGATAAAGTTACAAATAATTTCACGGATCGTAATCTGAAATTCTACCAAAATAGAATGGATGCTAAAATGGACGCCTCAAACAACATTAGTGGTGAAGCCTATGTAAATAGTGTAAATCCAGAGCAACTCTACGTTCAGGTTTTAAACATACAAACTGGATGCTATAGTGTGGCTGAATTGATTTTAAAAGTCGGAGCAACTACCGGAAATGATGCGACATTAGAGCTCTGTGATACAGATGGGACTGTAGATGGGGAAATTAGTTTCAACCTTAGAGATGCCGATGCTTTAATTCTGAAGGGGTTACCATCCAGTTCAAAGTTAAATTATTATGTAGAATACCAAGATGTGCTTTTAGAAACAAATGCACTCTCGAATAATTTCACGAACACCATTGCCTACAATCAAACCATTTTTGCACGAATTGAAAATGACAATGATTGTTACGGTATCAATCAATTAAAATTGGTGGTGCATTCGCTGCCAGAAATCACACCCAATGACGAGAATCTCTATTGTTTAAATACGTATCCAAACCGAATTACAATTGATGGGGGAGTCCTAACTGGACCTGTAAACAACTTCAATTACGAATGGTCAACAGGCGAAAAAACAGCCTCTATTAAAATCAACGAAATAGGATCATATTCCGTGACAATTTCTAATAGCAACGGCTGTTCAAAAATCAGAACGGTGAACGTGATTCCTTCAAATAGTGCAACGATAGAATCCATCACTATTATTGACCCGTCAGAAAATAATACCGTCACTGTTTTGGTTTCTGGAGAAGGCGATTATGAGTATTCATTAGATTCTGAGTTTTCAGGCTATCAAAATTCAACTATTTTCATGAATGTTAGTCCTGGGCTACATACGGTATTTGTTAGAGATAAAAACAATTGTGGCGTCATAAATGCCCCTATTTCTGTCATTGGGTTCCCAAAGTTTTTCACCCCAAATGGCGATGGATTTAATGATCGTTGGCATGTTTCTGGAATCGGAACCTCAACTCAGATGGATAGCGATGTTTATATTTTTGATCGTTTTGGTAAACTGCTCATAAAATTAAACGCTTTAGAGGATGGCTGGAATGGCACCTACAATGGCTCCAACGTTTCAGCCTCCGACTATTGGTTCTATGTGAAACTTCAAGATGGAAGAGATTTTAAAGGGCATTTTTCGCTGAAGCGTTAATTATTACTAAAGATTTCAATGTGTGCTTTGCTCTAGTACTTACTTTGCCTTAGCTTTGCTAAATGCAATTTAAGCTTACATCCGAATTTAAACCCACAGGCGATCAACCTACAGCTATTAATCAATTAGTAGCTGGAATTGAAGCCAATGAAAAATACCAAACACTGTTGGGGGTTACAGGTTCAGGGAAAACCTTTACGGTGGCAAATGTCATTCAAGAAGTACAGCGTCCAACCTTAGTCCTAGCACATAATAAAACACTTGCCGCCCAACTGTACTCGGAATTTAAGCAGTTTTTCCCTGAAAATGCAGTCGAATATTTCGTTTCCTACTACGATTATTATCAACCAGAAGCTTATATCCCGGTCTCAGGAACGTATATTGAAAAAGATTTATCCATCAATGAAGAAATTGAAAAACTACGATTAAGCACCACTTCTTCCCTATTATCGGGCCGAAGAGATGTGATTGTAATTGCCTCCGTTTCTTGTTTGTACGGAATTGGAAATCCTGCCGAGTTTCAAAAAAATGTCATAAGTCTAAAAGCGAATGAAGTCATTTCCAGAACCGCCTTATTACATAAACTCGTTCAAAGTTTATATTCAAGGACTGAAGGTGAGTTTAACCATGGAAATTTCAGAATCAAAGGCGATACAGTGGATGTATTTCCTAGTTATGCCGATTACGGATTTAGAATCCACTTTTTTGGCGATGAAATTGAAGCCATTGAAGCGTTTGACATCAACACTAATAAAGTCATCGAAGTTTATGAAAGTGTGACTATTTATCCTGCAAACATGTTTGTGACCTCTCCAGATATTTTACAGAATGCGATCAAAGATATTCAAGATGATTTGGTTCTACAACACGATTATTTCAAAGAAATTGGGAAACACTTAGAAGCCAAACGTTTAAAAGAACGTACCGAATTTGATTTAGAAATGATTCGAGAACTGGGGTATTGTTCTGGAATCGAAAATTATTCGCGGTATTTAGATGGTCGAGCACCTGGCACACGCCCATTTTGCCTGCTTGATTATTTCCCAAGTGATTCCTTAATGGTGATAGACGAAAGTCATGTCACGATTTCACAAGTTCATGCCATGTATGGCGGAGATCGAAGTCGTAAAGAAAATTTGGTTGAATATGGCTTTCGACTGCCTGCAGCTATGGACAACCGGCCGCTGAAATTTGAAGAATTTGAAAGTCTTCAAAACCAAGTATTGTATGTGAGTGCGACCCCAGCAGATTATGAACTCGAAAAATCGGATGGCGTTTTCGTAGAGCAAGTCATTCGTCCAACGGGACTTTTAGATCCGATAATCGAAGTGCGACCGAGTTTGAATCAAATTGATGATTTGATTGAAGAAATTCAACAACGGGTCGAAAAAGACGAACGTACTTTGGTCACTACCCTTACCAAACGAATGGCCGAAGAGCTGACTAAATACCTCGCACGGATTCAAATCAGATGTCGTTACATACACAGTGATGTAGATACCTTGGAACGGGTAGAAATTATGCAAGATTTACGTAAGGGTATTTTTGATGTCCTTGTCGGAGTTAACCTTCTGCGGGAAGGCTTGGACCTACCTGAAGTGTCCTTAGTCGTCATTTTAGATGCGGATAAAGAGGGCTTTTTACGATCGGCGCGTTCACTAACACAAACCGTAGGACGTGCAGCTAGGCACCTTGATGGGCGTGCCATAATGTATGCCGATAAAATTACGAAAAGCATGCAAAAAACCATAGACGAAACCACCTACCGTCGCGAAAAGCAAATCGCCTACAACACAAAACACAACTTAAAACCCAAAGCACTGAATAAAAGTCTAAATAATGCACTGACTAAAAACTCAGTGAGTAGTTATTATTATGAACAAGAGGCGATGAAGGCCGCTGAACCTGAAAACGCCTACTTGGCAGCCCCGGAATTAGAACAAAAAATTAGAGACACTCGAAAACTGATGGAATCGGCTGCTAAAGATTTAGATTTCTTGCATGCAGCAAAATTTCGAGACCAGATTAAAGACTATCAAAAAAAGTTAGACGCTTTGAAGGTCTAAACTTTATTTGTTCTAAGCTCCAAATTTGTGATGTATTTACACCTGGCTGTGTATAAGTTTTTCCAAAAGGTTTTAAAAAGTAATACTAAAACGGATATTCTGGTCTTTTTTAATACTTTTATACAACCCAACAAACAAATCATTTTAAGTGATGAAAAAAGCATTGGTAATTTCTGGAGGTGGAAGCAAAGGCGCATTTGCAGGCGGCGTTGCACAATATCTAATGGAAAATCAAGGGAAGGAATACGATTTGTTTTTGGGCACTTCTACAGGCAGTTTAATGGTCTCTCATTTAGCTTTGGGCATGTTGGATGAACTAAAAGAACTTTATACAAATGTAAATCAGAAAACCATTTTTAGTAACAATCCTTTTAAAATTAAAAAAGTTGATGGCGAAAAAGTGGTGAGTATTCGGCATTTAAATACACTTTGGAATTTTTTAAACGGAAGAAAAACTTTTGGTGAAAGCAAAAATTTAAGACGCTTAATTAAAACAAAAATTACCAAAGAAATGTATGCGAAAATTAGAGGTGAAAACAAAGAAGTGGTCGTTACCGTCTCTAACTTAACAGTCAATCAGGTTGAATATAAATCAATTCAAGAGTGTACCTATGATGATTTTTGCGATTGGATTTGGGGCTCTTGCAACTATATCCCATTTATGAGTTTGTTAGAAAAAAATAATTATCAATATGCCGATGGAGGTTTTGGTTCTTTAGTCCCAATTCGAGAAGCCATTTTAAGAGGCGCCACAGAAATAGATGCCATTATTCTAGAAACAGAGGTAACTCAATTTAATAAATTACCTGCTAAAAATCCGTTTTCTTTACTATTTGACGTGTTCGATTTTATGCTAACCCACGTAGAAAAACATAATATTACGATTGGTAAACTCGCTGCCAACAATAAAAATGTAAAGCTTAATTTATATTATACACCAACCGTTTTAACAACAAATTCATTAGTATTTGATAAAAAATTGATGCAAAAATGGTGGAAATCTGGTTTTAAATATGCGATGTCTAAGCAAGAAAAAATTATGAGTGAATTTAGACCAGATGTGTTAACGGATAAAGAAATAGAAGAAAATTTATAAAAAGAACTTTGGGGTGCTTTAAAATCTCCGTTAAGAAAAACGTTACGATTTTGAGTCTTTTAATTTCCCTACGCCCATAACATCATTCAGTTTTTTTTAATGTCTCTTTAGTAAAACCTGAATCTATATCATAAATCAAAAGCCCTTCGTCTGTATCACTCATTTGCCCTATCAAGTCTCCTTTTTGATTCCATATTGAAGTTTTCCCAGCGGATTCACTTCCTCCAGAGAAACCGACAAAATTTGACATTAAAACTATTATTTTATATTTTTTTGCCAAGCTAGATAACCCCTTTAGTTTCTTGTGAATGCCTGACTTATTGGTCATCACTGCGGCGACATAAATCGTTGCAGATTGAGAAATTGCAGCCTCACTATGATCCGCTACCGTGGATTCATAACAAATAGCTGGGGCAATTTTATGATTCTCTAATTGGATAAAACAGATTTCACTTCCTTTTTCAAAATACTGTTCTTCTCCTTTGTATAAATACTGTTTAGAATAGGTCAAACGATTTTTATGAGGTTGAAATAGGACCATACTTACCAAAGGTTTTGAGGTTCCTTTAGTGGGTGCACCAAGTCCAATCGTGATATTATTAGAGTCACTAATTTTTTGAAAGACATCAAACCGTTTATCATTTTGATCGGTCGCTAATGACTTTGCCAGATCTGCTTCATAGCCTGTGATTGATAGTTCAGGAAAAAAAAGTGCTGAAACTTGCGCTTCAATGGCCAATTCGATAAGTTTTAAATGAGCCGTTATATTTTTTCCTATATCCCCTTTGAAAGGTTTGATTTCTGCAACACTTATTTTCATGGCGGTAGAGGGTTTGGGACGTTAATACATTAGCAATGTATTAAAAATAATTTATAAAAAAAATCCAGAGCGTTGGCTCTGGATTTTAATCTTGTAAGTATCTATCCCCAAAAAATGGAGTCTCTAAACTTATGCTAAAACAGCTTGTACTTTATCGGCTGCTTCTTGAAATTCAACGGCACTTTGAACGTCTAATCCAGAGTTGTCAATCAGTTTTTTAGCGATATCGGCATTGGTTCCTTGTAAACGTACAATGATTGGTACATTAATGGTTCCCATGTTTTTATACGCATCGATGACCCCTTGCGCCACACGATCACAACGTACAATTCCACCAAAAATATTGATCAAAATTGCTTTTACTTCTGGGTCTTTTAAGATAATTTGAAAGGCTGCTTCTACACGAGCGGCATCAGCTGTGCCTCCAACATCTAAAAAGTTAGCCGGCTCACCCCCTGCTTGTTTGATTAAATCCATCGTCGCCATTGCCAAGCCTGCTCCGTTTACCATACAGCCAACGTTGCCTTCTAAATCTACGTAATTAAGACCTAAAGCACCTGCTTCAACTTCAATCGGATTTTCTTCGCGAATGTCTCTTAATTCTAAATAATCTTTATGTCTAAATAAGGCATTATCGTCAATGGTTACTTTTGCATCGACCGCTAATATTTTATTATCACTTGTTTTTAATACTGGGTTGATTTCAAATAAAGACGCATCCGATTTGTCATAAGCCGTATAAAGAGCCGTCACAAATTTAGTCATGTCTTTAAATGCTGCTCCCGAAAGTCCTAAATTAAAAGCCACTCGGCGCGCTTGAAACGGTAACATACCTGTTGCCGGGTCAATTTCTTCAGTGAAAATTAAATGAGGGGTTTCTTCAGCAACGGTTTCAATATCCATCCCACCTTCTGTAGAATACATAATCATGTTTTTTCCAGACGTTCTGTTTAACAGAACGGATATGTAAAATTCACTTGTTTCCGTTTCACCAGGGTAATAGACATCTTCAGCCACCAACACTTGGTGTACTTTTTTACCCTCGGCAGAGGTTTGAGGCGTGATTAGTTGCATCCCAATAATTTGATCTGCAATTGATTCTACTTCTCCTAAATTTTTTGCGAGTTTCACTCCACCGCCTTTACCACGACCACCTGCATGAACTTGTGCCTTAAGCACGTGCCAGCCTGTGCCCGTTTCTTCGGTAAGTTTTTTCGCTGCTGCAACCGCTTCTTGAGGCGTGTTTACAACGATTCCTTTTTGGATTTTAACCCCAAAAGTACTTAATATTTCTTTTCCTTGATATTCGTGTAAATTCATCTTTAAATAGATTTATTTTTTTATTCCTCGTAGGAAGAAGTCTGTGAAATTATACTGCGACAAAAGTAATTAACCTAATGCGTTTTACCAATAATTTTTAGTAATGATTTTATCAGAATTTATTTCTGGAAGCTTTCTAATATTTTAACCCTTTAATAACCGAGAATGCTTTGTCGACTAAATGGTCTTCTACGAGGATGGTAAACTCATTGGTTGTAGAAATGACTTCGTATAAGGTAACATTATCCCACGCTAAACGCTTAAATATTTGATAATACAATCCAGCTATTTTAGAATTCCCTTTTGGCAAATTGATACTGATGGCCGAAAGACTATCTTGCGACCCTATAAGTGTCTCTTCTTTAAAGACTTCAAAAAGACGGTCTTTTTTTGAACTAGAAATAATAATATTACTTTCAAAAATTCCGCGTGTGAACGCATAAAATATTTGTTGATTTGTATTGATTTTTTCTAACACTTTTGAATGACTCCTGATCAAGGTTTTAGAATTTTGAAATGTGAAATCACTTAAATTGGAGCGCACTGTGATGTCTCCTAAGTTTTTAAATATTGTTTTTAGCTGAACAGAATTTTTAACAGTAAGAGGCTGATTGTAGCGCCGTAAAGCCATCGTAATCGCGCCATCTTTTACCGGTTTTCTCAACATTTCAGAAATGGTCGCATTTAAATCTTTTGCTAAAGCCGAGAAATTTATAATCTCACGTGCGAGGGCTTCTTCTAAAAAAGGCCTTGACACTAATATTTCTTGTACACAGGAAGCGATTGTCTTCAAATTGTTTATTATTTAACATTTCGTGTAAAAATAGCATTTTTTTAATATTTATATGGTTTTTAATCGCATTAAATATATGTTTGCCTCGTTAAACCTTTTGAAAACAAACTCATGAAATCAAGTACCTTATTACAAATTGCAAAAGAACACGGAAGTCCTGTTTATGTGTATGATGCCCACAAAATGGAAGCGCAGTATAAGCGTTTAACTGCAGCCTTTAGTAAGGTCAAACATTTAAAAGTCAATTATGCGGCAAAAGCATTGACAAATATTTCGGTACTAAAATTCATCAATCATCTAGGCGCAGGACTAGATACAGTATCGATTCAGGAAGTTCAATTGGGACTTCATGCCGGATTTAAACCTGTAAACATTATATATACGCCCAATGGTGTCTCTTTAAAAGAAATTGAAAAAGTGGCAAAATTAGGGGTTCAAATTAATATCGATAACCTTTCTATATTGGAGCAATTTGGAACCAAACATCCAAAAGTCCCTGTATGTATCCGAATCAATCCACACATTATGGCGGGTGGAAATACCAATATTTCGGTCGGACATATCGACTCAAAATTTGGCATTTCCATTCATCAAACGCCCTTATTACTTCGGATTGTTGAAAACACAAAGATGACCATCAATGGTATTCATATGCACACAGGTAGTGATATTTTAGATATTGATGTATTTTTACGAGCTAGTGAAATTCTATTTGACGTAGCCCGTCAATTTGATAATCTAGAATTTATTGATTTTGGATCTGGGTTTAAAGTACCTTACACAGACAACGACATCGAAACAAATATAGAAGAATTGGGTGAAAAACTGACAGAACGTTTTCAAACCTTTTGTAAAAACTATGGGAAGGATGTGACTTTAGCATTTGAACCTGGGAAATTTATTGTGAGTGAATCTGGTTACTTTTTATCGAAAGTGAATGCCATCAAACAAACAACCTCAACCGTTTTTGCGCAAATTGATTCTGGGTTTAATCATTTGATTCGCCCGATGCTTTACGGATCACAACACGATATTGTGAATATTTCAAACCCAAAAGGAAGAGAACGGTTTTACTCGGTTGTAGGCTATATTTGTGAAACGGATACCTTTGCAAATAATAGACGTATCAATGAAATTAGAGAAGAAGATGTGTTGGCCTTTAAAAATGCTGGTGCTTATTGTTTCATGATGGCGAGTAATTATAACTCTCGATATCGACCAGCAGAAGTTTTATGGTACAATAAAAAAGCCCATTTGATTAGAAAACGTGAAGTTTTTGAAGACTTAACGACCAATCAAATTCTAGTAGACTTCTAGATTTGAGAAGGTTAATGTGTGTTTATTTTTAAGATTATTCTTAATAAAATATTAAAAAGAGTGCACACGTTAAATATAATATTACATTTGTAGTCTAAAAATCATACAAGTGAAAAACGGTACAGTAAAATTTTTCAACGCATCCAAAGGATTTGGGTTCGTTACAGAAGACGATTCAAACACTGAGTACTTTGTACACGTAACTGGATTAATCGATGAGATTAACGAAGGTGACGCAGTTGAATTTGAATTAAAAGAAGGTAGAAAAGGAATGAATGCAGTAAACGTTAGAATTATCTAATAATTACAAACATTATTTTTTACAGAAAGCCTGTCCATTCGGACGGGCTTTTTTAAATTCTATTTGGTACCATCGACAAACTTTTGAAGGTATGAAAATGCAGGAGTAAGTTGTCCGTTTGCGGTCATTCTTGAACGCTCCAAAATACCAAAGGCATCGGCATTAAAAAAAGAAGGGATAATTTTATCTAAAAATGTTTTCCCAAAACCTTCACTCGCATCTTTTGGCAATTCACAAGGTAAATTATCCACAGCCATCACCGCAATCGCATTCGTATTTTTAAAGTCCACTTCCATTTCGGATTCTGGGTCATAGCCGTAAATAGGACTTTCAATGGTTGACGGTCGAATGGTACAGGCCACTGGCCCATCGATATCACAACTGATGTCTGCCACAACACTCAACTTAAAAGTATCTGCTTTGGCTTGCGCTCGAGTAAAAAATGCAGGGGCCCCTTTTCCATAAAAATGCCCCGCAATAAACAGGTTGGCAACCGCCGTAAAACGCTCAAAGGTTGATCGATAGGATTCTGGATGCTGAAAGAAATCTGCTTTTCCTAAATGCGTTCCATCCACACGTTCGCAATAATCAAAGACATCTAACTGTACATACACGGCTTCGGAGAAATTCTTATTTAAAAATTGATCCACCGACACTTTTTTAATATTTAAATGGTCTAAAATTTCTTTTGCCCCCTGCCCTACACGTCCAGTTCCCGTTAAAATAATTTTTAGGTTGGGAAGCGTAATTTGATTCAATTGTGCGTTCAATGCGGCGCGTCCATTAAGAGTGGTCGCTTTAGGTAAATCAAATATATCTAACTTCAACCCTAAGGTTCGCATACCATTGTATGCGCCCACAACGCCTGCATAATACCCAAATCCAATCAGTCGGTGGTTTTGTTCACTCACCAAGGTTTCGTGGTCATACAACGTAATATTTTTATCTAAAATCGCTTGAAGCAACTTTCGATTATAGGGTTGTTTTTTGATGGTATGACTAAAAAAGAAATAGCTTTTATTAGGGATGAGGGCTTCAATTGGGACTTCTTTCACGCCTATTAATACATCCGCTGCACTAACATCCGTCACAACCTCTAAACCTGCGTTGGTATACGCAGCGTCTGTAAAAGCACGAATAGGTGAAGTTTCAATAAGTAATTCTGCCGATGGGAAATCAGAAAGAAACTTTTGGCACGATATTGGGTCTAAAACTACACGTCTATCTGGTGGAGATTTTCGTTCTTGAATGATAGCAAACTTCATAGGCAGATAACTAATATTAACTATTTTTTACGAAAGTAAAAGGAATTGATTGGTTGCACAAGTTTTTTTGTAACTTTGCCTCCTCTCTTCGGAGGACAATTATAGTAATGGGGTCGACTGGTATTGACAGCGAGATCTACTAAACTGTAAGCACGTCGTGTGATGATATTGATACACGTTAAAGTCCATATCAACTTTTAAACGGCGAGAATAACTACGCTTTAGCTGCTTAATCCGAATTATAGTAGGATGAGCCTCGGCACACTAGGTGTGCAAGCTGAATGTCTCCTGAAAGCCTTGGTTCACGGCGTTCAATTTTGAGACATCGTAAATGTCAACCTAGATTCTCTAAGGCTTTGGTAGGGATTCGAAATTAAAAAAGCTAAGAAA
This sequence comes from Flavobacteriaceae bacterium, assembly GCA_029252265.1. Lineage (GTDB taxonomy): Bacteria > Bacteroidota > Bacteroidia > Flavobacteriales > Flavobacteriaceae > Hel1-33-131. The sequence goes on along the minus strand of JAQXBT010000036.1, from coordinate 3,335 downwards.
TAAGTGGGCCGTTTTTAGTCAGTTTATTTCCGACAATCAATTAAAAACTAAACGTGTAGAAGGCTTTTTATTAGCTTGTTTGGACCCGAGTTCGATTCTCGGCGACTCCACTAAACGGGACAAACTCAAATTACTTGAGATTTGTCCCGTTTTATTTTTCGGTAAGTCTTTGTCTATCTGTAAGATATACCTCAAAACATCATTGATTCTTGGAGTTCGACATTTTTTTCCGTCAAATTGTAAAGATTCTGGAAATATCGAACTAATTAGTATGGATTTGTCTTCAATACGACTCTCTGTATAGGTTTGTTTAAAATTATCTAAAGCGTCAAAAGCCACATCAAATTGCTTTTTGAATGTTGTATTTGACATTTTTAACCCTTCTAGTTCTGACACTATATCTTCCTTTTGAGTTGTATATCGACTGTAGGTTTTAGAATAGGCTTCTGAATCTATTGTACCGTCTACTAATAAGTCTTGTAGTTTTTCAATACGTGTGTCTAATTGCTGCTTGTTGTTTTTTAGTTTTTGGATTCTTTTCAATGTTTCTGTATCGTCATTAATCAACAGGGATTGCATTAGTTCCTTATAGAGTGTTTTGCTGTTTTTTGTAAATACAAAGTCATTTAAGATCGATTCAAAAGTGTTGTTTACTAGGTGTGCATTGTAGCGTTCTTTTTTGCAATGGTTGCAATGGTAATAGAAATATTGGGTTCCATTACTGCTTCGTGATGGGCTGCCTGTCATTTTTGAATCACATTTTGAGCAGTGTAACTTGCCTCTTAAAGGGAGCTCCTCTCGCAATGAATTATAGATGGGTGTTTTTTGTTTTCGCCTTCTATTTTGAAGTATGTTTTGAACATTATAAAATTGACGTTCACTTATTATGGACTCGTGTATTCCTTCTACCAAGGTTTCTTTTTCGTTTTCATACGCTGGAAGTATTATTTTACCAATATAAATTGGGTTTCTTAGTAACAAGGACATATTGTTTCTACTGATTTTATAGCCTTTCTTTAGGAGTTCTTGACGTATCAGAGATTGGTTTTTTCCTTTTTCAATGGCATCAAAAGCATATTGAATAAAAGGGGCTTTATCGCTTGGTATCATAATTGGCTTGTTCTGGCCGTCTCGTTTGTTTTGATATCCCATAGGTGCTCGCCTACACCAACGCCCTGCTTTTAAGGAGCCTCTTATGCCACCTCTGATTTTAATGGATCTACGGTCGTTGTCGATTTCAGGAAATACTAGGTTAATTGCTAGCATGGCTTTACTTTCTGGAATGGTGAAGTCTATGGGTTGTTCAATGGCTTGTACTTCTATACCGATGTTTTTTAGTTGCCGAATCATCACAAATGAATCGGTTACATTTCTAGAAAAACGGTCCCAAGTGGTGACTAGTAGGTAATCAATGGTTCCTTTGTTCTTTTTAGCAAAGGCTAAGAGTTTCTTGAACTCTGGACGGTTAAAGTCTTTAGCTGAGTGGTCTTCTCTGTAATGCCGAACAATTTCTAGGGAATGACGTTGACAATAGTTCGTTAGTTGTTCTAACTGAACAGATAAACTAAAACCTTTAGCTTGTTCTTCGCTGCTGACGCGGGACATGATAATTGCACGTTTCATTTCTCTTGGGTTTTAAGGGTGAGCATTCTTATCTTTCCTAAAAGGGTTAAAAATGCAATCACTTGTTCGACTTCCTGGTTTGTTAATTGATGTACTTGGTTTTTGTTTAATAGTGTTTTTGCTTTCGTTATACTTAACATGTTTTTTAGACATGTGCAATTCCTTTGAGGGTTTCAATAGGGGTTGCTTGTAGCTGGTTGATCTCGTGGTTTGAGTATCTGTTTTCTAGTGGTATTTTATAATTTATGTGTTTCTGTTTTTTCAAAGCGGATAATATTTCCGTCTACGGCTTTAAATTCTAAAGTACCGTAATCGCCTTTGTTTAAGTATTCTATGATACGCTTCTCTGCTATGGATTTTTGAAGGGTTTTTAATTCGATACGAATGGCTGATTTATTTTGGTAACTAATTTTTACATCCAAGAGCTGATTGTAGCGTTGTCGGATGAGTGTCATGATTTTATGTTCTACGGGGCTTAAAATATCTAAATGATCAGATGAAAAGTCTGTATGTGCTGTGTCTAGGTATTTTTGTGTGAGGGCGCTTAATGAGAAGCTAAAATGCGATTGATCTATTTTTTGATTGAATTTTACTTTTAATTCTGGATTGGGATTGGCGTTCATTTCCAAAAGGCTGGATTTATTTACAATTTCGAAAGCGGTTGGGTTTTTGAAAAATAGTATTCTTAGCTGTTGTTTGTTTAAAATGGTGTCTTTGACCAGATATTCTAATAAGGTAATATAGGATGATGTTTGGCTTGTTTTAAATTCTTTTAGTTTTTTTAAATTGGCTTTCGCATTATTTGAGTCATAGGTCGCTTCAAAAAAATGGGGATTGCCTTCATAGGCGGCTTTTAACATCGATACGGTTATAGGTTGTGTGAGCAACTCTCCAAATTCATTTATCTGGTCATAGCTAAATCCAAAGGAACGTAATTCAGCGATGATACTGAGCCATACATACTCCATAAAGCACAAGGCTGTGGATTTGTACTGCGTTTTGTCTATATCAACGCCATAGTCGATGTTTAACAGACCTGAACGTTCCCAATTTATGAGGTCTGTATAGACGATATTTAATCGGGTTTTTAATAAAAAAGGAGTGTATATGTAGGTTCTAAATTCTTGGGGTAACGATTTATTTCCATAAAAAGCTGTTAGATCTATTTCCATTTTTAAAATTTATAAACCCAAATATACAATTTATTTGTAATATTACAAATAAATTAGGAGTTTACTATTTCATCATTCAACATATCGATATGCTGCGTTTTAATAGCTGAAAATGTTTTAGCGAAGTTTAGTCTATTTTCTAAATGATCTATTTTATTAATTAAACATTGAATAATTTGAAAGTCGTTATTTCTGTCCTTTTTTAATGATTTTATTTTTAAATGTAATTTTTCAATCACTTCTTCCTTTGCTATCATTTCAGAAGTTGGTTTGCCATAGGATTCATAGCCATTGGAATACATTTGTAAAAGAGAGAAAATCCATTCTGACAAACACAAATTATTTTTTTGGGCAATTTCTAAATATATTTTTTTTTGGATTGCAGTGACGCGAGTTCCAATAGTGATGGTTTTAAACTTATTTTGTTCTAAATTCATAATTTACATATTAAGTGAACATCTTGTTAACAGGTTGATAACAAGTCGTTAACGTTGATTTATATATTTTTAAAGTTGATTTCAATCCTTTTTTATTATTCCT
>JAQXBT010000030.1 GCA_029252265.1 Flavobacteriaceae bacterium | reverse complement strand
GAAGGGCAAGATCCCAACGTGAGTTTTATATCGGGTGTATTTCAATCCCTAAACGATGCGCCTGGTGGTTTTAGTGAAGAGATAGATGAATTTACGTGGGCCTTAGGAGCAGAGTATTTATATCAAGATTCGTTTGCATTAAGATTGGGCTACTTTAACGAAAATGAATTCAAAGGCGCTCGAAAGTTTTTTGCTTTAGGGGCTGGTTTTAAATATACTACGATTGATATCGACCTGTCTTATTTATTCTCAGCGTCCAAAGTACAAAGCCCTTTAGAAAATACGTTGCGCTTCTCATTATCATTTAATTTTGGAGATGGTGAGTATTCTGAATATTAATTAGTAACTTTATTCAAAATACTAACTAAAACTATTGTCCCAAGCAATAGTTTTTTTGTCCGAACCAATAATGAAAAAAATAAAAATTGATACTACTTTTGAGGTGTATGATGCAGTGGACGAATTAGCAGCTCCAATCCAAAACCTCCTTCAAAAAGCGTCTGAAGCTCGTGAAAAAGCCTATGCACCCTACTCTAAATTTTTAGTTGGTGCCGCCTTAGAACTGGAAAATGGTGAAATTATTTCTGGAAACAACCAAGAAAATGCCTCCTACCCCTCTGGATTGTGTGCAGAACGAACCGCTATTTATTTTGCCGGTGCACAATTTCCAAATCAAAAAATTATCCGAATGGCAATTGTCGCAGGATCTACGCTAACTCCAACCACAAAACCCATCCCCCCTTGCGGTGCTTGTAGACAAGTATTATCAGAGTATGAGGTCAAACAAAACACCCCAATGGAACTGTATTTCAAAGGCACTTCTGGACAAATAGCACACTCAAAATCGGTTGAAAATATCCTTCCATGGATCTTTGATAAAACCGTACTATAACGATTTTTTAAAAAATTAACTCTTACTCTTTTTAGGTTATCAATCAAAGTATTACTTTTGTCTTTAGATTAAAAACAATTACTGTAAACGCATGCAGAAGATAACTAAAGAAGTCTACCTTGATTGGTACGAAAATATGATGCTCTGGCGAAAGTTTGAAGACAAACTTGCAGCGGTCTATATTCAACAAAAAGTAAGAGGGTTCCTCCACTTATACAATGGACAAGAAGCCGTCCTAGCAGGTGCTTTGCACGCCATGGATTTATCCAAGGACAAAATGATTACAGCCTATCGAAATCACGTGCAACCCATTGGGATGGGTGTTGATCCACGACGTGTGATGGCAGAACTTTTTGGAAAAGCCACTGGAACGTCTCAAGGATTGGGAGGTTCGATGCATATTTTTTCAAAAGAAAAAGGTTTTTACGGCGGACATGGAATTGTTGGAGGACAAATTCCTTTAGGTGCTGGAATGGCGTTTGGTGATAAATACCATGAAACTGGTGCGGTCACTCTTTGTTATTTTGGTGATGGTGCAGCCCGTCAAGGCTCATTACACGAAACTTTTAACATGGCGATGAACTGGAAACTTCCAGTCGTTTTTGTTTGTGAAAATAACGGCTATGCCATGGGAACGTCTGTAGACAGAACCGCTAACCATTCCGATATTTGGAAATTAGGATTAGGCTA
>JAQXBT010000045.1 GCA_029252265.1 Flavobacteriaceae bacterium | reverse complement strand
TTGTCGTTGACATAAATTTAATATTAGTTAATAAATTAGTATTGGTTAGTTTAAATTGTTTCGTTTGTCACCCAATTTTTCATGTAAAAAATTAGTCATTTTAGTATATAAATGCATGGTGGTATTTCCGCCATAAATACCGTGTGTTTTATCGGGATAGATAGCCCAGTCAAATTGTTTATCCGCTTGAATTAAGGCTTCAACCATACGCATGGTGTGTTGTACATGAACGTTGTCATCACCAGATCCATGCACTAAAAGGTAATCGCCTTTTAGTAATTCCGGATAATTAAAGGGAGAGTTATCATCGTAACCGTTTGGGTTTTCTTGAGGCGTACGCATAAAACGTTCGGTATAAATAGTGTCATAAAAACGCCAGCTCGTTACCGGTGCAACTGCAATAGCCATTTTGAAAATATCATTCCCTTTGAGTAAACAGTTGGTACTCATATGGGCTCCAAAACTCCAGCCCCAAATACCAATTCGACTGGCATCGATATAAGGTAATTTACTGATTTGTTTAGCCGCTTGGATTTGATCTTCGGTTTCGAATTTAACAAGGTTTAAGTACGTTACTTTTTTAAAATCTGCGCCTTTAAACCCAGTCCCTCGACCGTCAACACAGGCCACAATATAGCCTTGCTGCGCTAAGTATTGGTGCCAATAATCACGAGAACTAAACCATGAGTTTGCTACTTTTTGTGAACCAGGCCCTGAATATTGAAACATCAAAAGGGGATAGGTTTTAGCCGCCTCAAAATCGGCGGGTTTAAGCATCCACATATTCAAATCGTTTCCATTGACATTGAGGGTGCTAAATTCTTTATTCGAAAATTTATAGTTTGATAAGGTTTTTAAAAGTGCTGAATTGTCTTTGATATTTTTTAGCAATCGACCAGTCTTAGAATCGTTTAATGTATATTTTGGTGGTGTGCTTGCATTCGAATATGTTTTGATAAAATAGGTAAAGTCTGCACTAAAAGAGGCATCACTGGTTCCTTCTGCTAATGACAATCGTTTTTTCTTTTTACCATTTAAACGAATTGAATACACATCACGATTGGTGGAGCCGTTTTCTACCGATTGGTAATAAATTGAATGCGCAGATTCATTATAGCCATAATAGTTAGTAACTTCCCAATCCCCTTTTGTAATTTTATTTTTAAGTTTTCCTTCTTTAGTGTAATGATAAATATGATTGAACCCATCTTTTTCACTGGTCCAAATAAAGCTATGATCGTCTAAAAAAGTTAGGTTGTCTGTGACTTTTACATAGGCGTCATCTTGTTCAGAAAGTACTAAATCTGCTTTGCTTTCTTTTGGGTTTATCAACCAAAGATCTAATGTATTTTGATGTCTATTTAGGTATTGAGCAGACAAAACAGTTGAATCATTCGTCCATTTTATTCTTGGGATATAAAAATCTTGATAGTTTTTAGAAAGAGCAACTGCTGAAGTCTGATTTGCATTTAAATTATAAAAATGAAGTGAAACAATTGCATTTTTCTCGCCTGCTTTTGGATACTTAAAGACTTCTTGGGTTTGATATAAATCCGTTCCATAAATATCCATTGAAAACTCGGGCACTTGCGATTCATCAAATCGAATAAAAGCGATGGTATCACTACCTGCATTCCATTCAAACGCTCTAACAAATGCAAATTCTTCTTCGTAAACCCAGTCTGTAATCCCGTTAATGATTTTGTTTTTTTCGCCATCAAAAGTAATTTGTTTGGTGGTCCCAGTGCGTAAGTCTTTTATAAATAAGTTATTATTAAGTCCGTAAGCAACTTTTGTACCATCAGGCGAAAAGGTTGGTTCTTGGATTTTATCTTCTGAAATTATTTCTAGACTTTCAGAATTGATGTCGTACACATAATAATGCCCCAACACAGAATGACGGTATATGGGCTCTGTATTTGTTTCTAAAATAGCTTTACGCTCATCTTCGCTAAAGATATAATTTGAAAAATATGGAATTGCGTCCATAGTTTTAGAATTGGCAATTGTCTTTACTTTAGACAAGGTTTTGTAATCATGTAAATCAATGGACGTGGATCGAGTCAATCTATCAAAATTTAATACAGAATACTGCTGGCCGTTATTCATAGAATGCAGAGCAGTCAGTCCTTGTGTTCGAAAGGAACCATCCCATATTTGATCAAGTGAAAAGGAAGCTTTTTGAGAAGTTGCTGTAAAAACGAAGAAACAACTGAATAGGTAGATTAGGGAAGTTTTCATTTAAAGTCGAATTATTCAATAATATTAGTTCAAGTTTAGTGAAAATTTAGCAGAAAATAGACAATATTAAAAGATAAATACGGATTTAGAAAAATTGAAGTTCCATAATAATTCGGATAATAGTATCTTTGTCTTTTAAAAATAGATACACATGGTGAATTCCGTTTCTGGATTTTCAAAGTTTACAAAAGCTGAAAAAATTGATTGGTTGATCTCGAATCATTTTTTAAATAATGCCAAAGCAAAAGCCAATTTGGAACGGTACTGGAATGCCAATGAAGGGCTTCAAAAGCTGCATGATGAATTTACTGAAAACACGATTTCAAATTTCTACCTTCCTTTTGGAATTGCACCTAATTTTTTAATTAACGATAAAATTCATGTCATTCCGATGACTATTGAAGAAAGTTCGGTAATAGCTGCAGCGAGTAATGCTGCAAAATTTTGGATGCAAAGAGGTGGCTTCAAAGCAGAAGTCCTATCGACAACCAAAGTGGGGCAAGTTCATTTTATGTTTCACGGGAATTCGTCTGAAATAGACGCTATTTTCAACGAAATTAAGCCTCAGTTTTTTGAGCAAACAAAAGCCATCACCAAAAATATGGACGCCAGAGGCGGCGGTATTTTAGATATAGAATTAGTTAACAAAACAGCCAAGATTTCTGGGTATTATCAACTACAAGTTACGTTTGATACGATGGATGCTATGGGGGCCAACTTCATTAATTCATGCTTAGAACAAATAGCAACAACGTTTAAAACGTGTTCTGACGACATTCAGGTGGTCATGAGCATTTTATCTAACTACGTCCCTAATTGTGTAGTTCGGGCCGAAGTGAGTTGCAAGGTTGAGGATCTTGCCGTCGATGCGTCTATTTCTGGGCGAGAATTTGCAGATACATTTATTCAAGCCGTTCGCATCGCTGAAGTAGAACCTTACCGTGCGGTAACTCACAACAAAGGGATTATGAATGGTGTAGATGCCGTGGTTTTAGCGACTGGAAATGATTTTAGAGCCGTGGAAGCTGGGGTGCATGCCTATGCAGCACGAGGTGGTAGCTATTCAAGCTTATCGCATGCGTCTATCGAAAATGGCGTGTTTAAATTCTGGATTGAATTACCACTTGCTTTGGGAACTGTTGGTGGACTGACAGGCTTACACCCAATGGTGAAAACAGCTTTAGAACTTCTTGGGAATCCATCGGCAAAAGAATTAATGGAAATTGTTGCAGTGGCTGGATTAGCACAAAATTTCGCGGCTTTAAAATCGCTTACAACGACCGGCATTCAGCAAGGCCATATGAAAATGCATCTCTTTAATATTTTGAATCAATTTGAAGCGACTGAGTCTGAGAAAGTAATTTTGGTGGCGCATTTTAAAACCAATACCGTAACCCATAGCGCTGTCGTTGAAGCTATTGAAAATTTAAGAGCCTAATGCAAACGTTTTATAGTCACGGAAAATTATTAATTAGTGGCGAATATGCAGTTTTAGATGGTGCATTGGCTTTGGCATTACCCACAAAATTTGGGCAATCCTTAAAAGTTGAAGCGACACCAAATCAAAAAATAGTTTGGAAAAGTATTTCGAATAAAGGCGCTGTTTGGTTTAAAATCGAATTGATAATAGATACTTCTCTAAAATTCATTTCGAAAGACACGTCCGATATTGCACTTCGTTTAGTACAAATTTTGGAAGCGATACAACGTTTAAACCCTGCACATTTCAAAACAGATGCAGGATTTTCAATCACCTCTACGCTCGAATTTCCTGAAAATTGGGGGCTTGGCTCCTCCTCCACTTTGATTACTAATTTAGCGGAATGGGCAAAGGTTGATGCGTTTAAACTCCTCGAATTAACATTTGGTGGCAGTGGATTTGACATTGCGTGTGCACAACACGACTCAGCTATTTTATATCAATTAAAGTCTGGAAAACCAACCATTAAATCGGTAGTATTTTCGCCGCCTTTTTTAGACGCTTTATTTTTTGTACATCGCAATCAAAAACAAAACAGTAGAGAAGGCATTAAATCTTATAAAACTCGTACAGCGAATCAAACACTTGATTTTTCAGTAGTGAATAAAATGACTGTAGACCTTTTAAATTGTCTCGATTTAAAAACGTTTGAATCCCTCATTGAACAGCATGAGCGTTACATCTCTAATCTCATTCAACAACCGCCTTTGAAGGAGGTCCTTTTTTCGGATTATGAGGGCGCTATTAAGAGCTTAGGCGCATGGGGCGGGGACTTTTTCTTAGCGACTGGCAGCACTGCTTCTATGGCCTATTTTAAGGCAAAAGGGTTTGAGACCATCGTTCCTTATTCAGAGATGATTTTATAAAAAAAAGGATCCATTTCTGAATCCTTTTTTATCTAGTATTTTAATTTATTTGTTAGTAAAACGTCGGTCTATAATCTTCAATCTCAGAAGCATCTTTTAATGCATTATATAATTGTGAATTCACAGCATTTGATTTTGTCTGACCAACACGATTTGCTGCCGCTTGGTAATTTGGCAACGCATCTGCTGGCGTTGATTTGATCAACTGAACTGCATACACGCCATTGGCACCTACAATTAATTGAGAAGTAGCTCCTTCTTCCAATCCAAAAGCAGTTCCAATAACTCTAGGCTCTCTTCCTGCTCCTGACAATGTTGGATTTTTCATATTGACTGCCGAAGCCGATTTTACGGTTTGATTTTCTGCCGATGCAATCGCCTCTAAAGTCGTTGCTGTTACACGACTCTTAATTAATGCCGCTTTCATTTCTTTTCTGATTTCGGGCAGTGCTGTTACCGAAGCATTTTCTGTACTCATAAGTCCAGCTTCATTCACTGCTGTAATTTTAGCAACAACAAAACCGCCACCAGATGTATTGAAACTTTTAAAATCTCCAGCTTCAACACCATCTTCAAATGCCCATCTCACAATGGATCTTTGTACTCCAAGACCAGGTATCGTTTCATCTAATTCTTTGATACTGCTTACAGGAACTGTAGTGTAGTTGTTCTCTTTTGCGACTTCATTAAAATCGGCATTTGCAACCGCAATCTCAAATTTAGATTTATTCTTAAACACATCATCAATGGTTTTGATTGATGGTTCAATATCTTGAACGATTGTAGCTACTTTATAAGCCTGTTGTTTTTTACCTTGGCTAAGAATTTCAATAATGTGGTATCCAAAATCTGTTTTCACAACGCCTAAACTTCCTTTAGGGTTTTCAAAAGCATAAGCTTTAAATTCTTTTGCAAATCCATCAGCATAAGAAAATTCTATTTCCCCATCTTTTTCATTACTTACTTTATCGGATGATAAAGACAATAAGCTTTTAAATTTTGAGCGCTTAGATCGAATTACTTTATAAATACTATCTGCTGTTGTTTTCGCTTGAGTATCTGTTTTAGTCACTGTAGCATCTGCACGAGTAGACCCAATAAAAGGAATTAGTATGTGACGTACTTTGGTTGAATCAGCTATCATTTTTTTAGCTACCAATTTTGATAATTTATAGGACGTACCATCTTTATAAGGACCGTAAATCTCATTTAAACTTAAACCTACGAGCGCTTGCGCATTTGGTAGTTTAGACTCAAACACATACTCATCGATAAATTTAGATGAAGAGTTCGCATTTACAAAAGCCTTTGAATCAGCAGTGTTTTTAAAACCAACTACTGTTTCATTTGCTTTTGCAGCTTCATTAAACTCTACTTTATCTTCAATCAAGGCGGTTAGATCTGCTTTAATTATTTGCTCATCTTCTAATGATGCTTCCTCTTTAAACTGAACATAAACCAAGTTTCTTGATGCGTCTACTTCGTATTTTTTTGGAAACTTTTTAATATAATTTGTGATGTCCGATTTTTTTACAGTCAACACACTATCTGGAATTGAAAAAAAAGGAATTTGAACATACTTCAAATCTACTTTATCATTTTCAAGTTGATATTCTAATTCACCTTCTGTTAATGTTCCAACAACACCTGCTTTCACAAGATTAAAATACGTTTGTTGAACGCCGGTTTGAGAAATATTCTGTTCAAAATCGGTCCAGGCTTTATAATTAACAGGACTTCCATTTAAAGTCGTCGATTCTGGTGCGATGGCTTTTAGATTTGCGATAAACTCATTGAGTTTATCTTCATCAAATAAACCTGCTTCATTTTTAAACTCCTCGAAAGTGCCTAAATTTTGTTTTAACAATTGACGCATATAATCTCTTTCGATGGAGATTCCAACGGCATCATATTGTGTTTTCATCACTTTATTTCTTACTTCCTGGTCCCAAACACGGTTCATTGCTTGTGTATTGGTTACGGAACCTCCAGATTGACGTTGTACATTTTCAACCTGATTCATAAAAGCATCTCTTTCGATATCTTCGCCGTTAATCGTTGCTACAACGGTTTGAGATTTTGAGGACGAACCTAAGTTTTGAAAAATATCTCCAATGATAAATGAAAACAACGCCAATGCGATGATAATAATTAAGAATATAGAACGTTGTCTAATTTTATTTAAAACTGCCATTTGTAGTGTGTGTTATTTTTTTAAATATAGTGGACGAAAATACCAATTTCTTTGAAATAATGAAAGGAGAAAAGAATATAATTCTAAGCAACTGCCTTATTTAAGACACTTCTAAGATTTTAAGGGTCACTAATTCGATTTTGGTATTGGAAACTTGCTTGATTGTCACATGAAATTGATGGATTCTTATTTCTTGATTTTGTTCTGGAATTTCTTCGGTATGATTCACAATAAACCCACCGAGGGTTTCGTAATTTTCACTTTCGGGAAGTTGAAGCCTGTAAGTTTCGTTAATATGATCCACCTCTAACCTAGCTGAAAACAAATAGGTATTGTCTTTTAATTTTTCTTCAATCAAATCCATCGTATCGTGTTCATCTTCAATTTCCCCAACGAGTTCTTCAACAATATCTTCGACAGTCATAATACCCGAGGTACCTCCGTATTCATCCAAAACAACCGCTAAACTTTTACGCTTTTTAATGAGAACATTCAAGACATCTTTTGCCAACATCGTTTCGGGCACATATTCTACAGGCCTTAACATTGATTTTATGTTTTTGGGATGTTTAAATAAATCAAACGAATGTACATATCCTAAAATATCATCAATAGTGGTTTTATAAACGAGTATTTTTGAATGGCCTGTTTGGGTGAAGGATTCACTTAGGCTTTGGATTGTATCGTGAATTTCAATAGCCGTCAGTTCCGTTCGAGGCACCATTACTTCTCTAGATTTTACTTCAGAAAATTCGAGTGCATTTTGAAAAATCTGAATTTCACTATCGATGGTGTCGTGAGCTTCCACAGATTCCATTTGTTCGCTTATGTAATTTCCTAGCTCGACTTTCGAAAAAGCAAGCTGAACCTCATCTCCTTCTGTTTTAAATAATGTTTTTAAAACTACATCTGAAATCCAAATGACAAAATCAGAAACTAATGAAAATAAAATATAAAATATATAAGCAGGAACTGCAAACAATTTGAGCAATGAATTGGCATAAATCTGAAAAAAAACTTTTGGCAAAAATTCAGCAGTTACAAGTATTACAAGCGTCGAGATTACGGTTTGTGTAAGTAATGACAATTCGTTAAGCAGGTAATTAATAAGTGTGTTCGAAGACGGTAAATACGCTGCAAACCAATCTACCAGTATATCTCCCATATAGAACCCATAGACCACAAGGGCAATATTATTACCAATGAGCATGGTGGCGATGAACTTGGAAGGTTTGGCTGTTATTTTACTAAGTAAGTTTGATAAAAGGCCCCCTTGTTTCTTTTCAATTTCAATATGAATTTTATTTGAGGACACATAAGCAATCTCCATTCCAGAAAAAAATGCAGATAAAATCAAACTTAAAATAATGACAATACTATCTATGGTCATGGTTATAATTTACCGCGATCTTCAAAACGTTTTCTGAATTTTTTACGGAAAAAAAACATAAAAACGGCAAGAACTGCAAAAAACAAAGATAAGTATGCAGCATTTCGGTCACTGTCCCATTTACTAGACATGTCTACTACAAAAAGGGCTGCAAATACTAAATATAAATATTGTAAAAGCGAAAGAATTTTCATTTTTTAAATTTCAATTAAATTACAAAGTAAAGATACAAATTATTAGTCAACAAAAATTCGCCCCTTGACTTCTAGTACTTGTGCGTTGGTGAAATTTTTATTTGAGTCAAATCCATTTCCATTAGTGATATAATCTTTGGTTCTGAATTTTACGGGATGATTAGTAAAGAGCCATTCCTTTTTTTGATCATAGAAAAGTTGTTCTGTGAACAAGGTATCATTTGTAGATGTAGTCAAAACCACATTGCCTTGTAAGTCAATAATATCTGTTTTACTGTATACAATTGCAAAGTCTGATTTGATGGTGCTTTTTTGATCGGCTTCATCAAACATGGTAAGATTAACCCCTAATGGGAATTCATAAAACGGAAAGTCTCTGTTAGAAAAATTTAGCATTTTTGGGCTAATTAGAATCGAGGTTAAACGCCCGGAATCCGTGTATTTTGTGTTGATGTTTTCTGCAACAGACATAGGCACATAGGTCTCTATTCCTACGTTTTGAACTTCTTTTAGTGTGTTATTACAAGAAAAAAACATCGCTACCGCGAATAGGGTAACGATGTTTTTTGATAATATGTTAGTGTTTGAAGCCATTTAAAGAGTCGGGACTGAAACACTACGTTGAATCCAACACCCTACATTAATCACTTGACCTGCGCGTCCAGATGAAAATATTTCACTTTTCTGAGGAGCTTTAGCCGTATAATTTGCAATTGATTTGCCTGCATTTTTTTTCATAGTTGGATCGACTCTTCCTGCTTTTGCAGCTTCTTTTGCAGCTAACCAATAGACCGCTCGTTTGGAAAAATTATCTGTTCCACAATCATTGGCACTTTTAGCATACATCGCTGCAATGGCTAAGTAGGCTTTTCCCATACTTGGGTTTGTTTTTAGCGTTTTCATGTAGTAGGTTCTTGCTTGACTGAAGCGACCTTTCTTTTTGAAATTGGACGCAATTTTATACAGGATTTTAGATTTTTCAAAACTATCAAATTCCAATTCAACAGCTTGGTTATAGAAACTAAGTGCTTCCGAATTTTTCCCTGCTTTTTCTTTTAATATTCCTAAATAGAAGGCCGTATCTGCGTTGGGTTCAAGCGCATTTTTTTGTTCCACAATTTGAACAAACAAAGCATCGTCATTACATCCTTTGGCATACATTCTATTCATGGCTCTTTGTAACCAAACTCCATCATTTTTATACGCTTCAAAATCTCTAGAATATAATGGAATTAAGTTTTCACAATTAGCTCTTGACCCTAATTTGGTATCAATACTCCCCGCAATTTGATCGTAGGCTTTTAGATAGCTATTGTAAGATTTAAGACGTGAAGCATCTTTTCTATCTAACTCCTTAACTTCTCCTTCTTCATCTAAAAATGCATTCCTTTTATTGGTGTAATTTTTAACTTCAAAATCTACTTTTTCACTGATATCATCGTACTTATTAAATAGCTCTTGTGCTGTTTTTGATGAAGCATCATACAAATCAACCATTAAAGAGAAATAAGTATATAAACTTTTTGGATTTGTAAACGTTTTGGAATCAGAAGTGTAAGCTGTATCAAATGCTGCATATAGCTCCTCATCTGAATTATTTAACAACCCTCTGTTGTTATATTGTAATTGGGATGCTTTGGCAAGATACGTACCTTGTGGTGTAATGTTAGGAAACACCTCGCTTCGTTCTTTCCAAAGTTTCAATAAGTCATTAATAAATGCTATTTTCTCTTCCCCTTCTGAGTTTTTTATTTTAGACGCCAAAATACGTTCTCCGTATACAAACACTGCTTTATTGAATTTTGGGTTACGGTTGCGTAATTCCATCCAAGGCGTATAAGCTGCGTCATAATTTTTGGATTTCACATACTCGCTAAAAATAGAAAGCGTTTCCATGTCTTTTTCATTTTGAGCTATTGATATAAAGCTAAAAAAAATAAGTGTTATGACTAAAGTGATTTTTGTTTTCATCTTAAATGATTTAATTGATTTCAAATAGTTGTTACTGAATTATTATTCCGAATAGTGGTTCTTAATTAAACTTTCTTTTCTCAAACCAGCGATCGTTTAAAGACAAACTAATTTGGAAGTTTACAAAATTTTCTTGTACTAAATTCGCATTAGTAGTTCCTCGTTTTCCGATCTCAACACCAAGGTTAGCGTTAGAAAAAACACGCCCTACGGGTAACCCAATACCAAAAGATATGCCAAACTCTTCAATGGCTTGATCGTTTACAACCAGTCCTGTGTTTTCAAAACGGAGACCTGCTCTGTAAACAACTCGTTTTAAATATTTATTAAACGAGTCGTATCTTGGAATATAAAAACCTCCCAATGAAATGGTAGAAGCATCTTCAAAAACGGCATTATCAATCGTCACTAATCTATTTGTATACTGACTGGCCTTTAGAAGCGTATATTCAACGCCGGCAAACCATTTTCGAGGATCCCCCACACCAACCCCTATTGAGGATTTAGTAGGGATTTTAAGGGTCGTATTTTTTAAATTTTGAGCTGCTAAATCAACATCAATTGTATTAATAGCAAAATCTTGATCGGTAGAGGGGTTTATAACAATAGATGAAAATGAACGTTCATTTTCAGATGACAAATTAGACGTTGGTGAAAACGTTGCAGATGCCATCAATTCTAAATTGTCCTTCAATAACTTAGAATATATAATTCCAAAATTAAATGAAATCCCTCCTAAATCGGAACGATTGACCTCACGACTATGGTATTGTAAAAAATCGCCGTCATCATTATATCCGTATGCAATGTTTGTATTGGTGATGTTTCCAAAATTATAATGTGTATCAATACCAATCCGGAGGTCTTTTGTAAGCTGATATCCAACCCCCACAAATACTTTATTTAATCCACCTTCGCCTCTGTACTTGTACTGAAGAACATCGTTTGGATCTATCGACTGTAATTTATAACCTACTGAAGAATAAGGAATGATTCCAAAACCAGCACCAAACTTACCTAACGGAATCGCGATCGCTAAATAATCAAAGGTGGTCGTATTAGCGTTGTCATTCGCCGATTCTGTTTTAAGGTTAACTGAAGATTGACTTCCTCCTACTGTGTATTTTATAGGTCGAGCTTCGTTATTGTAGAATTTTAAATTGTTACCCGCATAGGAAGCTGGATTTCTTAAATTCAAATGTATACTGTCCGAATATACACTTAACCCTCCCATAGATTGATTTTCTACAGTTCCTTTAAATTTTAAACTTCCTAACCCATAAAATGAGTATGGAGAACTAGTTCCTTGCTGTGCAAAAGAATTGCATGTAAAAACAACAGTGATGAGTACTATAAACTTTTTTATCATTCGTTCGAATTAAATTCTAATAAAAAATTAAGCCCTTCTAATAGAAAATTTGAATGCGCAAATATGCTAATTTTAAATTGCTTACACAAGAAATCTGCATCTCCTCCTGTTAAAATAACTGTTAAATCTGAATATTTATTTTGATATGATTCAATAGCTCCTTCGATTTCAAGTAAAACACCATGAACGATTCCCGAAT
Source organism: Flavobacteriaceae bacterium (assembly GCA_029252265.1). Lineage (GTDB taxonomy): Bacteria > Bacteroidota > Bacteroidia > Flavobacteriales > Flavobacteriaceae > Hel1-33-131. Next base: position 806 of record JAQXBT010000045.1, on the reverse strand, counting down.
GAATTGACGCTTCAGTCGATGTTCCCACCAAGGCTTCTGGCACTTTGGGAGATACAAGCGGCAAACGGGACGTAAACGTATTTAAGGATTTATAGCGCATATTTAACCCTGGAGAAATGGCGCCTCCCAAGTACTGTTGTTGTGCATCTAGAAAGTCATATGTTATACAACTTCCAGCATCAATTACTAAAATATTTTTATTTGGAAAATGTTTAACGGCCGCCGCCATAAGTGCTAAACGATCTACGCCCAAGGTCTGAGGGGTATCATACCTATTTTCAAAAGGCATTTTAAACGTTGGCACCAAAACTTTAATTGGCAGTAATTTTTGAAGCAAATTAACGTCCAAAGTCTCTAATTTTACCACTGATGACAGGATCCCTTGTTTGATTTTAGGAAAAATAGCCAGAAGTTTTTCAACTTCTGCACCCAATACTGTGGTTGCTACTGTTTGTGCATTTTTTAATTTACCTGCTTGAAAAACAGCCAGTTTGGTCGCTGTATTTCCAATGTCTATTATTAAATTCATCTCTCCCATTTAGATTGTAAATTTACAAAACCATTTTTTATAAAAATTTACTTTGCGAATATTAAAATTCCACTATATTTGCAACCGCATTATGCGAGGAGGTGCCTTAGCTCAGTTGGTAGAGCAATGGACTGAAAATCCATGTGTCCCTGGTTCGATTCCTGGAGGCACCACTTTAAAAAAAACCACTCATTTGAGTGGTTTTTTCATTTTTAATGCAATCGATATCAAAAATTAAACTGTCTTTATTTAATAATAATTTTCTTGGTCGTAGAGG
>JAQXBT010000023.1 GCA_029252265.1 Flavobacteriaceae bacterium | reverse complement strand
TTTTCTTACCTTTGTAAATCATTTAAATCATAGATGCCCAAAACCATACTTATTACTGGCGCTGCAGGATTTCTAGGCTCTCACTTATGTGATCGTTTTATAGAAGAAGGCTTTCGGGTGTTAGGAATGGACAATTTTATCACAGGGGATAGAAACAATATTCAGCATTTACTTGAGCACCCCAACTTTCAACTCATAGAGCATGATGTCACAGTTCACATTGACATACAGGGACCGATCGATTATATATTACATTTCGCTTCACCAGCCAGTCCAATTGATTATCTAAAAATACCCATTCAAACGCTTAAAGTAGGTTCGTTGGGGATCCATAATTTATTAGGATTAGCAAAGGCCAAAAAAGCACGCATCCTCATTGCATCGACTTCTGAGATTTATGGCGACCCTTTAGTGCACCCACAGTCGGAAGATTATTACGGTAATGTCAGTTCGATTGGTCCAAGAGGGGTCTATGACGAAGCCAAGCGCTTTCAAGAAGCGATTACCATGGCCTATCATCGGTTTCATGGCGTAGAGACCCGCATTGCCCGTATATTTAACACCTACGGCCCTCGAATGCGTCTTAATGATGGCCGTGCGATACCCGCGTTTATGGGGCAAGCGCTTAGAGGCGAAGATTTGACCGTGTTTGGAGACGGTTCACAAACCCGTTCGTTCTGTTATGTAGACGATTTAATTGAAGGCATTTACCGATTACTATTTAGTGATTTTAGCAATCCAGTAAATTTAGGAAACCCTGCCGAAATTTCAATCCAAGATTTTGCACTCGAAATATTAAAGCTTACGAACTCAAATCAAAAAATATGTTTTAAACCGCTTCCTAAGGATGATCCATTAAAACGCCAACCAGACATCAATTTAGCCAAAAAAGTGTTAAATTGGCAACCTAAAACATCAAGAGAAGAAGGGATGAAAATGACATTTGCATTTTTTCAGAACGTATCGGATAAACAATTATACAAGACAGATCATAAAGATTTTTCGAAACACATAAAACACTAAGTGAGCTTATTTAAACAAGGACGATATTCAGGGTTCATAAAACCAATTTCATATACCACCGATTTGGTGCTTATAAACGCTTTGGGGCTTTTCTATTTTTTTAAAGAAATCCCTCCTTTAAATTTTATAATCTCTATTTCATTGGGATGGGTCGTAATGGCAATCGTGTCTGGGTTTTATGAGGTCCATAGGTACTCGAGTGTGATTAGAGTGTTCAAACTTTTGTTTAGACAATTTCTATTCTTCATTTTATTAATATTTGCATATTCAGGGGTTAATTTCAAATTAAACCTTCATCCAATTCATATTATTAAATACGTATTGATCTCCTTTTTATGCATTACCGTCTTCAAATATTTGATGTTTTTTTTACTGAAGAGATATCGGGTGTATTTTAAAGGCAATATTCGTAAAACCATTATTTTAGGGAAAACCAAAGAGTCCGAAGTGTTAGAGCGTTTTTTCAAAGCAAGTCCTCAACTTGGGTTTATTAACAATAAAATAGTCTGTTTTAAAGATCGCGAAAAGTTGGATCTCGAAGCTGTTTTTGAATACATCTTAAGAGAAGATATTGATGAATTATTTTGCTCTATTAAAGAACTTAAAAATCAAGATATAGCCGAAGTAATCAGTTTCGCTGATAATAATTTAAAGGTCGTTAAGTTTATCCCAGATAATAAACAAGTGCTGTCCAAAAAACTACAACACGATTATTATGGAATCATTCCAATTCTTACGTTTAGAACAATCCCTTTAGACGACCCCCTTAGTCTTTTATTGAAACGGGCCTTCGACATCGTTTTTTCAATATTAGTAATTGTGACGATCCTATCTTGGTTGACGCCTTTGGTTGCCCTCTTTATTAAAATGGAATCCAAAGGCAATGTGTTTTTCACTCAATTACGAAATGGCTACAACTATAAATCCTTTAGGTGTTTTAAGTTTAGGTCCATGATTCAAAATCCTAATGCAGATTTAATTCAAGTCACCAGAGGCGATGTACGCATTACTAAATTTGGACAATTTCTTCGCAAAACCAGTCTTGATGAAATGCCACAGTTTTTCAATGTACTTTTGGGAGACATGTCTGTTGTAGGGCCACGCCCTCATATGTTGAGTCATACAGAAATGTATGCTAAAAAAATAGATAAATTTATGGTACGCCATTTTGTAAAACCAGGAATTACGGGCCTTGCACAAGTCAGTGGTTTTAGAGGGGAAGTCGAATCGGATAAAGATATCATAGGACGTGTAAAACACGATATTTTTTATATTGAAAATTGGTCCTTCTTTTTAGATATCAAAATCATTTTTCAAACGTTTTTTAACACCATCAATGGGGAAGAAAAAGCGTATTAATTCAAAATTACAGCATGAATATTTTAATATTAGGCGCCGGAGGTAGAGAGCATACGTTTGCTTGGAAAATTGCCCAAAGCCTTTTGTGTAAGGCACTTTTTGTAGCTCCAGGGAATTCTGGAACCGCATCATTAGCAACCAATCTTGCTATTTCCGTTACAGATTTTGAGGGCATTAAAAAACAGGTGCTTTTACATTCAATCAAGATGGTTGTTGTAGGGCCGGAAGATCCCTTAGTGAATGGTATTTACGACTTCTTTTTAGAGGACCCTGAGCTTCAACACGTGGCTGTTATTGGCCCTCAAAAAGCTGCAGCCCAACTCGAAGGCAGTAAAGAGTTTGCTAAAGAATTTCTGTTCCGTCACAACATCCCAACAGCCGCCTATGAAAGCTTTACGAGAGCTAATTTAGAAGCTGGATATACATTTTTAGAAACGTTAAAACCGCCATATGTTTTGAAGGCCGATGGATTAGCAGCAGGAAAAGGTGTACTTATAATTTCAGATATAAAAGAAGCTAAACAAGAGCTTAAAAATATGCTAGTAGACTCCAAATTTGGAGCAGCAAGTACTAAGGTTGTTATTGAGGAGTTTTTGGACGGAATTGAACTTAGCTGTTTTGTGTTAACTGACGGAAAACATTACAAATTGCTTCCAACGGCCAAAGATTATAAACGCATCGGTGAAGGAGACACAGGGTTAAACACAGGGGGTATGGGCGCCATTTCACCCGTTCCGTTCGCAGATGCTGTTTTACTAAAGAAGATAGAAGATAGAATTGTCAAACCAACCGTTGAGGGTCTTATTATAGATCAGTTACCTTACAAAGGGTTTATATTTATTGGGCTCATTGTGGTGGATAACGAACCGATGGTGATCGAGTATAATGTTCGTATGGGGGATCCTGAAACCGAAGCAGTTTTACCAAGATTAAAAACAGATTTAGTTGAAATATTTCAAGCGATTGACCAACAATGTTTGAATGAAATCGACATCGAGATCGATCCAAAAACGGCAGTTACGGTTATGTTAGTTTCTGGAGGGTATCCAGAGAATTATGAAAAAGGGAAGGAAATTACTGGGTTCGAATCAATCGAAAACTCAATTGTATTTCATGCTGGTGCTGACCAAAAAGAGGGTAAAGTCCTAACGTCTGGTGGTCGTGTGATGGCGGTAACCTCGTTTGGAGCGGATATTAAATCTGCTTTAAACACTTCTTATGAGTCCATCAAACACATCAAGTTTGAAAACATGAACTTCCGAAAAGATATTGGATTCGATTTATAGGTAAGAGTGTGAAGAAATGCTTTTATCTTCTTCGTTATTGTCGCTGAATGATTTTAATTGTAGCATCCAATACACAAATGCAATTAGTCCAATCCCCATAAATATCCAAGAAACGATGTTGGCACCAAACCAGTTTTCTAGCTCAAGAGCTCTTAAAGCATCATAGGGTGCTAACAATACAGTTTCAAAAAGGTCTTGAATGGCATTAAAAAAATCTTTCATGGGTCTTTAATTTAAAGTTTTAGGCTTATAATAGGTCTAATTCAACTGTTGAGGGTTAAAATTGACGTGACATTTTTATATTAACCTTATATTTACAGGGCAAATATAGTCAACACTTTATATGATTACAAGCTTTTTTAAGACATCTAAACCAATTCACTATATAATTTTCATAGTTGTACTGATTCTTGTGTTTGTGTATCAACGAATTATTGTGGGTGATTTTGAAGGAAACTTCATTAACTCGCTAGAAGAAGTTGGATATCTTTTAGCCCTAATGGCGTCTTTTTTCGTCTTGATTTTTATAGTTACTAAAAACAATTTAACCCATAATAACAGTTATGCGGAGCTGTACTTTTGCTTATTTATCGGACTCATACCTTATAGCTTAGAAACAAATTCAATCCTCATTTCTAATCTATTTATTCTTCTAGCACTTCGAAGAATAGTGAGTTTAAAAACCAAAACAAATATTAAAAAAAAGCTATTAGATGCCTCGATGTGGATTTGTTTTGCTGCTATTTTCGAACCCCGGTCGATTTTGTTTTTAGGACTTTTATTTCTCGCAATGGCAGTTTATTCTGTTTCTCAAATTAAAAATCTTGTGATTCCTTTTTGCGGAATTTTAATCGTTGGAATACTAATGGCATGTCATCGTTTATTAACAGATAATGTCTTTCCAAATTTTTTCAAATATATTCCCGAAATTAGTTTTGACACACTGTCGTTTAACGATCTAACAGTTCAGAAATCAACGCTATTATTTTTTGCAATTATTTTATTTTCGGTCGTCATTTTTCTAGTAAATGGACTTCAAAAAAATCGTCTTAGTAGACCCAGTTTTAGCGTACTTATTTTTGCTGTTTTTATAGGAGTTTTTATTGCATTGCTAAGTCCTATCCACAACCTAGGAGGCTGTTTATTCGCGATTGGTCCAGCGGCTATAATTCTCGCAAATTTTTCTGAAACAACCAAGTTTCGTTGGTTATCGGAGTTAATTATTGGGTTGTTATTTATAGCTGTGGTTCTTCAAATGACCCTGAATATTTCTTTTCCGATTCATTAAACTAAAGAAATACACTTATATTTGTCACTTAAAAATCAATTGTATGTTTTCTGAAAAAGCCAATTCTATATTCCAGGACGTAATTTCAACCTATAAAGTTTTAAACTCTGTCGATCAGTCGTTTCAAAATAAATATGATAACGATGAAGACCTTATTGCACATCTACTCTACAGAAAATGCTGGATAGATACTGTGCAGTGGGCGTACGAAGACATCATTAGGGATCCAAATATTGACCCAGTAGCCGCCTTAAAATTAAAACGAAAAATTGATGCATCTAACCAGGATCGCACGGATACCGTTGAGTTTATTGATAGTTATTTTTTAGAAATCTACAAAGATATTCAAGCAAAACCAACCGCCAAAATTAACTCTGAAAGTCCAGCCTGGGTTATTGACAGACTCTCAATTCTTGCTTTAAAAATCTATCACATGCAGCTCGAAACCGTTCGTGAGGAAGCTTCTGATAGTCATAAGCAAAGCTGTCAAAAAAAGCTAGACACCCTGTTAGAACAGCGCAAGGATTTATCTACAGCCATTGACGATTTATTGGAATCCATTGAAAATGGTGACAAATACATGAAAGTGTACAAGCAAATGAAAATGTATAATGACGATGAGTTAAACCCTGTTTTAAGAGGCGTCAAATAAATTAGTTAAGAGGTGTCGGAAATCAAACACATACTTGTCATAAGACTCTCTTCAATGGGGGATGTTGCAATGACGGTTCCGGTACTTTCTGCATTTTCAAACACCTATCCAGATATTAAACTAACGGTTTTGACTAAAAAACAGTTTGCACCACTGTTTAGAGATTTAGATTCAGTTTCGGTTCTTTTAGCGGATTTTAAAAAAGACCACAAAGGGTTTTTTGGGTTGTATCAACTGTCAAAGTTAGTTAGAAACCTCCATATAGACGCCGTTGCAGATCTTCACAATGTGTTGCGTACAAAGATTTTAAAATTCTTTTTATCGGGAGTCAAGGTCGCGCAAATTGATAAAGGTCGCTCAGAAAAAAAAGCACTAGTTTCTGGTAGAATATCTGAATCTTTGCGCTCAACACCCCAGCGCTATGCGGATGTTTTTAGAGGCTTAGGGTTTGGTTTTGAAATAGATCCCCCAATTTTTTTGGCACCCGAACCTTTAGATGCATCCATTACAAAAATACTTGGAGATTTTTCAAAGGCAACCTTAGGAATCGCACCCTTTGCGGCCTATACCTCCAAAACATATCCACTATCTCAAATGGAGACAGTACTCTTTGAACTCCAAAAAGATTCGAAAGTTTTACTATTTGGAGGGGGATCAGAGGAAACCAAACAACTTGAAGTTCTAGCGTCTAAACATGCAAACGTATGTTGTGTGGCTGGAAAGTTCAATTTAACTCAAGAGTTAGACATTATTTCTAATTTAAAAGTGATGTTGTCTATGGATTCTAGTAATGGTCATATGGCTGCAATGTTTGGGGTAAAAGTGGTCACACTCTGGGGTGTGACGCATCCGTTTGCTGGATTTGCACCCTTTAATCAAATTAATGGAAACAACTTGCTTTCAGATCAAACACAATATCCTAAAATCCCAACATCCATTTATGGAAACCGATTTCCTGAAGGCTATGAATTGGCCATTCAAACAATTCCGGTTGAACGCATTGTTAAAAAAGTTAAAGAGAACCTCTAAATATCGTCAAAATCAACTTTGATCGTTGTGGAGGTGGGTTCTGCTTGACAGCTTAAAATCAAACCTTCTGCTACTTCATTATCCGTCAAGATATTGTTTTGTCGCATGCTAGCAGACCCTTCGGTGACTCGACAGATACAGCTACTACAAACACCTCCTTGACAGGAGTAGGGCGCATCGATATCTTTAGACAGGGCTGCTTCTAGAATAGTTTGTTTTTGAGGCATTGTAAAGGTCGTTTCCTCTTCATCTACAAGAATTGTAATTTCAGAGTCGCCCTCTTTAGTTGAGGTACTTGAAGTTGATTCTACTGCGGAAGTCGTAAATAATTCAAACAAAATTTGAGAAGTTTCAACCCCTTTTTTGGTTAAAACCGTATTGACGGTCGTAATCATTCCTTCTGGCCCACACAAATAAAATTTCTGAGACCCATCGAAATCTACTAAATTTTTAAGAGCATAATTAACCACTCCCGTATCAATTCGTCCAAACAAGGCACCTGTTTCATCGGATTCGCTATATACAAATTGAACGTTAAAACGATCCGAATGACGTGTTTGTAATTCTAATAGTTCTTGATGGAAAATAGTCTCCTTAGGGCTTTTGTTTCCATAAATCAATACAAATTTGCTGTTCGCTTCGGTTTCTAAGACGGTTCTAGCAATACTCATTATCGGCGTGATGCCACTGCCTGCGGCAAAAGCGACAACGGAATTTGTATTCTCCTTTTTAGTTTCATAAAGAAAACGCCCATTTGGCGTGCCCACGTCAAGAGTCTCTCCAGTTTTTAAGTGTGTATTGGCATAGGAAGAAAACAATCCGCCTTCAATTTCCTTAACCGTCACTGATAGTGATTCACTCGCTGGACTTGAACTTAAAGAGTAGTCCCGACGAACCTCTTGGTCGTTGATGACTGTTTTAAGTGTAATGTATTGTCCAGCTTTAAAAGTAAATTCAGATTTTAAAGATTCTGGGACTTCAAAAGTAATACTAACTGCTTTGTCCGTTTGCCTTATGATCGATTGAATTTTCAATGCGTGAAATTGAGCCATAAAATTTTTTTAAGCAAAAATAAGAAAGATTTAATAGAATCGTCTGTTAAGACTTCCCCAAAATTAACGTCAAAGTCACGAGTAATTTACGCCAAAAGACACTATTTTACTAGTTTTATACAAAAAGATGATTATTTTTACAAACTTGCATACGAATATGCGGGTACTTTTAGTTATCAATAAATAAAGATATCACTGTTGAAAAACGTTTTTAATTTCATAGTAGTTGGGGCTTTAATCGTCCTCGCCGTTACAAGTTGTTCTAGGAAAAAAGATAAATTCCTTAACCGCTCTTGGCATTCTTTAAACACGAAGTATAATGTACTTTTCAATGGAAATGTCGCTTTAGAATCGGGAATGACTTCTGTTAATGCGTCCTTCAAAGATAATTATTGGGATATTTTACCCGTTGAGCGTCTGCAGATTTCAGATGACTTCCAGTCTGACACAAAAGCCAAAGACCCTAATTTTGAACTTGCTGAAGAAAAAGCCGTCAAAGCCATCCAAAAACACGGGATGAACATTAAGGGAAAAGAAAAAAATCCACAAATAGACGAAGTGTTTGTTTTGCTTGGAAAAGCACGTTATTTTGATAACCGATTCATCCCTGCCTTAGAAGCATTCAACTATATTTTATTCAAATATCCTGCTAGTAGCAATATTAATTTAGCTAAAATTTGGCGTGCAAAAACCAACCTTCGCCTCCAAAATGAAGATGTAGTAATTAAAAATCTTAAACGACTGATTGAAGACTATCAGCTTTCAAATGAAGATAGGGCAGAAGCCTCCTCTACCTTAGCGCAGGCATATATTAACACCAAATCACTGGACAGTGCCATTACACAACTACAATCCGCATCACAACTAACAAAAAACAAAAATTTCCGAGGAAGGCTATATTTTATTGAAGGGCAACTCTATTCTGTTTTAGGGAAAAAAGACAGTGCCAACTTGGCATTTGATAAAGTGATTGCCCTTAAACGTAAAACATCTCGTGCCTACATGATAGCTGCGCATTTAGAAAAAGTTAAAAACTTTGAATTCAATAATGGCGACAAAATTGCCCTTGAAGAGTTTTTAGAATCTCTTGAAACAAACAGAGAAAACAGACCTTTTCTAGACAAAATACACCATCAAATTGCAAACTATCACCTTCAAAACAAGTCCGATTCCTTAGCGATCGTATATTACAATAAGTCTTTGCGCACCAATTCGGATGATGACCAATTGACCGGCTTAAATTATCAGTCTTTAGGCGATTTAAATTTTGATTATTCGGAGTATAGCTTAGCTGGATCGTATTATGACAGTACTTTATTAAGTTTAAAAGAAAACAGTAAATCGTTTCGCGCCATCAAACGAAAGCGAGATAACTTGGAAGATGTGATTTATTTTGAATCCATAGCCCAAGAGAACGACAGTATTTTAGGGATTATAGCACTTTCTGATATTGAAAAGGAAGCGTATTTTCAGTCGTATATTGAGACCTTAAAATCAGAGGAAGATGCTCTTAAAAAAGGGACAATATCAACAGGAAGTTCGTTTGGAGCTACCCAAAATCCAATTACAAAAAAGGGAAAAACATTCTACTTTTATAATCCAACTACGGTTGCATTTGGTAAAAATGAATTTGCAAGAATTTGGGGCGATCGTGCTTTGGAAGCCAATTGGCGGTGGTCCAGTAAAACCTCAGAGTCAGATTTAGAAATACCGACCGAAATAGCTGAAAATTCTGTTGAAACAGATCAAATTCGCTATAAGGTTGATTATTATTTGGCGCAAATTCCTTCCGAGCAAACCGCTTTAGATAGTATTGCAAAAGAACGCAACTTCGCTTATTACCAATTGGGACTTATTTACAAAGATAAATTTAACGACTACAGTCGTGCCCAAAACAAACTCGAACAACTTCTAAAACAAAACCCCGAAGAACGTCTTGTTTTACCAGCGAAATATAATTTATACAAAATCTACTCGCAGTTAGACCTGAGTCAATTGCAGGCTCAGATCAAAGGAGATATTATTAAAAATTATCCAGACTCAAGATATGCAGAGATTTTATTAAACCCAGAATCCACGCTATTAAATAACGAGAACAGTCCAGAAACGCTATACAATAAGTTGTATGCGCAGTTTGAAAAAGGGGAGTACCAACAAGTCATTGATGGCTGTAACTTACAGATTACTCGACTTGACGGTGATGAAATTGTTCCCAAACTAGAGCTTTTGAAAGTGACGGCTAAAGCTCGATTATTTGGCTTTGAATCCTACAAAGAAGGGTTAAATTTTGTGGCATTAAATTACCCGAGTAGCATTGAAGGTAAAAAAGCCGCTCAAATGTATACAACCGTCATTCCTGCGTTAGAAAATCCAGCGTTTGTACAGGATTCCACTCAAACTAATTTCAAAGCTATTTTTAAGTTTGATGCATCGGAAACAGAAGGGTTAAAGGTGTTTAAAGAGTCGTTAAGCGCTGCTGTTGAAGAAGTTGAAGGTTTTAATTGGAGCATTTCTAAAGATCGTTACGATACAAACACTATCTTTGTTGTGGTTCATGGACTAAAAAGCGTTCAAAGTGCCACAGGATTCGCAGAAATCCTAAAAACGAAAAATGATCTTATAAAATCTAAACCACCTTTAGGGATTTCTTCCAAAAATTATCAAACGGTTCAAATCCATAAAAATTTAGAAGCTTACATAAATTCAATCAAATAAAACAAGACTCTTATGTTTACAGATAACAAAAATTCAAAATCTAATCTTAATTCATTTTCACAACAAAACACCATCGCATTAGGAACCACTTTTAGTGGTGATTTAACCAGTGAAGGCGATTTTAGAGTCGAAGGCGCTATTACTGGATCATTGAAAACTTCAGGAAAAGTTGTCATCGGAAAAACAGGTGAAATAGACGGTGTTTTAACTTGTAACAATGCAGATATCGAAGGGAAGTTTAAAGGAACTTTAAGTGTTTCGGACACACTTAGTTTACGTTCATCAGCACAGGTTGAAGGGGAGGTTCAGATAGGGAAACTGTCCGTAGAACCTGGGGCCTCATTTAACGCTAACTGTTCGATGAAGGGCTCTGTGAAAGAATTGAAAAACGAGGTAGCATCTGTAACCCCTCAAAACACTTCTAAAACTGGACAATCCGCTTAAACAACTCGCCGTACTATCTGGAATTGGGATTCAGATGGGTGTTATTATCTATTTGTTTGTTCAATTAGGGAAGTGGTTAGATCAATCTTATAACCCAGACCATAAGTTATTCCTAATTCTTTCTACGCTTATAGGGGTGGCACTCTCACTTTATGTTGTCCTGAAGCAACTCAATAGAATTAAATACTAAAACACCTCTACTATATTTATGTTAAAACACCCAATAATTCTATTCTCGAGCCGCTTACTTTTAGTCATATTCTTGGTGTTTGCGATTCATTTATTTATACTTCAAAACGTAGATCTCCCACTTTTTGATCACAAAATTTTAGCATCTTACTCTATAAACACACTTTTAACGATTCTCATAGTGACTACTTTATATAAACTGAAAGATTCTTATAGCAACCAGATAGGGTTTTTGTTTCTTGGTAGTAGTTTTGTTAAGTTTATAGCTTTTTTCCTTGTATTCCATGGTGCATATAAAGCCGACGGAACGATCGAAACGCTTGAATTTTTAATATTTTTTATACCCTATGGAATTTGTTTAATTTTCGAGACCTATTTTTTAAGTAAATGGCTCAATGAAATATAGATAATAGTATTAATTACCTTCGACTAATTTAGGTATAAAATAAAGCCTAAAATTGTTTTTGTTTTTGAGATAAAACCATAACTTTGCAGCGATTTTTAAGTGATCATTAAACAGTGTTATGCGAAGTAAATTAACAATCAGATTAATTACAATATTATTTTTTCTACTCCCTTTTTTATCTATTGCAGGTGAAAAAGGAACTGAAACGGATATTAAATCCGAAATCAAAGCGTATATCCAACATCACTTAGAGGATACTTACGACTTCAGCTTGTACTCTTACACAACGGATGAAGGTGTACATAAATACATCGGTTTTCCTTTACCAGTAATTTTATGGGATAATGGACTTCAGGTTTTTTCATCCTCTAAACTACACCACGGCGAGTCGGTAGCACACGTAAGGGACGCACATTACAAGCTAGATCACGGGAAAATTTACAGAACAGACGCTGAAGGGACCATTGCTTATGACGACCATCAGCATGCTACCAACATAAAACCACTAGATTTTTCAATCACCAAAAATGTTTTTACAATAATGTTAGTCTCATTGTTGTTATTTGTGGTGTTTTCTAAAATGGCCAAAACATATAAATCGTCTTCGGTACCCTCAGGAATCGGTAGAATTCTTGAGCCAATTGTACTGTATGTCCGAGATGATATCGCGATTCCAAACATTGGAAAAAAACATTACAAACGTTATATGAGTTTTCTATTAACGGTTTTTTTCTTTATTTGGACCATCAATTTATTAGGACTGACACCTTTGGGAATTAATGTCACAAACAATATTGCGGTGACGTTTTGCTTGGCAATGCTAACCTACTTAATCACAACTTTTACAGCAAAAAAAGATTACTGGATGCATATTTTTTGGATGCCAGGTGTGCCAAAATTGATGCGTTTAGTCTTAGCTCCAATCGAGTTACTAGGAACGTTTATCAAGCCATTTTCATTAATGATTCGTTTGTATGCAAACATTACAGCCGGACATATCGTATTGATGAGTCTAATAGGTTTGATGTTTATTTTCAAAAGCTGGTTAGGGAGTTCATTGTCTTTTGTGTTGGCCTTTTTATTAGGGATTTTAGAATTATTAGTAGCAGCCTTACAGGCTTATATATTTACCATGTTGTCAGCTTTGTATTTTGGCTCGGCAGTAGAAGAGCATGATCACGATCATGCACATTAATAAATTGAATGTTTAATTTTTAATTATATATATTATGGAAATTCCAAGTATTGTCGGAGCAGGTTTAATCGTTATTGGAGCAGGAATGGGAATTGGTAGAATTGGTGGATCAGCCATGGAAGCAATTGCACGTCAGCCAGAAGCATCTGGTAAAATCCAAACAGCGATGTTAATCGCAGCTGCACTTATTGAAGGTATTGGTTTTGCTGCATTATTTGCAGGATAACAAACACCAAAAA